>DASQKC010000070.1:0-10394 GCA_035630755.1 Actinomycetota bacterium | reverse complement strand
TGTTGAGGTAGTGCTGGAGGATCTTGTCCTTGCCGAACTCCTGCTCGAGCTTCATCGCCAGGAGCATCTCGCGGACCTTGTTCGTGACGCTCCGCTCGGGCAGCACGTACTCCTGCAACCCGGTCTCCGGGTCGGTCTGGTACTCACCCGCGTAGACGTTCTTCACGAGCTGCTGGGTGATCGTGGATGCGCCCTGGACCTCGTTGTCGGTGCCCCGCAGGTTGGTCCACGTGGCCCGGACGACGCCGCGCAGGTCGACGCCGGTGTGCTCGTAGAACTCGTGGTCCTCGGTGGCGATGACGGCGTCCTTGAGGTGCGGCGACATCTCCGCGAGCGGCACCAGGGTGCGGTCGACGGCGCCGTGGAGCGCGGCGAGCGGCCGTCCCTCGCGGTCGTACAGGTGCGTGGTCTGGATCGGTGGCAACGTGTCGGGCAGCTCGATCCGCGCGTACGCCAGCCAGACCCCGCCGCCGATCATCAGCGCGAGCAGGAACGGGACCGCGAGCGCGATGACCCACCACCGCCGGCGCAGGAACGACTTGCGCTTCCCGGGTCGGGCGGCCGGGCGCGACGGGCCGTTGCCCTTCGATGCGCCTCGGGCACGGGGACGTGCGGGCGCATGGCGAGGGACGTAGCCGTCCGTGGGACCTTTCGAGCGGGTGCTCACGCTGCAACGATGCTAACGAACGCCGGCGACGGCGCTGACCTGCGGTGTTGCGGTTCGGTGGAGTTCCCGGCGGGTCACGTTCAGCCGGTGGCGGCGCGTCGGGCCGTGAAGGCCTCACGCAGGTGGTTCCACTGGCACGACCGGCACACCTCCACGACGTAGCAGCACGCGCCCGGGTTGGCCGCCGCGACGCGCAGTCCACCGTCGAGGGACCACAGCCGGCCGTTCTCGTGCTTCAGGCCGTCGCCGTAGACGTAGGCGAGCAGGACGAGCTTGTCGCGGCCGCAGACGGGGCAGTCGAGGCGGGTCGGCTCGCCGACGTTGCGCGCGGCGCGGATCAATTCCGGGTGGGCGTCGCACAGGTCGTTGTAGGACTGGAGCCCGTCCTGGGCGTTCCGCAGCAGGGCGCGCTTGGCCAGCGTGTAGTCGATCACGTTCAGCTGGGACCGCTTCGAGTGGGTGAGCGGTGTCCGGGTGGCTCGCCTCGCCATGGTCCGGCGATGGTACACCCGGACCCCGACCTGGGAACCCCCCCGTCGGTCGTAGCCTGGATATCGGCCGGACGGCCGTATCGAGTCGGCGGAAGGGGACGCATGGACGGGCAGATCCGCGTGATCCGCAGCGGCGAGCAGCAGGGGTGGCGCCGCTCGTCGACCCACCCGGCGAGGTCGGGTCGGCGGGCGCCGAGCAGGAGGTATTCGCCGCGGGGCCCGGCCGACTCACGACCGGGCTCTGGCGACGCGAGCCCGACACGTGGTCGTTCGTCCGCCCCTACCACGAGATCGCCGTGATCCTCGCGGGCGACGCGGACATCGTCGCCGACGACGGCACCGTCCACCCGATCGGACCCGGCGACGCGCTCGTCACGCCGAAGGGCACGGCGGGCACGTGGCGGATCCGGGAGACGACGTGAAGTCCTACACGATCCTCGAGGTGGACTGAGGAGGCGCGCCACGCGCGACCCGTTCCGATCGCTCGACCCGGCGCCGGCAGGTCCCGGGGACCTCGCGACTGCTGAGGTCGGTCCCCTGCGGGCCCTCGGCCGTGGGCTGCGGAAGCGCTGCCCCCGATGCGCCGAGCCACGGATCTTCGACGGGTGGTTCACCTTGAAGCCGCTCTGCCCGCGGTGCTCGCTCCGGTTCGAGCAGGAGGAGGGCGGGTTCCTCGGCGCGATGGTGCTGAACTACACCGTCGGGTTCGCCGTCTGGATCGTCGTGCTCGTCGCCGTGCTGGTCCCCACCGTGCCCCATCCACCGGTCCCGGAGCTGATCGGGATGAGCATCGTGGTCCTGGTTGGGGTGCCGCTGTGGTTCTACCCGCGATCGAAGTCGACGTGGGCCGCCGTCGAGTGGCTCGCGAACCGGACGGATCCCGACTACCGGCCGTGGGTGCCGCGCGACGAGCAGGCGCGCCGGCTCGAGTAGCGGACACCCCGCAGGGGCGTACGCTCGACCCAACCCGATCCGGAGGTGTGCATGCGCAGGTCCCGAACCCTCGTCGTGAGCGCCGCGTCGCTCGTCGTCCTCGTCGCCGCTGTGGCGTTCGCGAGCGCCCCCACACACCGGCCGTTCGTGCGCGAGGACAAGGCCCTCGAGCATGCCTTCCGCGGCGACGCCCCGATGGCGAAGGGCGCGATGAAGCCCATCGCGCCCACGGACGTGAGCGCGCTCGCCGCGCCCGGGTGGGCCGATGAGATCAAGCTCGGCGCGGAGGACACGTGGGAGCCCTCCATCGCCGCCGACCCGACCGGTCCGTGGGTCTACGCGATGTACAACGGGTTCAACCGGCCGAAGGCCTGCAAGAACTGCCCGCCGATCCCCATGCTGCTGCGTGTCTCGAGCGACAACGGGGTCACGTGGGGACCCGAGACCTACCCGTGCCCCTGCTCGGGCGTGAAGCAGTTCCAGTACGACCCGGTCATGAGGGTCGCTAACAACGGCGTCGTGTACGCGACCTGGATGAACAAGTACGAGATCGTGTTCTCGAAGTCCACGAACCACGGCGCCACCTGGACCACACCGATCAAGGTGTCGGGGAACCAGTGGGGCGACAAGCCGTGGATCGGGGTGAGCCCCAGCGGGGTCGACGTCTACGTCGCCTACGCCACGAGCCAGGACGTCTGGATCGCCGCGTCCCACAACTCGGGCGCCTCGTTCGCCCCGGCCGTCAACCTCAACACGGATCAAGGGAACTACCGGTACCCCAACGGCTTCGAGGTGCTCCCGAGCGGCGTCGCCGTCATGTCGGCGTCGATGTACCCGGGCAGCCAGCAGGGCAGCGGCGGGATCGCGATCGAGACATGGCGGACCACGAACGGTGGCACGTCGTGGACCCCCACCGTGATCGGCAACGTGTTCACCGGCGTCGCGTTCGAGACCTCATCGACGACGGCACTCGCGAGCGACACCGCTGGCACGCTGGTCGCGCTGTACACGGGCGCGACCGCGGTGGGCGGGCCGGGTCAGGTCTGGACGCGGCGTTCGACCGACGGCGGCGTGACGTGGGCCCCCGCGGTGGCGATCGAGAGCGGATCGGCCGATGCGTCGTTCCCGGCGATCGCGGGCGGCGCGGCCGGGGTCTTCCGCCTGCACTACGGCGACAACCGCACCGGCGCCTGGAACACGTGGTACCGCGCGTCCACCGACGGCGGCCTGACGTGGAGCGCCGACGTGGACATCTCCGACGCGGACACCGGGGCCACGTACAAGACGGCGGCCGGTTTCGCCTCGGAGTACGGCGACTACGGCGCGATCGACATCACGAACACGGGCAAGACCGTGGGCGTCTGGGGCGAGGGTGCCGACTTCACGGCCGGCCCGGGAGGCATCTGGTTCAACCGGCAGACGTAGGCGCGGGCAGGTCCACCACCGCCCGCGCCCGGGCGACGACGACCCGGTCGCCGGGGAGTAGCAGCAAGTCCCGGACCGGGGCGCGCACCTCGACGGTCGCGGCCAGCGCGCCGGCGGCGCATGTGCAGGACGTCAGTTCGGCGCCGTTGCGGTCGGCGTAGGCGGCCGCGAGCTCGGCGGGATCGGCGCCGGTCGCGAACGCCATCTCCTGCGCGGCGGCGAGCGCCGCGGCGTCGGCCGCGGTCCGGGCCGACGACCGCGCCGCGAGGACGGTGGCCACGTCGGCGACGCCCCATGGTCATGACGAGTGCCGCGCCCAGGCCGGCCGCGAGGACGATCGACACGGATCCGCGCTGCTCGCGGGGGGACGGCGGCCTCACCCGAACTCCTGGCGCAGCGTCGCATCGGCCGTCATCGAAACGGCGCCACCGACGAGCCACCCCACGAGAGGCACCCGCACCGGATCCACGTAGACGACCGAGACGGTCACGGGGTCGCCGCGCGATCCGGCGCGCGATGTCGTGACCGAGAGGGCGCCCGTGTCCAACCCGGGGGAGGCCGCCTGCGCGGCGGACGTCACGGCGCTCGGGTCGTCGGCGAGGGCGGCGGCGCGCGCCCCTGCGCGCGCCGCCGCCTCCACCAGGACGCGGTCCCGGGCGAACACCCCGACCTGGACGAGGCCGAGGATCACGACGAGCACGAGCGGCAGGACGAGGGCGAACTCGACCGCCGCGCTCCCCGTCTCGACGTCACGCCGAGTTGGCATCGCCGATCACCGAGTCGATCACGCCGTCGAAGAACGCCGGGAGCTTGCCCGACGACCGCGCCCACGCGATCAGCACGACCGCGATCGCGGCCGCCGCCAGGATGACCAGTGCGTACTCCGCGGTGGTCTGGCCCTCCTCGCGCCGGAGCCGCGCGGCCGCGCGCAGCGTCAGCCCATATAGGAAGAGCATCGGTTCACCTCC
Organism: Actinomycetota bacterium; assembly: GCA_035630755.1. Classification (GTDB taxonomy): domain Bacteria; phylum Actinomycetota; class UBA4738; order UBA4738; family HRBIN12; genus AC-51. The sequence goes on along the minus strand of DASQKC010000070.1, from coordinate 5,910 downwards.
CCTCACGCGATGGCGCCGACGGTCGCCAGCAACACGGGCACGACCGTCAGCAGCAGGAACGCGGGGAGGATGAGGAACACGAGGGGGAAGAGCATCTTCACGGGGGCCGTCCGCGCCCGCTCCATCCGTCGCGCCCGTCGGTCGGCGCGGACCGACGTAGCGAGGTCCGCGCAGGCCTCCGCGAGGGACGCGCCGAGGCGCTCGGTCCGCTCGAGGACCGTGACGGTCCGCCGGAGATCCCGCGATCCGGACGCCGTGGCGTAGGCATCCATCTCCTCCCGCCACCGAGCACCGAGATCGGCGCGGGCGAACATCGCGCGCAGGTCGTCGCCCAGGGTGCCCTGCAGCACCTCCGAGGATCGTCGCAAGGCCAGCTCGGCGGAGAGGCCCGCGCTCGACCCCGCTGCCAAGAGGTCGAGGAGCTGGGGCACCGCGGGGTCGATCGCGGGCCGGCGGCGGCCGCCCCGACCACGACGAGCACGGCGAGGCTCGGCCGGTTCGACGGGCGAGGACGGGACCACCGTTGCGAGGAGACCTCGCCGGCGCGCGCCCTGGATCCCGACCGCGGCCGCCAGCACCGTGGTCGCCGCGAGCCAGGGCGCGATCTCGATCACCCGACCTCCAGCAGCTTGCGGATCCACAGGAACGCCGCCCCCTCCATCGCCGCGCCGACGGCGACGGCCGCGATGCCCGCCGGCGTGGCGAGCGCGGCCTGCATGTCGCTGCGCGACGTGACCCAGAGGAACCCGAAGAACGCGACCGGCAGCAGCCCGAGGATGAGCCCCGACAGGCGGGCCTGGGCCGTGAGCCCACGGACCTCCCGCGCGATGGCCACGCGCTCGCGGATCGTGGCCACGACCTGATCGAGGACGCGCGGCAGATCGCCGCCCGTCCGCCGGTGCAGGCTGAGCGCCGTCCCGAGGAGCCGCGCCTCGTCGGTGTCCGCACGCGCCACCCACGACTCGAACGCACGATCGACATCGATACCCACGTCGAGGTCGCGCTGGACGACCTCGAGCTCGTCGCGGATCGGCGGCTCAGCTTCGTCACGGACGACGGCCAGCGCCTGGGTGAGCGACATCCCCGATCGGAGCGCAGCGGCGAGCCCCGCGGCGAGGTCGCCCACCTGATCGTCGTGACGCGCGCGCTCGGTGGCGGCGCGGTGTCGAGCGCCGAGGCGACGGGCGCCGACCCCCGCCGCGACGCCGATCAGCCCGCCGGGCCACCCGGCGAGGGCGAACCCGGCGAGCGCGCCGGCGAGCGGCGCCAGCAGGGCCCGCCGATCGATCGTCCGTGGTTCGGACGCGACGGCCGGCAGCAGTCGCGCGCGGAGCCGGCCGCGCCGCGACCATGTGATGCCGCGTTCGGCGAGGACGGCAGCCAGCGCGAGCAGTCCCAACGCGAGCCCGCTCACGCGGCGTCCTCGCCCGGTTCGAACAGATCGTCCGGGATCCCCTGGCCTCGGTCGCGCAGCACCTGCGCGAGCTCGGGGAGCGTGCCGGTGGCCACGAAACGTGCGCCGTCATCGCGCGGTCGGTACGCGAAGAGTGGATCGACGACGGGCTCGCCGCGTCGCGACCCCTCGACGGCCGCGACCTCCCACACCACCCTGCGCCCGTCCCGGAGCCGCGCCAGCTGGACGACCACGTCGATCGCGGCGGCGACCTGCGCACGGACGTGGGCGGCGGGCAGATCGACGTCCGACATCAGCGCCATCGTCTCCAGACGCCAGAGCAGGTGACGGGTCGAGTTCGCGTGTGCCGTCGAGAGGGATCCGTCGTGACCGGTGTTCATGGCCTGCAGCATGTCGAGGGCCTCGCCGCCGCGGACCTCCCCGACGATGATGCGGTCCGGACGCATCCGCAGGGCGTTGCGGACGAGGTCGCGGACGCTCACCTCGCCGCGGCCCTCCACGTTCGCGGGCCGCGCCTCGAGCGACAGCACGTGCGGCTTCGCGATGCGGAGCTCGGCCGCATCCTCGATCGTGACGAGCCGCTCCTCGTCGCGGATGAACCCCGCCAGGATGCCGAGGAGGGTCGTCTTGCCGGTCCCCGCGCCGCCGCTGATCACGAGGTTGGCGCGACCGCGGACGCACGCGGCCAGGAACGACAGCATGCGCGGTCCGACGCACCCGCCCGCGAGCAGCTCCCCGGTGCCGATCGGGATCTGGGAGAAGGAGCGGATCGTGATGCAGGGACCGCGGAGCGAGAGGGGACGCACGATCGCGTGCACCCTCGAGCCATCCGGAAGTCGAGCGTCCACCCAAGGTGACGATGCATCGACCCGGAGACCCAGGGGACCTACGATGCGTTCGATCAGGTGCAGGACCGGCTCCTCCCCCTCGAATAACCGGTCCGGCACCCTCTCGATGCGCCCCTCCCGCTCCACGAACACGTCGTCGGGGCCGTTCACCATGACCTCGGTGACGGTCGGGTCCTTCAAGAGGTACTCGATCGGCCCGAACCCGACGACCTCGTCGGAGATCTCGTTGACCACGCGGGCGAGTTCGCGCCGGGGCAGGATCGCGCCGTGCTCCCGCAGGAGCTCGAGCGCCTCCTCGCGCACGCGCAGCCGCCGCTCGGTCGGCGGCGCCGTGGCCAGGCCGCGGGCATCCACACGGCTCCGCAGGTGCTCGCGCAGCTCGCGACGGACGTGCGACAACGCATCGGCCACGGTGCCTCCTCGACCCACCGACGAACGAAACCAGGGCGCGGCGCACGGGGGGCGCCGCCGGAGAGGGAGGAGGGACCGCCGACGGGGGGCCGGCGTTCCCGGGGAGGTCGAACGCTACCGGTCGGACCCTCGACAAACCCATCCCCGAACCGGGGGAACCTGGCCGAGCGACGGGTGATGTCGTGCTCCCCCGTGGTGACCAGGACCGCTGCTAGCCTCGCGGCTCGTGGAGACCATCGAGCGCACGTGGTGGGCGCGGCCCGGGCTGGAGGTGCGCGACGGCCGCCTGCTCGTCGCGGGCCGTGACGCCGAGGAGCTGGCGCGCACGCATGGCACCCCGGTCTTCGTCCACGACCACACGACGGTCGTCGCGCAGGCAGAGCGGCTCCGCGACGCGATGGAGCGTGCGGACCTGACGTGGCGGATCAGGTTCGCGTTGAAGGCACAGCGCGACCCGGCGTTCCTCGCCGCCCTCCGTGCGCGGGCGTCGTTCGTGGGGATGGACGTCTGCTCACCGGGCGAGGTGGCGTGGGCACTCGGGCACGGCTGGCGGCCCGATGAGATCAGCTACACCGGCACGAACGTCTCGGATCGCGACCTCGCCGCGATCCTCGACGCCGGCGTCCACGTGAACGTCGACCTGCTGTCGCAGCTGGAGCGGTACGGACGAGCCGCGCCCGGCACCGCGGTGGGCATCCGCGTGAACCCGGGCGTCGGCGCCGACCACACCGGGGCGACCGAGACCAAGTACGCGGGCAGCCGACCGACGAAGTTCGGCATCCTCCCCGAGCGCCTCGACGACGCGATCGCGATCGCCCGACGCCACGACCTGACGATCGACACCGTGCACTACCACTCGGGCTACCTCTACATGACGGCGTCGATCCCCGTGATCGAGGAGGCCGGACGCCGGGTCGCCTCGGTCGTGCGGCGCCTGCGCGACGCCGGGTATCCGGTCACGGAGGTGAACACCGGCGGCGGTCTCGGCGTGCGGTTCCGGCCCGGCGACGCCGGGCTCGACGTCGGCGCCTGGGCCGACGCGCTCGCGCGCGCCTACGGCGGGATCGACGACCTGATCGTCGCGACCGAGCCGGGCGAATACCTGGCGAAGTTCGGCGCCACGCTGCTCGCCGAGGTGGTGACGGTGGAGGATCGCGGGCAGGGTGCGACCTTCGTGGGCCTCGACGCCGGGTGGAGCAGCTTGAACGAGCATTTCGTCTACCGCATCCCGTTCCACCCCATCCTCTGCCGCGCGGCCGACGCCGCGCCCGCCGGCAGCGTCACGGTGTCGGGCCATATCAACGAAGGCGACGACCTGTTCGCCGAGGACGTCCCGATGCCCGAGGTGCGCGAGGGGGACATCGTCGCGATCCCGAACGTCGGTGCGTACAACCTGTCGATGGTGAGCGAGCACTGCCTCCGCCCGCCGGTGCCCGTCGTGGCGTTCGACGACCGCGCGTAGGCCTCACGCGGCGTCGCGGCCGGCCGCATCCGACAGGCGCGCGGCGAGTCGGTCGAGGGCACGTGCGGTACGTCCCCGCGCCGGCAGCAGGCGACCGTGGTCCTGCGCCCGCGCCACGGCGGGATCGTGCGCGATGACGGCGATCGGGTCCACGCCGAACACCCGGTGAACGTCCCCCACCCCGATCTCCGCCCGACCGGCGCGGTTGACCACGATGGCGGGCTCGCCGACATCGAGCAGGTCGATCGCGCGCGCCGTCGCCCGGAACGCGAGCGCGTCGAGCGTCAGGACGTGGAGGACGACGTCGGCCGTCCCGACCGCCCACCTCGTGATCGGGGCGAGCGCGCGGGGGAGGTGGGCGACGACCACGCCGTCGCGAGCGGCCGCGACCTCGACCACCCGACGCAGGAGCTCGTCGTCGACGGCCGCCGCGTCGGCCGGTGGCGGTCCGAGGATCGCGCCGTGGACGAGGACCTCGTCGAGGTGCGCGGGGCGGAGCTCGTCGGCCACCGGCCCGAGATCGGCCACGGTGCGCTCGTCGCCGTCGGCGCCGAGCGCCTGGGTCACGTCCGCGTAGTCGCGGTCGACGTCGACGAGCACCGTCGGCCGGTCCCGCGCGAAGGCTCGCGCCAGGTGCGTGGCCACGAACGTGCAGCCCGCACCGCCACGGGCGCCGTGGACGGCCACGACGAGGGCGTGTCGCTCGAGCGTCCCGGCGGCGGTCCGCGAGCTGATCACGGCGGCGAGCAGCGCCTCGCGTTCAGCCGGCCACACGAAGTACCCCTGCGCGCCGGCGGTCACGGCCGCGCGCAGCGACGCCACCGACTCCCGCGGGGCGATGGCCAGCAGGGGCGCCTCGCCCACGCCGTGGAGCGCGAGCTGCGGCTCGGCCACCACGGCGTCCGGCTCGAGCTGCGCGACCGCGGCCGCGAGGTGCTCGGGATCGTCGGCCGTGGCCACCACCCGCGCGCGGCCGCTCCGGTCGAGCAGGTGGAGCACCTCCTCCGCGACCTCCGGCGTCGCCATCGCCACCACGACCCGCGTGACGTCGTCCACCGTCGTGCCTCCTCGCCCTCGCGGGGGAGGACCGACACACGGACCGTAGCGGCCGCCGCCGACACGCGGCGGGCCGACGCCTGCCATCGGCCGACGTAGGCTCGCGACGTGCGCACCACCGGACGGTCCCGCCTCGTCACGGCCGCCGCCCTCGCCATCGTCGCGGTGATCGCGGTGTCGGCGTTCGTCGTCGTCACCGCGTCGCGCCGTCCTGCGCCGGCCCTCGGTGACGCGGCGCAGACGTCCGCCACCCCCTCGGCGACCGAGCCGTCGGACGGACCGACCGCCGACCCCGATCCGGCGATGCCGCCCGCGTGGCTCGCGTGGATCGCGGGCTCACTCCCGCCCGGGCTCGCGGCGGAGGCGGCGCGCGGAGCCGCGCTTGACAGCGTCGTGGTCGTCGCGGGCGACACGCGGTGGATGGACGAGAGCCGAGACGCCGACGGGCGACGCGTCGATCGCCCGGACCCGCCGTTGCGGATCCCGATCGACGCGTTCGCGGTCGCCCCGCGCGACTACGCCCCGTTCCTCCCACCGGCCTGGCGCGACGAGGTCACGTCGACGCTGGCGCGGGGCCGCGCCGTCCTGGGCGAGACGTCGGCCGAGCTGCGACGGATCGGCCCCGGTGGCCGGCTACGGTTCGGCGCCGTGACGATCGAGGTCGGCGCCGTCGTGCCCGACGAGGTCGTGGGCTACGCCGAGGTGTTGGTCTCGCACGA
>DASQKC010000069.1:0-2047 GCA_035630755.1 Actinomycetota bacterium | reverse complement strand
TCACGAGCGCGGAGAGGTTCCCGGCCGAGCCGCCCGAGACGAACGCGCCGCCCGCCGTGGCGGGCATCCCGGCGAGCGCGGCGACCCAGCGCAGGGCCTCGTTCTCGGCCCAGATGGCGCCGGCCCCGTCGATCCACCCGGCGGCGATCGTGGACGACGCCCCCACGATCAGGTCGAACAGCACGCTCGCCTTCGTCGGCGCGCCGGGGACGAACGCGAGGAACCCCGGATGGTCGGTCGACATCGTGGCCGGCGCGAGGACCTCGGACCAGATCCGGAGGGCCTCCTCGCCGCCGACCCCGCGCGGCGTGACGGTCTTGCCGGCACGCCGCGCGAGCTCGTCGGCCGTCGACGGGCCGTCGAGCGGCACCGGGCTCGCGATGCGGTTCCGAGCGTACGCGACGATCGCGCGGGTGAGCGCCTCTGCGTTCTGGTCGAACCGGTGCATCAGCGTCCTGTCAGGAGCTGAGCTCCTGACAGAACTCCCCGAAGGCGTCCACGTACTTCTGGATGTCGTCCTCGGTGTGCTGCACCGAGATCGTCCACTGCTCCTCGTCGCCGGGAGTCATGAAGATGTCGCGGTTCACCATCCAGGGGTACGACGCCCAGTAGAGCTCCGTGTGGGTCTCCAGGAAGTCGCGATAGTTGGTGAGCGGGGTCTCCCGGTACGAGACGCAGCCCTTGGCGCCCAGGTCCACCGTGTGGGCCGGGAGGCGGCTGTCGGCGATCGCGCGGTTGCAGCCCTCCGAGAGCAGCGTCCCGAGCTTGCCGAGGTGGTCGTAGGCGTCGCGGGTCAACACTTGGGTGAGCGCGGCGAGCCCGATCGCCGACGAGAGCGGGTTGCCGTTGAACGTCCCCTGCTGCGCCGCCCCCTTGGTGACCCACTCCATGAAGCGTGCCTCGCCGCCGAACGCGCCGATCGTGACGCCGCCACCGATCGCCTTCGCGTACGCCGCGAGATGGGGCCGTACGCCGTAGCGCTCGGTGGTGCCGCCGTACGCGATCGTCCCGCCGCACTTGACCTCGTCGTAGATCAGCGCGGCGCCGTTGCGCTCGCAGATGTCCCGGAGGGCCTGCAGGTAGCCGGGCTGCGGGACGACGAGGCCGATGTTCATCATCACCGGTTCGAGGATCAAGGCGGCGATCTCGCCGGGTTTGTCGGCGAACGCCTGTTCCACCGCGGCCGCGTCGTTGAACGGGACGATGATCACCGTGTCGGTCAGGACCTTCGGGATGCCCTTGGAGGTGGGTGCGGTGGTGTACCAGGCCTGGTCCGGCCGGCCGACGTTGAACCGCATATCGAGCACGTCGGCCTCGGGCACGACGGAGAACAGGACCGAGTCGTGGTGCCCGTGGTAGGAGCCCTCCATCTTGACGATCGTGTCACGGCTGGTCGCCGCCCGGGCCACGCGGATCGCGTCCATCGTGGCCTCGGTCCCCGAGTTCACGAACCGCATCTGCTCGAGCTGGAACCGTTCGCAGATCGCCTCCGCGAGCGCGACCGTGCTCTCGGTCGTGACGGCGAAGTGGATGCCCTGGTCGGCGACGGCTCGGATCGCCTCGACGATCTTCGGGTGCGCGTGGCCGACGACGTTGACCCCGAACCCGCCGTGGAAGTCGACGTACTCGTTGCCGTCGACGTCCCAAACCTTCGAGCCTTGCCCGCGCCGCAGGTACGTCGGGTAGGGGTCGCCCGCCTGGAAGTTCGACGCGACGCCGTTGGGGAGGCTGCGGACGGCCCGCTCGTGCAGGGTCTCGGACCCCGGGGTCCGATCGAGGAGCTTGCGCCCTTCGCGCTCGGCGATCTCGGCGGCTTTGGCCTTCAGACGTTCGACGTCGGTCACGCTGCACCTCCCGTTGGGTGCGCCAATCTACCCAGGCGGACAGCCGACGGGCAACGGAGCCAGCCGCGGGCGTTACGGCCGGAAGTTCACGAACTGCAGCGGGACGTCGAAGTCGTGCTCCTTGACCGCCTTCATCACGACCTGGAGGTCGTCCTTGGCCTTGCCCGTGATCCTGACCTGGTCGCCCTGGACGTGGCTCTGGA
>DASQKC010000068.1:0-14847 GCA_035630755.1 Actinomycetota bacterium | reverse complement strand
TCGGCCCGCATCGCGTCGAGCTGCTCGGCGGTGCCGACCTTCGTGAGCCGGTCGATCGCCTCGGTGGTGCCGTCCCCGATCCGCTTGCCGAACGACACCGCGGCCATGGGGTCGCGCGGCGTCGCGGTGAGCTCCGCGAGCTCGTCGTCCAGGGCGGCGAGGCGCGCCGACAGGACGCGGCGGATCGCGGTGGCGTCCATCCCGTCAGATCGCCGGTGGGCGCATGTCGAGCTGGTCGGTATCGCCGCCGCGCGCGTCGGCGAGCTCTCCCTCGGAGGGCAACAGGACCGACGGGGTCGAGACGCCCCGCCGCGCCTCGAGCTCCCGGTACACATCGGTCGCGTAGTCCACGCAGAGGACCACGAGGTCGCCGGGCCGTGAGCGGTCCAGCGCCACCCGGGCGGCGTCCATCTCGTCGAGGATCACCTCGGCGGAGCCGGCCCGCGCCCCCGCGTTCATGCCCTCCTTCACCCCCTGGAGGATGAGGTCGGCCGTCTCGCCCTTCTCGCGGCCCCGCGGGTGCGCGTCCTCACGGATGATCACGTCGTCGAAGTACTTCGCCGCGACGCGCCCCAGCTCGCGCATGTCCTCGTCGCGCCGGTCCCCCGCCGTCGCCACGACCGCGACCCGCAGGTTCGCCGCCCACGACGCCTCCCCCGGACGCTCCCCCGCGGGCGCGTCGGCGGCGAGCCGCTCGACGAAGTCGCCGACGGTGTCGAGCCCCGCCGCGTTGTGCGCGTAGTCGATGAGGACGCGCACGCCGTCCAGATCGAAGACGTTAAGGCGTCCCGGCGCCTGGTAGATCGACGTCGTGAACGTGCGCAGGCCCTGCCGGATGTCGTGCAGGTGCGCGCCGGCGACGTGCGCGGCGGCGGCGGCGGCCATCGCGTTCTGCACCATCATCCGCGCCTTGCCCTCGAACGTGGCGGGGAGCGTGTGGACCCACGCGATGGGCATCGAGCGCCGGCCTTCCTTGATGACGATCATCTCGCCGCGATCGCTCCGATCGAGCACGACCGCCTTCCCGCCGCGCCGGACCCACCGCTCGACGAGGTCATGTTGCTCCTTCATCGTGAACATGACCACGTTGCCGCTGCAGCGCCGGCGCATCTCGACCACGAGCGGATCGTCCGCGTTCAGGACGCCCCAGCCGTTGCGGGGCACGGCCTCGATCACCACCTGCTTGACCTGCGCCAGCTGCTCGAGCGTCTCGATCTCGCGCAGGCCGAGGTGGTCGCCGGTGACGTTGAGCACGACGCCGACGTCGTTGCGACCGTACCCCAGGCCCTCGCGGAGGATCCCGCCGCGGGCGACCTCGAACACGGCCATGTCGATCCGCGGGTTCTGCAGGACGAGCTGCGCCGACTTCGGACCGCTCGCGTCCACGCGCTTGACGAGCCGTTCGTCGATGTAGACCCCGTCGGTGGACGTCATGCCGACCTGCCGTCCCATCCCGCGGAAGATGTGGGCGATCATGCGGACCGTGGTCGTCTTCCCGTTCGATCCGGTGACGGCGATGATCGGGATGCGGGAGGGCGTCCCCTCCGGGAAGAGCCCGTCGACGACGTGCTTCGCGACGTACTGGGGCTCGCCCTCGGTCGGGTGCGTGTGCATCCGGAACCCCGGCGCGGCGTTCACCTCGACGATCGCGCCGCCGGTCTCGCGGACCGGCTGGGAGATGTCGGGAGCGAGGAAGTCGATCCCGGCGACGTCGAGACCGACGACGCGCGCGGCTTCCTCCGCGATCTCGACGTTGTCCTCGTGCGCCTCCCACGTCCGGTCGATCGAGATGCCGCCCGTCGACATGTTGCCCGTCTCCGCCAGCAGCACGCGCTCGCCCTTCGGCACGACGTCGTCCAGGGCGTAGCCCTGCTTCTTCACCAGGGCCACCGCGGCCTCGTCGACGGTGATCCGCGTGAGCACCTTCTCGTGACCGATCCCCCGGCGCGGGTCCTTGTTCGTCTGTTCGACGAGCTGGGCCACCGTGCGCTTCCCGTCGCCGACCACGTGCGCGGGCTGGCGCTCGGCGATCGCCACCATGTGCCCGCCGATCACGAGCATGCGGTAGTCGTTGCCCGTCACGTAGGACTCGACGAGCACCTGCCCGCGACGGGCCTGGTCCTGCGCCCGGCGGAAGCCCGTCCGCACCGCCCGCTCCGTGTGCAGATCCAGGCTCACGCCGCGGCCGTGGTTGCCGTCCAGGGGCTTGGTCACGACCGGGAAGCCGATGCGCCGCGCCGCGAGGACCGCGGCATCGGCGTCGCGGACGAGCTCGCTGCGGGGGACGGGGAGACCGGCGGACGCGAGCAGCTGGTTCGTCATCTTCTTGTCGCCCGCGATGTCGACGGCGAGCGCGCTCGTCCTCGAGGTCATCGTCGCGCGGATCCGCTGCTGGTACCGGCCCTGCCCGAGCTGGACGAGCGAGTGCTCGTTCAACCGCATCCACGGGATGTCGCGGCTCATCGCCTCGTCGAGGATCGCCTGGGTCGAGGGCCCGAACTGCCGGCGCTCCGCGAGCAGGATCAACCGCTCGAGCTCGGCGGCGAAGTCGAAGGCCGGGTCGGCCTTCACGAGGTGGTTGAGGAGCCGGACGGCGAGCTCGCCCGCGGCCACGCCGACGCGCTCTTCCGCGTAGCCGTAGATCACGTTGTAGCGCCCCTCCTCGCCGGCACCCCGTGTCTTGCCCCGCGAGATGTGGGCGCCCGACTCGCGCTGGAGCTCGAGGGCCACGTGCTCGGCCACGTGGCCGAGCCACGTGCCGTCCTCGAGCCGCTCGCGGAACCCCCCGCGCTTGCCGAGCGAGCACGAGTGCTCGCCGACGCCGGGCAGGATCTTCAGGAGCTTCGCGTTGAAGCCGGGGATCGTGTTCGAGGGCCAGTGCTCGAGCGAACCGAGATCCACGAGCATGCGGACGCACGGTTCGTAGGACCAGTAGTTCGGCCCTCGGTAGACGTGGGTCGAGACGATCGTCAGGTCGGGGGCGCGAGCGGGTTTGCGGGCGGCCTGGCCGCGCTTCGCCCGCTCCCGATCGGCCTTCGTGGCCGTGGCGGGCGAGCGCTTCGCGGCCACGCTACGAGGACGCCTCCCGCTCGGCCGGGACGTCCGACGGTCCCGCGATCAGCTCGCGTCGGCGGAGGTCGAACCAGGTGCCGGACGGGAGCGAGTGCAGGATGGCGCCCGAGACCATGAGCGGTTTATACCCCTTGCCGCGGTACGCGTCGGTCTTGACGTGCCGGCCGTCGACGATCGTGACGGCGCCCTTGCCGAGCACGTGCAGCGTGCGATCGGCGGACACCACGGCGCAGGTGTCCTCGTCGATCCCGATGCCGAGCAGGGACGGCGACTGCGCCACGAGCGCGAGCAACCGGCCGATCCGGCCGCGCTGCTCGAAGTGCTGGTCGATCACGACGCCGTCGATGATGCCGAGGCCCGCCGACAGCTGGACCATGCGGTTCTTGGGGGTCGCGCCGGGCGTGCCGTAGGCGACCATGTGGCTCGCCATCGCGCTCGCGCCCGCGCTGGTCCCCGCCAGCACCGCGCCGCGGTCGTGCGCGTTCGCGAGCGCGTCGCCGAGCCGCGTGCCGGCCACCACCTGGGTGAGGCGCGACTGGTTCCCACCGGTGAGGAACACGCCGGTCGCGTCGGCCAGCTGGCGCGCCGCCGCGGGATCGTCGGCTTCGACGCGCTCCTCGGGCCGCAGGCCGGTCACGCGGCCGATGCCCAGTCCCTCGAAGAGCTGCCGATACGCCTCGGTGGCCTCCTCGCCCAGGGAGGACGCCGTCGAGATCACGACCACGTGGCCCGCGTCGCCGCCGGCGTACCGCGCGAACCGGGCGAGGATCACCTTGTCGCGGAAGCGGTCCTCCGCCCCGCCGATGACCATGACGGGTCCGCCACCGATGCCGACGCCGACGAGCGGCGACGGTGGGTCCGGATCGGATCCGTCGCGAGCCATGGGGGGCAGTCTAAAGGCACCGGTCGGTGGCTCAGATGAGCGTGAAGGCGTTGTGTTCCCCCGCGTCGACCGTGCCCTCGAGCCCGTCCGGGACGACGAGGTCGATCCCGTCGACCGTGACGGCCGACTCCCCGGCCGCCGGACCGGCGACGAGGTCGGCGGTCACGGCGCCGCCGTCGACCCGCAGCCGCAGCCGTGCGTCGGGGTTGAACCGGCGAGCGGCCGCGTCGGCCGTCCGCAGTGCCTCGGCGGCGCGGGACGTCAGGGCGAGCACGCCGCCGATGCTAGCCGGAGCTGCGCAGCCGCGGCCCGAACAGGATCCAGTCGTCGATCGTGTCCATCGCCGGACGTCGGGCGGGGTCCCGCTCGGGTGGACGCGAGGGCTCCCGCAGCGCCCGCCTGATCCGGTCGAGCACCCGCCGGCTCACGATCGCCGCCGCCAGCGTCGCTGCCGGCGAGGACGAGCCCTGCGCGTGCCGGCCGCCACCGCCCGCAGCTCCTCGAGGTGCGCCCGGACGATCTCGGGGCCCACGTTGTTGCGCTCCATGTCCGTCACCTCCCATCGGCCCGACGCCACCGGCATCGGGGTCGTAACCGGTTACGGGCACCTTACCGGTGACGGATGTAACCGGTCAAGTGGTTTTCCCCGTTTCTTCGGGGTATCCTCGCGACATGGAACCGGGGACCGCGTACGGGACGCACGGCCACGAGAACGAGGTCAACGGGCACGCGCCCGGTGACCTCGAGCTCGTCCGATCGTTCGTCTCCCTGCACGATCACCCCGATGCGGGCCGCGACTCCCTCCCGCCCTCGGGCGCCACGATCGACGCGTGGCTCCGCGCCCACGGCATGATCTCGTCGCCGGCGTCCGCGCAGGACCTCGACCGCGCGGCGTCCGTCCTCGACGACCTCCGCTCGACCGCGATCGGCGAGGCGACCGAGGAGCATCGCGAACGGCTGAACGAGGCCGCCCGCCGCGGGGGCGTGTCGCTCTGCTTCGCGTGCATCGGCGACGAACCCATCCACGCGAGCGCCGAGGGGGTGGACGGCGCCCTCGGCCGGCTGCTCGGCATCACGTTCCTCGCCGAGCTCGACGGCTCGTGGGACCGGCTGCGGGGATGCGCCAACCCCGTGTGCCGCACCGTCTTCTGGGACCGGTCGAAGAACCGCTCGGGCCGGTGGTGCTCGATGGGATCGTGCGGGAACAAGGCGAAGGTCCGCGCGTACCGCGAGCGGGCCGCGGCCCTGTGACGGAGCCGATCCTCCTGCCCCTGCGGGGTCCCGCGGGTGAGCCGGTCGACCTGTGGCGCACGCTGATCTCGCACGGCTTCGCGGAGCTGCCGCCGATGGCGCTCGACGAGACGCGCCGCACGCTCGCCCTCACCGTGCCGCTCCCCCGCCGAGCGCCGCGCCGCGTCGAGATCGCCCGCGGCGGGCGCGGCCGGGCGGCCGTCCGGATCCTCGGCGGCCCGGCGCCCTCGGCCGCGACCCGCTCGGCGCTCGGCGCCGCGGTCGCACACGTCCTGCACCTGGACCAAGACCTCTCCGCCTTCTACGCGACCGCGGACGGCGACGAGGCGATGACCTGGGTCACGGCGGGCGCGGGCCGCATGCTGCGCAGCCCGACCGTGTGGGAGGACGTCGTGAAGACGATCTGCACGACGAACTGCACGTGGGCGCTGACGAGGGTGATGGTCACGGCGCTCGTCGCGCACCTCGGCACGCCGGCCGTGGGCCACCGGGGCGACCCCGCCGCGAACGCGTTCCCGACGCCGGTCGCGATGGCGGCGCGCGATGAAGCCTTCTACCGGGAGGTCGTCCGCGCCGGCTACCGCGCGCCCCGCTTCGTCGAGCTGGCGACGCTCGTGGCCGAAGGACGGGTTGACCTGGAGTCGCTGGGCTCGGCGTCCCGCGAGCATCTCCCGGACGCGGAGGTCGAGCGACGGCTCCTCGCCCTCCCGGGGGTGGGGCCCTACGCCGCGGCCCACATCATGATGACCCTCGGCCGCAGCTCCCGGCTGATCCTGGACTCGTGGACGCGTCCGACGTACGCGCGCCTCACGGGTCGGCGCCGGCCGCCCACCGACGCCGCGATCGCCCGCCGGTTCCGGGCCTACGGCCCGGAGGCCGGGCTCGCGTTCTGGCTGTTCATCACCCGCGATTGGGTCACGTGAGGCTCGTCGCGAGCCGAGACCTCCCGGGGGTTGTCCGCCCTCGGGGGGCCCGGCCATACTGCCCGGGGCCCGTGGGCCCTCCCCCGTGACGATGCCCGCAGGAGCGAAGGAGATGCGCACCGTGAAGGAGTCCCGATGGCGCGGCCGCCCCGCGCCCTCGCCCGCCGCGCGCGGCGGCTCCTCGGCTACTGGCGGTCCGAGCGACGGACCCTCCGCCAGGGCCTGGTCGCGCTCGCCCTCAGCACGCTCGCGGGGTTCGTCGCCGGCCTGACGATCGCCCACCTCACCGAGCCGCTCAGCACCTACCCCGGCCTGCTCGTCCTGATCCCGGCCGCGGTCGGGATGAAGGGCACGATCTTCGGCGCGATCGGCGCCCGCCTCGGGACGGCGAGCGCGTCGGGCGTCCTGACGCTCGACCTGCGCCGCGGTGGGATCCTGCGGCGCAACGTCGACGTGGCGATCTACACCACGTTCTCCTCGGCCCTGTGGCTCGCGGTGCTGACGAAGCTCGCCTCGGATGCCTTCGGGCAGCCCTCGATGTCGCTCGGCGACCTCGCCGTCGTGTCGGTGTTCGGAGGCCTGCTGAGCTCGGTGCTCGTCCTCCTCATCACCGTGGCCCTCTCCGGGCTCTCCTACCGCCTGCGGTGGGACCTGGACGCGGTGTCGACGCCGATGGTCACCGCCCTTGGCGACATGACGACGATCCCCAGCCTGTTCCTGGCGACCGCGCTGCTGGGGCACGGCGCGGCCACGGGCGCCCTGGCGGTCGCGGCGATCGGGGTGGCGGCCGTGGTCGGGGTCCGCGGCTTCCTCGCCCGCGACCGCCGCGTCCGGCGCATCCTCATCGAGATGGCCGCCACGATCGCCGTCACGCCCGTGCTCGACGTGGCCGCCGGCGGGCTGCAGGAGGCGCGCCTGCCCGAGCTGACGCTGGTCCCCGTGCTGCTGGCGCTGATCCCGCCGTTCGTCTCCCAGGCGGGGGCCCTCGGGGGCATCTTCTCGTCGCGGATCTCCTCCAAGCTCCAGGTCGGCGTGATCACGGCCCGCGGACGGCCCGGCGCCCCCGCCATCGTCGACGCGGGGATCACGGTCGTCCTGTCGGTCGCCGTGTTCCTGGCGATCGGCGCCGTCGCGTGGATCCTGGGGGCGGCGACGGGGTTGCCGGGGATGCCCTCCGCGCCCGCCCTGATCGGGGCCACCCTGCTGGCGGGTATCGCCCTGACGCCGATCACCCTCGTGGTCGGCTACTACCTGGCGGTCGTCACGTTCCGGTTCGGGCTGGACCCGGACAACCAGGGCGTGCCGATCATCACGAGCGTGATGGACCTGGCGGGCGTCGCCTGCGTCCTGTTCGTCATGACATCATCGGGGGTCCTCGGCCATGGATGAAGAACGACCGAACAACGTCAAGGACCTGCTCGTCGGGCTGAAGGACGCCTCCGAGCTCATGGTCGACCTCGCGTACGCCGCGGTGTTCTTCAACGAGCCCACCCTGGCCGAGGAGGTCGAGCGGCTCGACGAGCGGATGACGCTCGAGCTGCGCCGCCTGCGCACGGTCGCGATGCTCGCGGCGCGCAGCCCCGAGGACGCCGAGGGGATGGCCGGCGTGTTGTGGATCGCCGAGGCGATCCAGCGGATCGGCGACGCCGCGTCCGACATCGCGCGGATCGTCGCGGCGCGACTGGGCATCCCGCCGGCGCTGAAGCCCGACCTCCGTCACGCCGACGAGGTGACCGCCCGCGTCCGCGTGCGCGACGACGCCCCGATGACCGGCCGGTCGCTCCGCGACCTGTCCCTGCCGACCGAGACGGGGATGTGGGTCATGGCGATCCGGAGCGGGACGTCCTGGGAGTTCGACCCGGGTCCCGACGACGTCCCCGCGGCGAGCGACGTCCTCATGGTGCGCGGGCCCGAGGACGGCATCAACCGCATCCGCGAGCTGGCCGGCGCGCCCCCGATCCCGCCGGGACCCGAGGACGACCCCCCGGCGTTGTCCGAGCTCGACCGCGCGGTCGACATCCTCGTCGAGATGAAGGACCTCTCGGAGGCGGCCGTGGGCCTCGCCTACGCCTCGATCCTGTTCAACGACCGCGCCCTCGCGGCCGAGGTCGGCGCGCTCGAGGCGCGGAGCGACCGGCTCGAGGACGAGCTCGAGTCCTGGGTCCTGCGGGCGGCCCCCGAGGCCCGGCACGTCGACGAGCTCCGCGGCCTCATCCGCCTGGGAGCCGCCTCCGAGGCGATCAGCGACGCGGCACGCGACATGACCTGGTACGTGGAGCACGGCGAGCCGCTGCACCCGGTCGTCCAGATGGCCCTCGAGGAGACGGAGGAGACGAGCGCGGAGACGATCGTCATGCCCGGCTCGGCGGCGGAGGGACGCTCCCTCAAGGACCTGCGGATGGAGACGGAGACGGGGATGTTCGTGCTCGGCATCCAGCGGGGGGCGCGGTGGATCTACCGCCCCCGGGCGACCTTCGAGCTGCGCGCCGGGGACCGCCTGGTCTCGGTGGGGCCCGAAGACGGCGAGGACGAGCTGATCGAACTCTGCGGCGATCAGCCTCCCCCCCTCGACGACGACGACTGAGTACGCTGCGCGCATGGATGCCTACGTCTACGTCCAGGTTGCTCCCGGACAGGTGCCGGGCGTCCTCGCGGCGCTCACCTCGAAGCAAGGGGTCCGCCGCGCGATCGCGGTGGTCGGCGGGTGGGACCTGCTCGTGCACGCCGAGGGACCGGACCTCGGGACGATCGCGTCGGTGATCCTCTCGGAGCTGCACCAGATCCCGGGGGTCGGGAGGACGGCCACCGCGCCCGTCGTCCCGGGCGACCGCATCGGGATCACCGGGTTCGGGGGACCGCAGCCGCCCCCGATGATCCCGAACGCGTGTTACGTCCACATCCGCGCGGACGCCGGCGCGGCGGCCGGCATCGCCGAGCACCTCGCGGACATGGGCGACATCGCCGGCGTCGCGGTCATCGGCGGCGACTGGGACCTGCTCACCTGCGTCGCGCAGCCGTGGGAGATCGCGAGCGGCCTGATCCTGGAACGGATCCAGGCCATCCCGGGCGTCCAACGCACCAGCACGCTCGTCTCCATCGCGTACGAGGAGCCCGAGGAAGACCGGGACCAGTTCAGTGCCTGGAGCTGACGGGCCGACCCGTCAGCTCGGCGTGATCGGGATCGGACGCACGCCTTTCGGCAGGCTGAACCGCACGCCTTCCTGGGCGACCGCCACCTGCTCGACCTCGTCGAACCCGCGCGCCGCGAGGTACGCGAGCATCCGCTCCACGAGGTGCTCGGGCGCGCTCGCGCCGCTCGTCACCCCCACGACCCGGGCGCCGTCGAGCCAGGCGGGGTCGACCTCGCTCTCGTCGTCCACGAGGTAGCCCGGCGTCCCGAGGTCCGCAGCGACCTCGGCCAACCGGTTCGAGTTCGATGAGTTCCTCGACCCGATGACGAGCACGACGTCGGCCTGGGGCGCCATGGCCTTCACGGCGTCCTGCCGGTTCTGGGTGGCGTAGCAGATGTCCTCGCGCGGCGGCGCCTCCAGGTGGGGGTACCGCGTCCGCAGCGCGTCCACGATCTGGCTCGTCTCGTCGACCGACAGCGTGGTCTGTGTGAGGTAGGCCATCGGCCCCTCGGGCAGCGTCACCGTCCGGGCATCCTCGAGGTCTTGGACGAGGACGGTCCGCTCGGCCGCTTGTCCGCTGGTCCCCTCGACCTCCTCGTGCCCGGCGTGGCCGATCAGCACGATCGTCCGCCCGTCGGCGGCGAACCGGCGCGCCTCGACGTGGACCTTCGTGACGAGCGGGCAGGTGGCGTCGATGAGGTCGAGCCCGCGCGCGGCCGCTTCCTCGAACACCCGCGGCGGCGACCCGTGGGCCGACAGCACCGCGACCGCGCCCGCGGGGATCTCCTCGACGTCGTCGACGAAGATCGCCCCCTTGGCCTCGAGGTCGCGCACGACGTGCAGGTTGTGGACGATCTGCTTGCGGACGTAGACCGGGCGACCGTGACCTTCCAACGCGAGCTCCACGGCCTCGACGGCGCGCTCGACGCCGGCGCAGTACCCGCGCGGCGCGGCGAGGAGGACCTTCCCGCTCATACCGACATGGTCGCAGCCTGGGATATGACCAACGGTCACCCTTTGTTGGCGAAGCGCTTATCCGGCCGGTAGGGTGGACGCACCTTCTCTCGGACGCTCCGTCCGAACCCTTCCCGGCACCACCGTGCGCTCCCTGCCTTCCCAGGGCTGGTGGCGTTCGCGCGCGTGCCGGGACGAGTGGTCGGAGCGATCGCGGGAGGGCAACCGGTCACACCGAGACCACCGACACCGCAGGAGGTGATGTCCACACCCACCGACCGACCGCGGGCCGACCAGGCCCGGGCGAACCGTTCGCCCGGACCGGCCGACCGGACGCAGCTGCCGGCTCCGTCCGCCGCGGGGGTGACCAACGCCTATGACCTCATCGATCCGGTTGCGCCGATCTCTCGCATCGGCGCTGATCCTCACCGCGATCCTCACCCTCTCCCCCGCCTCGACGGCCCAGGCCGCGAGCCGCGCGGAGTCGCGATACGTCTACACATCCGACAAGATCTGCGATATCCCCTGGCGCGATGGCGTCACGCAGGTCAAGCGTTTGATCCGGTGCTCCGCGCACCACTGGCACGTGAACGCCGACAAGGCGGTCGCGATCGCCAAGCGGGAGTCACACTTCCGCCCCCGGGCGTACAACAAGTACAGCTGCGCGAGCGGCCTCTACCAGCACATCTGTGGGTACTGGCCGGACCGCGCGTTCAAGTTCGGGTTCAAGGGACGCTCGGCCTTCAACGGACGCGCCAACATCATCGTCACGATGAAGATGGTTAGCCGTGTGGGCTGGGGGCCCTGGGGCGGCTGAGCCCCATGACCGTGCCGGGGGACCGGGCGTCGTCACGCCCGGTCCCCCGGCTCAGAGCCAGCCCTTCTTCTTGAACCCCCGCCAGAGCAGGTAGGCCGACACCGCCATCATCGCCAGGGCGAGCGGGTACCCGACGTCCCAGCCCAACTCGGGCATCCTGCGGAAGTTCATGCCGTAGATCCCCGCGATGAGCGTGGGGACGAGGATGATCCCCGCCCACGCCGACAGCTTCTTCATGACCTCGTTGAGGTCGTTCGCCGTCTGCCCCACCCGGACCTCGAGCAACGACGTCAGCAGGTCCCGGACGGCGTCAGCCATCTCCGTCACGCGCATCAGGTGTTCCTCGACGTCGCGGAGGTAGGGCGCGAGGGTCGCGCTGCCCAGCAGCCGGTCGTCACGGATGAGGTCGATCCCGACGCGGAGCGGCCCACCGGTCCGTCGCAGCCCCACGACCGCCCGCTTGAGCCGGAAGGCCCGTTCCTGGAAGGCGCCCGGCGCCATCCCGGCACCGTCGAACACCGCGTCCTCGAGCTGATCCACCTCGTCCTCCAGCCGCTCGGCGACCACGAGGTACCCGTCGACGAGCGCGTCGAGCACCGCGTACAGCGCGAAGGCGCTCCCCTCGGGACCGAGCAGATCGGGTTGACGGCCCACCCGTGCGCGGGCCGAGTCGACCTCGGGGCTCGGGCCCGCGTCGGTGAACGCGAGAAGGTACCCGTCCCCCGCCACGGCGTGGACCTCCGTGTCCACCAGGCTCGCATCGTCGTCCACCGCGAGCGCACGGGCGGCGACGAAGACGTAGGTCCCGAACGCTTCGACGCGGGCTCGCTGGCGCCCGTGGGCCATGTCCTCGACCGTCAAGGGATGCAGGCCGAACGCCTCGGCCACCCGCGTGAGCTCCTCCTCGCTCGGCGCCACGACGTCGACCCACACGAGGCATCCGTCCTCACGGCGGAGGTCGTGATCCCCGTCGAGCACCTGCCCGTCCCGGAAGCGGTGGACCGCGATCATCCCGGCGAGCCTACCCCCCTGCCACTAGGCTGCCGCGCCATGGACCTGCCCGGCCACGTGCGTTCGTTCTGGGCCGCCATGGACGGCCTGTTCTCGACGGTGTCGCCGACGCCGTGGGGGGCCGTGGTCACCGACGGCCGGTTCCCCCGCGTCTGGGACGCGAACTACGCGCGGGTCGATCGCGGCGGTCCGCGCTTCGACGACGTGGCCGACGCCCTCGTGCCGGCGTTGCGCGCCGCCGGCGCGGACCTGTTCCACGTCGTGGTCTTCGACCCCGAGGCGTCGACCGACCTGCTCGCCGACCTCTCCCGGCGCGGGCACCGGCTCGGGTGGGACGTCGCGATGGACGTGGCCGCGGACGCGGTGGCGGAAGGCGATCACCCCGTCGAGGCGCTCGCCGACGGCGACGAGCTCTGGGACGCGGTGGCGGCGTCCCTGGCCTTGTTCGGCGACCCCGCCGACGCGATCGCCCAGCTCCGCGCGATCGAGACCGACGTGATGGCGGCGGGAGGGAAACGCTGGTTCGGGATCCGCGAGGGTGACCGGATCGTCGCCATCGCCGCGCTGCTCGTGCTCGAGGGCGTCGGCTACGTCGACAACGTGGCCACGGAGCCCGCCGCGCGCGGCCGCGGGTACGCGACCGCCCTCACAGCGCATGCGGTCCGCGCCGCGCGGGGATCCGCCGAGCGCGTCGCGTTGCTCGCCGATCCGGACGAGCCCGCCGTGGTGCGGATGTACGAGCGGCTCGGCTTCCGCGAGGTAGGCCGCCTCGCGTCGACGCGCGGACCGCTCCCCTAGGCGACGAACTTGTACCCGAGGCCCCGCACCGTCACGAGGTGGACGGGTTCGTGCGGGTTGGGCTCGATCTTGCGCCGGATCCGCTTCACGTGGACGTCGAGCGTCTTCGTGTCGCCCACGTAGTCGTGACCCCAGATCGCGTCGATCAGGTACTCGCGGGTGAGCAGGCGCCCGGGGCGCCGCACGAACGCCTCGAGCAGGTCGAACTCCTTGGGCGGGAACGCGGTCGACGCGCCGTTCACGGTGACCTCGTGACGATCGACGTCGATCGACACGGGCCCAGCGGCCAAGACCTCCTCTGCGGGGCGGCCCATCTGGATCGCGGCGCGGCGCAGGTGCGCGCGGACGCGGGAGACGAGCTCGCGGACCGAGAAGGGCTTGGTCACGTAATCGTCGGCGCCCAGCTCGAGGCCGGCGACCTTGTCGGCCTCGGAGTCCTTGGCGGTCACCATGATTATCGGCACGTCGGACTCCTGGCGGATCATCCGGCAGACGTCGAGACCGGAGAGCTCCGGGAGCATCAGGTCGAGGATCACGAGGTCCGGCCCGTCGCTGCGGAACCGGTCGACCGCGCGGCGTCCGTCCGCCGCCACCGAGACCGTGAACCCCTCGCGCTCGAGGCTGTACCGGACCGAGTCGGCCAGCGGCTCCTCGTCCTCGACCACGAGGATCCGTACCGCGTCAGCCACCCGCCGCCTCCGCCGCGTCGTGCGAGGCGTCGGTGTACTCTCGGAACTCCCCGGTCACCAGGTACCCCACCTGCTCGGCGATGTCGACGGCGTTGTCGCCCACCCGCTCCAGGGCGCGGGCCGCCATGTTCATGTGCATCCCCCAGTCGAGCGCGGCCGGGTCGTCGGCCAGCTTCAGAGCTTCCAGGTGGGTGGCCCGGTTCAGCCGGTCGACCGGGTCGTCCATCACCGGGAGCTTGCGGCACAGCTCGAGGTCGCGTTTGGCGAAGGCCTCCATGGCCGTGCGGATCATGCGCACGACGATGTCGCCCATCTCGCGGAGCTGCTGGCGGATCGCGTCGCTCGCCGGGAGCTGGCTGGTGGCGAGGTAGATCTTCGCCACGTTGACGGCCTGGTCGCCGATCCGCTCGAGGTGCGGCGCCGAGTGCAGGATCGCGGAGACGAGCCGGAGCTCCCCCGCCACCGGCGATTGCAGGGCGAGCATCGACAGGAGGTCCCCGTCGATCTGCAGGAACTTCGCATCGATCTCGTCGTCGCCGTCGATCACGGCCTGCGCGAGCGCGTCGTCGCGGTCCACGGCGGCGTCGACCGCCCGCTGCACGGACGCGCCGGCCAGCACGCCGAGCGTCAGCAGGTCGAGCTCCACGCGTTCGAGGGACTCGTGGAACGCTTCGCGCGTCATCCGAACCGCCCCGTCACGTAATCCTCGGTCCGTTGGTCGTTCGGCTTGGTGAACATCGTCTCGGTGTCGTCGAACTCCACCACCATGCCGGTGCGGTGGCCGGTCTCCTCATCGACCTGGACGGTGAAGAACGCCGTCCGGTCCGAGACCCGGGCCGCCTGCTGCATGTTGTGCGTCACGATGACGATCGTGTAATCGGCCACGAGCTCGCGCATCAGGTCCTCGATCCGCGCCGTCGCGATCGGGTCCAGCGACGAGCACGGCTCGTCCATCAGGATCACGTCGGGCCGGGTCGCGATGGCCCGCGCGATGCACAGACGCTGCTGCTGACCCCCCGAGAGCGCCATCCCCGATTCCTTGAGCTTGTCCTTGACCTCGTCCCATAGGGCGGCCTTGATCAGGGTCTCTTCCACCAGATCGTCGTAATTGCCCTTGAAGCCGGCGATCCGCGGCCCGTAAACGATGTTCTCATAGATGCTCTTCGGGAACGGATTCGGCTTCTGAAAGACCATGCCGATCCGGCGCCGAACCTCGACCGGATCCACCCTCTCCCCGTAGAGGTCCACCCCGTGATACTCCACCCGGCCCTCGACCCGGGCGGACTCGATCAGGTCGTTCATCCGGTTGAAACACCGG
>DASQKC010000067.1:0-24158 GCA_035630755.1 Actinomycetota bacterium | reverse complement strand
CGTCAAAGCGGACTTCCCCAGCGCGAGAGGTCGAGGCCGTCGCCGACCGGCTCCACTCGGCGGCCCTACACCTGTTGCGTCGCCTGCGCACCGAGGACGACGCCCTCGGCGTCTCCCCTCCCCGGCTGTCGGCGCTTTCGGTGGTCGTCTTCGCCGGTCCGATCGGGATCGGCGCCCTCGCGGCCACCGAGGGCGTCACGGCGCCCACCATGTCCCGGCTCGTCGACGGTCTCGAAGGCGAGGGTTACGTCACACGGGGGCCGGACCCGAGCGACGCCCGCGGCGTGCTGGTCCGCGCGACGGCGAAGGGCGCGCGCGTGTTGCGGAAGGGCCGCCGCCGGCGCGTGGAGACGCTGGCGAGCGGCCTCGGGCAACTCTCCGCCGAGGAGCTCGCCGCGGTCGCCCGCGGCGCCGAACTCATCGAGCGCGTGACCCGGGGGGCCTAGCTGACCCAGGGCGGCACGATCGCCGAGCCGTCGTCCTCGCGGATGAGCTGTGTTCCAGGATGCATCGTGACGACGATCGAGGTGCCCTCGGGACCGGCCTCGATCCAGTGGAGCTCCCCCGGTGGCACCACGACGGCGTCACCGGGCTCGAGCGTCGCGACCTCGTCGCCCACATGCGCCTCGCACCGCCCCGCGGTGACGGTGAACACGTCGAAATGGTCGTGGCGGTGCGGGGGCAACCCGCCGCCCGGCGGCACGTCCGCCCGGAACAGCGCGGCCTCCGTCGACCCACGCGCGGGCGCCGCGAGCGAGGTGATGGTGTTCCCCCGGATCTCGAAGGTCGGGTGCTCGTGGGCGCGTTCGACGGGCACGGCCTGGAGCATGCCATAGCCGCCCGTGCGGCCGTCAGCCCGCTCCCCCGGGTGGGGCGGAGGCGGTAGGCTTGCCACCCCTACGGTCCCGGGAGGTACCGATGCTGGTCAGCGACATCATGCGCGGCGACGTGAAGACCGCCGACGCCGAGGACACCTTCGCCGACGTGGCCAAGGCGATGCGCGCGAACGGGATCAGCTCGGTCGTCGTGCTCGAGCGCGACGGCACCCTCGCGGGGATCCTGACCGAGCGCGACATCGTGAACCTGGTCGCCGCCGGCGGCGACCCGCACGCCGTGAAGGTGGCGCACGGGATGACCCGGCGGCACCTGGAGACGGTCGAGCTGAAGACCGACATCGGCGAGGCCGCCGACCGGATGGTCTCGCTCAACATCCGCCACCTCCCCGTCGTCGACAAGGGCAAGGTGGTCGGCGTGCTCTCGATCCGCGACCTCACGAAGTGGGCCGCCGAGGAGCTCACGGGCGGTCACGAGATGCCCGACATGGCGCGCTCCCAGAAGGCGCTGAACGCCGCGAGCGAGCTCCAGAAGCAGCGCCAGATGAGCAGTTAGCCGGCCGCGAGCGCGGCGAGGACGTCGGGCAGGCTCCGCAGGTCCTCCGCCGCGGCGCCCGCTTCCGCCAGCTGCACGGGGGTCGGGTCGTCGGGGGCTTCGCCCCGCAGGACCCACACGGTGCGCATGCCCGCCGTTCGCGCGGGGCGCACGTCGTAGTCGAGGCGGTCGCCGACCATCACCGCGCGTGCGGGCTCGACCCGGGCGGTCCGCACGGCGTGGCGGAACAGGGCGGGATCGGGCTTCTGCAGACCGAGATCCTCGGACACGCCCCACACCTCGAAGAACGGCACCAATCCGTCGCGCTCGAGCACGGCGCGGACCTGTGAGGGCTGGTTCGCGATGATCCCCAGCCGGTAGCCGGCGTCGCGGAGCCGTTCCAGGCACGGGAGCACGTCGTCGTACAGCGCCGACGGTGGGTAGGCCCAGTGCTTCGCCGCCTCGGCCTCGAGCGCATCGAGGGGGACGCCGGCAGGAGCGAACCGTTCGGCGAGGCGGACGCGGAACGACCCGTCCTGGCCCGCGCGGGCGGCCGCGTACGCCTCGTCGAACGCCTCGTCGGTGAAGGCCCCGCCGGCGACCCGGAGGGCGGCGCGCCAGGCCTCGGCGTAGACGCGGTCGTCGTACATCACGCCGCCGATGTCGAGGAACACGAAGTCGATCGAGCCGGGCACGGCGCGGAGCCTACCCGAGGGTGTGCAGCGCGATGGCGGCCGCGGCGGCGACGTTCAACGAATCGACACCGTCGCGCATCGCGATCCGGATCCGCAGATCGGCGGTGTCGCGCCACCGCGCCGACACGCCGGGTCCCTCGCTGCCGAGCACGAGCGCGAGGCGCTCGGGCACGACGGCCTCGCGCACCTCGATGTCCCCGTCGGGTGTCAACGCGGCGAGCGTGAACCCCGCGTCGCGCACCATCGCCGGCCCGTCGCGGTGCGGGATGCGGGTCCAGGGCAACGTGAACACGACCCCCATCGACGTCTTCACCGCCCGGCGGTACAAGGGGTCGGCGCACCGGGGCGTGAGCAGGGCGGCGTCCCATCCCAACGCGGCGACGCTCCGCAGGATGAGCCCCAGGTTCGTCGTGTCGACCAGGTCATCGAGCACCACGACCCGCCGGGCGCCGGCGAGCAGATCGGCGACGGCGGGCAGCGGGCGCCGATCGAAGCTCGCGAGCGCCCCGCGGTGGACGCGGAAGCCCGCCGTCGTGGCGAGCACCTCCTCGTCGACCTCGAAGCTCGGCGCGTCGGCGCCGTCGAACGCGGCGACGCGGTCGGGCGTGCCGACGAACGCTCGGGGACGGTAACCGGCCACGAGCGCGCGCTGGATCGTCGTCGCGCCCTCGGCGATGAAGATGCCTTCGGCTGCCTCGAGCGAGGTGCGCAGGTCCGTGTCGCGCAGGTGCAGGAAATCGCGCAGCCGCGGGTCGGAGGGATCCTCGATGCGCTCGGCCATCTACGCGGGCGCGCGGGCGAGCAGCGCGTCCACGAGGTCGCCCGACGTCGTCTCGATACCCATGCGGTAGTCGTACCGGGCGCCGTGGCAGTCGCTCGCGCCCGTCGCGATCAGGCCGAGCCGCTCGGCCATCGCGCGGTAGTGCGCCCGCTGGTCGGGGTCGTGGTCGGGGTGGTCGACCTCGAGACCGGCCATCCCCCCGGCGGCCATCTCCTCGATCAGCGCGTCGGGGACGGCGCCGTTGCCCTTCCACATCGCCGGATGGGCCAGCACGCACACGCCGCCGGCGGCGCGGATCAGGGCGAGCGCGTCCACGGGGTCGAGCGCGTGCTTCGGGACGTAGGCGGGCCCGTCGTCGGAGATGAACCGCTCGAACGCCTCCTTCTCGGTGGCCACGATGCCGGACGCGACCATCGCCTGCGCCACGTGCGGTCGCGCGATCAGGTCGTCGCCCGCGATCGCGCGGACCTGCTCGAACGTGATGTCGTAGCCGAGCGACCGGAGCTTCTCGATCATCAGCTCGCCGCGTCGGAACCGGGTGTCGGAGAGGCGTCGCAGCTCCTCGCGGAGCTCCGGGTGAGCGGGGTCGACGCCGTAGGCGAGGACGTGGAGCGAGGCGCCGTCGTACTCGGCCGAGAACTCGATGCCCTTGACGATCCGCAGGTCCGTCCCCGCCGAGGCGGCGTCCGCCTCGGCGTACCCCTCGGTCGTGTCGTGGTCGGTGATCGCGATGCCGTCCAGGCCCCGCGCCAGGGCGAGGGCGACGTTCTCGGCCACGGTGTTCGTGCCGTCCGAGCAGGTGGAATGCGTGTGCAGGTCGATGCGGGTCATCGGGGCGAAGCGTCCCAGCAGGGGCGTCGGATCGTCATCTACGGAGCCGGGGCGACGAGGTCCGGGGTGATCTCGGCCACGGTGCGGGCACCGCACTGGGCCATCACGTTGGCGGTCTCCTCGCGGAGGATCCGCAGCACGTCGGCGACGCCCTCCTCCCCCGCCACGGCGAGGCCCCAGGCGATCGGCCGGGCGACGAGGACGGCCGACGCGCCGAGCGCGAGCGCCGTCACGACGTCGGTCCCGCGGCGCACGCCGCCGTCGACGAGCACCGGCACCCGTCCCGCGACGGCGTCGACGATCGGCGGCACGGCGTCGAGGCCGCCTTCGCCGGCGTCGAGCTGGCGGCCGCCGTGGTTCGACACGATGATCGCGTCGGCGCCGTGTTCCACAGCCATCAGCGCGTCGTCCTCGCGCATGACTCCTTTCACGACGAGGGGCAGCTCCGGTGCTTGCGCGCGGAGCCACGCCAGATCGTCCCACGTGAGGGCGTCGTCGAACACGAGCTCGGCCGCCTTCGCCCCGACGGGGAGCTCGAAGCCGGTGCGCGCGTCGCGGTGGCGCAACCCGAGGACGGGGACGTCGACCGTCAGCACGATCGCGCGGTAGCCGGCGGCGGCCGCGCGGCGCACGTGGTCGGCCGTGACCTCGCGATCGGTGAACACGTAGACCTGCCACCAGAGCGGGGCACCGGCCGTCGCGATCTCCTCGACGCGATCGAGCACGGTCGAGCTGACGACCATGATCGTGCCGGCGGCCGCCGTGCCGCGTGCGGTGCCCAGCTCGCCGTCGCCGTGCGCGAGCCACTGCGAGGCCCACGGCGCCACCAGGACCGGGTTCTCGATGCGCGTGCCGAGGACCTCGGTCGACGTGTCGGGCGAGCCGACCCCGCGCAGCACCCGGGGCCGGAGGCACCACCGGTCGAACGTCCGGCGGTTCGCGTTGATCGTCCGCTCGTCGCCGGCGCCCCCCGCGAAGTAGCCGTACGTCGCGTCGTCGAGCACCTCACGCGCCGCCGGCTCGTAGTCGTCGACCGTGACGAAGCGACCTCGTCCCACGGCCGCGACCCTACTCCACCGGTGCCGTCGCGAACTCACCTGCCGTCCGCGCCTCAGCGCGGATGGCGAGGAACACGCCCGCGAGCACGACGAGCCCGCCGATCACGGTCTGGATGCCCGGGGCCTCGTCGAGGAACATCGCCGCGAGCACGGTCGCGCCGACGGGCTCGGCGAGCAACGCCACCGACACGACGGTCGCGCTCACCTGCCCGAGGAGCAGGTTGAACACCGTGTGCCCGAGGAGCTGTGGGCCGAGCGTCATCGCGAGGAACAGCCCCCATTGCCGCGTGGAGTACCCCGTGAACGGCGTGCCCGCCACGAGCATCAGGAGCGCCAGCCCGCCGGCGGCGATCGAGTACACGGTCGCCGTGTACGGCACGACGGGGACGCGCTGGCGGATCCGGCGGCCCAGCAGGATGTAGATCGCGGCGAACAGCGCACCGACGAGCGCCAGCAGGTCGCCGAGCAGCACGTCGGTCCCGCCGCCGAGGTCGCCCGCCACGATGATCGCCGTCCCCGCCAGCGCGACGACGATCCCGGCCACCGCGCCCCGGCTCGCCCGTTCACCGAACGCGGGGCCGATGATCACGACCCACACCGGCGTCGTCTGGACGAGCACGACGCTCGCCGCCACGCTCGTCAGACCGATCGCGGGGATCCACGACGCGAAGTGGCCGGCGAGCGCGAGGCCCGACGCGACGAGCAGCCATCGCTCGCGACGCGAGAGCACGGCGAGGGCCCCGCGGTGGCGCAGGAGCGCCCACGGGACGAGCAGCAGGCTCGCGAACAGGCAGCGGTAGAACGCGACCGCCAGCCCCGGCGCGTCGGCCAGCCGGACGAGCACCGCCGAGGTCGAGACGGCCGTCACGCCGACGACCAGCAGCACGATCACGCGCCGGCGGCTCACCGCCCGATCATGGCCGATAAGCTCCGGGCGTGACCACGATCGCGGTGTTCGGGGCCGGCGCGATGGGCACCGCCGTCGCGATGCACGCGGCGCGGCGCGGCCACGCCACCTCGCTGTGGGCGAACCGCTTCGATCTCCAGGCGTTCGCCGAGCTCCGCGCCGACCGCAAGCATCCGCTGCTGGGCGAGCACCTGCCCGACGGCGTCCGCCTGTTCGGACCGAACGAGCTCGACGACGCCGCCGCGGGCGCGGAGATCGTCGTCCTCGGCGCGAACTCCCACGGCGCCCGGTCGCTCGCGGGCATGGTCCGCGACCACGTCGGGGACGCGACCGCCCTCGTCAGCGTGGCGAAGGGGCTCGAGCCGGGGACCGGGGCACGGATGTCGGAGGTGTACGGCGAGGAGCTGCCCGGCCCGACGATCGTGGCCGTCGGCGGCCCCTGCCTCGCGGCCGAACTCGCCGGCGGCCTCCCGACGGCCGGCGTCTGGGCCGCCGCCGACGAGGCGACGGTGCGGGCCGCCGGGGCCGCCTTCGACGACCGCCACTACCAGCTCACCTACACCGACGACGTGATCGGCGTGGAGCTCGCCGCGATGATGAAGAACGTGGCGGCGATCGGCCTCGGGATCCTCGACGGCATCGGCACGCCGAGCGGCGAGGGGTACAAGAACGCGAAGGCGGCCCTGTTCACGAAGGCCGCCCACGAGATCGTGGCGCTCGTCACCGCGAGCGGGGGCCGCGCCGAGACCGCCCTCGGGCTGGCCGGCGTGGGCGACCAGCTCGTGACCTCGCTCGGGGGGCGCAACCGCCTCTACGGCGAGATGGTGGGCGCGGGCGACCCCCCGGCCGATACGCTGGCCGAGCTGGAACGACGGGGGCTCACGGTGGAAGGCGTCGACTCCACGCGCGAGGTCGCGCGGCTGGCTCGCGAGCTTGCCCTCGACCTGCCGTACCACGCCGCGATCCACCGGGTCCTGTTCGAAGGAGCCGACCCCCGCGACATCCTGGAGGTGCTGCGATGAGTGAACGACCGGACCGCAACCTCGCCCTCGAGCTCGTCCGCGTGACCGAGGCCGCCGCCCTCGCCGCCGGCCGCTGGATCGGCCACGGCGACAAGAACAGCGCCGACGGCGCGGCCGTCGACGCGATGCGGCTGATGATCGACACGGTGTCGATGGACGGCGTCGTCGTGATCGGCGAGGGCGAGAAGGACGCCGCCCCGATGCTCTTCAACGGCGAACAGGTCGGCTCGGGCGAGGGCCCGCAGACCGACGTGGCCGTGGACCCGATCGACGGCACGCGGCTCACGGCCACGGGCCAGCCGAACGCGGTGAGCGTGATCGCGCTCGCGCCGCGCGGCTCGATGTTCTTCCCGGGGTCGGCCATGTACATGGAGAAGATCGCCGTCGGCGGCGAGGCGGCCGACGTGATCGACATCACGGCCTCGGTCGGAGAGAACATCCGGGCGGTGGCGAAGGCCAAAGGCAAGAAGCCCGAGGAGGTCACGGTCACGATCCTCGACCGGCCGCGGCACGACGACATCCTCGCCGCGTGCCGCGAGGTGGGCTGCCGCGTCGCGATGATCACCGACGGCGACGTGGCGGGCGCGATCGTGGCCGCGACGCCGCGCACCCAGATCGACATGTTGCTCGGCATCGGCGGCACGCCCGAGGGCGTCGTGGCCGCGGCGGCGCTGAAGTGCCTCGGCGGCGCGATCCAGGGCCGGCTGTACCCTCGCGACGGCGACGAACGCGCCGCGCTCGTCGCGGAGGGGTACGACCTCGACCGGATCCTCGGGATCGACGACCTGGTGGCGGGCGACGACGTGTTCTTCGCGGCCACCGGGGTCACCGACGGCA
This sequence comes from Actinomycetota bacterium, assembly GCA_035630755.1. Lineage (GTDB taxonomy): Bacteria > Actinomycetota > UBA4738 > UBA4738 > HRBIN12 > AC-51. The sequence goes on along the minus strand of DASQKC010000067.1, from coordinate 16,659 downwards.
ACCTGCTCCGGGGCGTGAAGTACTGGCCCGACGGCGCGTCGACGCACTCGATGGTCATGCGTTCGCGATCCGGGACCCTGCGGTACGTCGAGGCGGAGCACGCCTTCGAGAAGCTCGAGCGGTTCTCCCGGATCGACTACCGGCCATAGGCGTCCGCCAGCTCGAAGACGCCGGTCGACGTCCGCCGGATGCGGCCGTCGCGCCGGAGCTCGCGCAGGGCGCCGAGGATCTCGCCGCGGACGTCGGGGGTCGTGAACGGGTCGATCGCGCCCGCGCGCAGCGCCCGGTCCTGGATCACCGTCCAGTGCAGCGGCTCGCCGGCGTCGCGCAGGACGTCGAGGACCGCGTCGGCGACGGCGATGCGATCACCCGCCCAGACCGAGGTGCGCGGCGAACCGCTCGACCTGCTCGGGCTCGGGGACGGCGAACGGCAGGACCCACGGGGACAGGATGATCTGCTCGACCCCGAGCGCCTCGAACGCGGCCAGGCGCTCGCGGATCGCGGCCGCGTCGCCCGACAGCGTGGTCGCGCGCCAGGTGTCCCAGGTGTCGTCGCGCATCGCGTCGCCGGGGAACGCCGCACGACCCCGCTCGAACACCGTCCGCGCGTCGTCGTCGGTGTCGCCGGCGAGGCCGTAGAGGCCGACGGTCAGCCGGAACGTCGCCGGGTCGCGGCCGGCGGCCTCGCAGGCGGCGCGGACCCGCTCGAGCTGCACCGCGTAGCGCGCCGGATCGACCCGCCACACCGTGTTCCAGCCCGCGGCGTGGGACGCCGCGAGGCGCAGCAACCGCGGACCCCCGGCGCCGCCGAGCCAGATCGGGATCGGTCGCTGGACCACGTCGGGGGACCGGGGCGCGTCGTGGAGCGCCACGACTGATCCCTGGTAGGTCACCGGCGCGTCGGCGCCCAGCAGCCGGTCGAGCGCCTCGACCGTCTCCTCGAGCACGGCGTACCGCTCCCCGAGCGTCCCGAACCGGAGGCCGAACGCGTCGAACTCGGCCTCGAGCCACCCGGCGCCGAGCCCGAGGTCGAGCCGTCCGCCCGAGAGCTGATCGAGGGTCGCCGCCTGCTTGGCCAGCAGCCCCGCGTGACGGAACGAGGCGCACAGGACGAGCGACCCGAGCCGCACGCGGTCGGTGACCGCGGCGACGGCCGCGAGCGTGGTGGTCGCCTCGAGGGATCCGATCGGGGCAGGGTCGGCGCCGTAGCGCCCGAACGAGTAGAAGAGGTGGTCGGACACCCACACCTCGTCGAACCCGAGTGCCTCGGCGCGCCGGGCCCAGTCCAGGGCCGCCTCGGTCGTGATCGGCGCGCCGCCGGGCAGGGAGAAGTCGTAGTGCGGCAGGGCGAGGCCGAAACGCATCGCGGCCGAGCCTAGCCGACCTCAGCCGCTGGGGGTCGGGCCCGTGGGGCTCGGGGACGGGACCTCGTCGCGGAGCGTCCCGATGAGGATCACCTCACCGTCGCGGTCGCGCACGAGCACGTTCACGAAGCGGGTGAGGTCACGACCGGTCACGCCGCCGGTGGAGAAGCCGCCGCCGCTGTCGAGCGTGCGCACGGTGCCGATCCGGGCGAAATCGCCTTGACCGTCGGCGAGCTCGACGCGGTACGGCATGCCCTCGCCGTCCAACCCGCTGCCCACGACGAGCACGCTGTCGATCGCGCGCGGGGCAACGACCGAGACGGCGGAACCGCCGCCCTGGCGGCCCGCCCCGGGACGGAGCACGCCGATCGAGGCGACGGTCCCCTCGCCCTGGAGGGCCTCATCGACGAAGGTCTGGAACGCATCGCTCTGCTGCGCCAGGCGGATCTCGGCCGCGGTGCGCGCGTCGGTGGAGTCGCGTCGCGCGATCGCGGCGCCGCCGACGAGGCCGACGAGCGCGAGCGCCGCCGCGAGCATCGCCGCGGTGCTCCGACGCACGCCCGAGGGTCGCCGGGTGCGTCCCGCCTTCGCGTGCACGGCCGCGACGACCTCGTCCTCGAGCGCCGCAGGCGGCACGGCGGGCGCGAGCGCGAACGCGAGCGACGCGGCGGCCCCGTGGAGCTCGCGCGCCTCCTTACGGCACGCTGCGCACCCGGCGAGGTGGCGATCGATGGCCGCCGCGTCCCCGCCGGCGACGCCGAGCGCGTGCTCGGGCAGCAGATCGCGGACCTTCGCGCAGTTCATCGCAGGTCCTTCTCGTCGTTGGCCTTGCGCACCTTGATCAGCGCGGAACGAAGGCGCGTCTTCACGGTGCCGAGCGGGATGCCGTCGGCCTCCGCGATCTCGCGCGCGGTCAGGCCCCGGAAGTACGTGCGCGCGATGAGTCGCTTCTCGGCGTCCGAGAGCGAGGCGATCGCGCGGAGCGCGGCGTCGCGCTCGATCATCTGGGCCTCCTCGTCGACGCCCGGCGTCTCCGGCACCTCGTCGACCAGGACCAGGGTCGGTCGCGAGACGCCCGTGTCCCGGCGGAGGCGGTCGACGGCGAGGTTGTGGGCGATCGTCATGAGCCAGGTAGAGAGCCGCCCCCGCTGGGGATCGAACCGGGCGGCCTTACGCCAGGCCGTGAGGAACACGTCCTGGGTCAGCTCCTCGGCCGCCTCGCGGGTGCCCAGCAGGCGGAGCCCCATCGTGAAGACGGGGCGTCCGAAGCGCGCGTACAACGCGCGGACGGCGACGTCGTCGCCGGCCATGAGACCTTCCATCAGCTGGACCTCTTCCCGAGGCAGGAGCGGACCGTCGTGGTGCTGCACCGATCTGGTTCCTTCCGTTGTACGCGCCGCGCCCGGCCCCGGGTTCGCCTTCCCCGATGACCGTGCGCCATCCGATGGTCGCATGCGCGGTTGAGATGCGCCATCAGCCGTGCGTCCCGTCCGGCCCCCCGGCTCATCGTGGCCGCCCGATCGCCACGGGATCGTCACGCCGCCGGTCGCGGCCGGGAACCCGGGCGTGGCCAGCGGTGTAGGAAGGGCGATAGGTGATCCGTCGAGGAAGGGACGAGCGGCCGGAGACGCAGCTCATCGAGCTCGCCCGCGGGGGCGATGCGGATGCGTTCGCCGAGCTGGTGATGCGCCACCAGGTGCTGGCGACCCGGGTCGCCCGCGTCGCCGCGCCCGCCGCCGACCTCGACGACGTCGTCCAGGAGGCGTTCGTGAAGGCGTGGCTCGCGCTCCCCCGGTTCCGTCCCGACGCCGCCTTCCGGCCCTGGCTCTGCGCGATCGTCGCGAACGAGGCGCGCAACCGGATCCGGTCGGCGGGCCGGCGCGACGCGCTCGCCCTGCGGGCGCCGGAGCCGGGGCCGGGGCCGACCGACCCGGCCGACGCGGCGCTCGACCGCGAGACGCACGAGACCCTGGTGGCGGCGATGAACCGCCTGGCGTCCGGCGACCGTCTCGTCATCGCGTACCGCTGGCTCTTCGAGATGAGCGAGGCGGAGATGGCGGTGGCGCTCGACGTGGCCCCCGGGACGGTGAAGTCGCGGCTGTCGCGCGCGATGACGCGGCTGCGCACCGCCCTCGCCGAAGAGGGGACACCGTGAGCCGGCCGCTGCACACGCTGGACGACGAGACCCTCGGCCGGGCCATCGCCGGTCTGGACCTCGACTGGCCCGCGCCGGGCGAGGACCTCGTCGGCCGCGTGCGCGCGCGGCTCGCGACCCCGGCGCCGGCGCCGCGGCGCCGGCCGGTGCGGCTCGTCCTCATCGCCGCCGCGATCGTCGTGCTCCTGGCGGGCGCGGCCGTCGCGGCGAGGATCGTGTTCGACCTCGGCGCGATCACGATCGAGCCGGCGCCCAGCGGACGGCCGCTGCCCACGACGTCGGCCCTGCCCGACCTCGGCCGTCCCGTCTCCCTCGCGGAGGCCGAGGCGCTGACCGGCACCGAGGCGACGTTCCCAGCCGCGCTGGGACGTCCGGACCTCGTGTGGGTCGACGTCCCCGAGGACGTGCCGCCGGGGGCGGCTCCCACCCGCATCGTGATGGCCTGGGAGCCGGCCGACGGTCTCCCCCCGATCCCCGGATCCCCCTACGGGGCGGTGCTCATGCGTTGGGACGCGCACGTGGCCGCGGGCGTGAAGCTCGTGGGCGACGACCTGCGGGACGTGCGCGTCGCGGGGTGGCCGATCGCGTTCTGGGTCCGCGATCCGCACGAGCTGGTGCTCGTGACCGACGGCGGTCCCGTGCGGGTGCTGGTCCGCGGCAACGTCCTGCTGTGGGGGACCGAGACGACCACGTTCCGGCTCGAGAGCGACCTCGCCCTGCCCGACGCGCTCGCCCTGGCCGAGACCACCGGCTGACGAGGGAACCTCCGGCGCCCGGGCGGTGTACCCGGGTGACCGATCGAGAGGAGCCCACCATGCCACGTCCGCGCACCTGCATCGCGTCCCTCGCCATCGCCGTCGCCACGGTGGTCCTCGCGCTGCCCGCGGCTCCGGCCGGGGCCGGCGGCGGGTGCCACGAGGCGACCGAAGGCGAGGGCGACACGGTCGTCCTCGACGACGCGTGCTTCGGCCCCAGCGTCCTGCACACCGAGGCCGGCGGCACGGTCCGTTTCGTGAACCAGGACCCGGTCGAGCACAACGTGTACGGCGCGGGGTGGGAGATCGGCGAGCTCATGCCCGGCGAGTCGGGCCACAGGACGTTCGCCGAGGAGGGCCTCTACGCGTTCCAGTGCACGTTCCACCCCGGGATGTCGGGCACGATCGTCGTCGGGGACGGGGACGGTCCCGGCAACGGGGCGACGGTCGCCGTGGCGGCGGCGCAGCCCCCGGCGCCCGCTCCGACGGGCGCGTCCTCGTCCGGCGGATCGTCGCTCCCCGCCGCGGCCGCCGGGCTGCTGGTCGGGCTCGCGGTCGGGGTCGGCGCGATGGCGGCCTCGCGCCGTCGGCGCGTCGCGACCGTCCCCGCCTAGACGCTGACGGCGATCCCGGCCTGCTGGAGCGCCAGCTCGAAGTCGTGGCGGCTCGACACGGCCTGCATCGCGTCGTCGACGCTCACGCGCCCGTCCTGGATCAGGCGGAGCAGGGTCTGGTCGAACGTGACCATGCCGTAGTACCCGCCCTCGGCGATCACGTCCTTGATCTCGACCGTCTTCTCGGGGTCGGCGATCCGCTCGGCCACGCGACCCGTGTTGATGAGGACCTCGAGGGCGGGCGTGCGCCCGCCGTCGACGGTGGGGACCAGCCGCTGGCACACGATGCCCCGCAGCGTCCCCGCGAGCGCGAGCCGCACCTGCTGCTGCTGGTACGGCGGGAAGAAGTCGATCACGCGGTTCACCGTCTCGGTGGCGTCCTGCGTGTGGAGCGTCGACATCACGAGGTGGCCGGTCTCCGCCGCGGCGAGCGCCGCGCGGACCGTCTCAGTGTCGCGCATCTCACCGATGAGGATCACGTCGGGGTCCTGACGGAGCGCCGCCCGCAGGGCCGACAGGAAGTCCCCGGTGTCGAGCCCGACCTCTCGCTGGTTGATCGACGCCTGGTGGTCCTTGTGCAGCACCTCGATCGGATCCTCGATGGTCACGATGTGCACCGGCTTCGTCTTGTTGATGTAGTCGATCATCGCCGCGAGGGTCGTCGTCTTGCCCGAGCCCGTGGGCCCGGTCACGAGGATCAGCCCGCGGTGCTCGTCGGCGATCGTCCGGATCGCGTCGGGGAGGCCGACCTCCTCGAACGAGGGGCCCCCGAACCGGAGCTTGCGCAGGACCATCGAGATCGAGTTGCGCTGGCGGAAGACGTTCGCCCGGAACCGGCCGACGTTGGGGACCGAGTACGCGAAGTCCACCTCGCCCTTCTCGAGGAAGGTCGCCTTGCGGTCCTCGGGGATGATCCCCTCGGCGATCGCCTGGGTCTCGATCGCGGTGAGCGCGTCGCGGTCCAGCCGTTCGAGCCCCTGCGGCATGCGCACCATCGGGGGGGATCCCACCTTCACGTGCAGGTCGGAACCGTGGCCCCCCACGAGTTCCTCGAGCCAGGAGTTGAACTCCGGCACGATGGTCGGATCCATCTGCGTTCCCCGCTCCCTCCGGTCGTTCGGGACGCGACGAGGTGCCCCGCCGCACCCGACCCCCATCGACCGGTTCGGGGTGCGACTCAAGCGATCGGGGTTAGGAACCTCGCGCGGAGAGCCGGCAGGCCGTCCCCCGCTCGCCCGGGAGGTCCGCCGAGGTGATGCGCAGGGCGGGCCGCGACGCCGCGAGGATGCCCTCCAGCAGGCCCCGGTGGACGGCGCAGACGAGGTCGCGGTGCTCCTCGAGGAGGTCCGCGAACGGGCACCCGCGCATCGTGATGTCGACCGACGTCGCTCCCCGACGCCGGAAGCGCGGGGTGAAGCCCGCCGCGTCCATCGCCTCCTGCAGCACCGCGAGGTTGACGCCGCTCCCCCGCCGTGGCCGGGGCCGGGGCGCCGCCCGCGCCACGAGATAGGCGCCCCACTCGCGGCCCATCTCCCGGGCCTTCGACCGCTGTGCCGACGTGGTCAGCAGACCCGACAGGACGTCGGCGAGGAGCCGGTAGTCGCGGCCCTCGCGCCCCTCGACGTCGACGGCCGCGTAGAGGGTCTGCGGGCGCCCGACGCCGGTCTGCTTGCGCGCTTCCGACGCGACGAGCCCTGCCTCCTCCAGCCGCCGCAGATGGGGCCGCAGGGTGTTCGGGTGCAGCGCCAGCCTCGTGGCGAGCTCCCGGATCGGCACCGGCCGGCCGGAGAGCCGCAGGTAGCGGTAGAGGCGGTAGCGGGTGTCGTCGGCGAGCGCCTTGTGCACCTCGATCGGCATCGGCTCGGGCATCGGGACCTCCGGCGCGCTCGTCGTAGACTGGGTTTGCACGGCGCCCGCCGTGTTTTCCAGGACCGAGCGTAGCCGACACCCGACGAACCAGGAGCCCGCCACCATGATCACCGAAGCACAGGTCCGCGAGGCCCTGCGGAGCGTCAACGATCCCGAGATCGGCAAGCCGATCGAGGACATCGGCATGCACGACCGGATCGAGGTCGACGGCGGCCTCGTCCGCGTCCACGTCCTCCTCACGATCGAGGGGTGCCCGCTGCGGGACCGGATCACCCAGGACGTCACCGCCGCGGTCGCCCCGCTCGCGGGGGTCGAGCGGGTGGAGGTCGGCCTGACGCCGATGAGCGCGGAGCAGCGCGAGCGCCTCGTCGGTCAGCTCCGTGGTCCCACGGCCCAGGGCCCGACGAAGATCTCGTTCTCCCCCCAAACCTCGATCGTCGCGGTCGCGAGCGGCAAAGGCGGGGTCGGCAAGTCGAGCGTCACCGTGAACATCGCGTGCGCCCTGGCGGCCGAGGGCGCGAACGTCGGGATCCTCGACGCCGACGTGTGGGGTTTCTCGGTGCCGCGCATGATCGGCGCGGAGGGCAAGCCCGTCGGCTTCAACGACATGATCCTGCCGCTCGAGGCCCACGGCGTGAAGGTCATCTCGATGGGCTTCTTCGTGCCGGAGGAGACGCCGGTCATCTGGCGCGGCCCGATGCTCCACAAGGCCATCGAGCAGTTCCTGGGCGACGTCTACTGGGGCGACCTCGACTTCCTCCTCTGCGACCTCCCGCCGGGCACCGGCGACGTCAGCATCTCGCTCGCGTCGTTCCTGCCGGGCGCGTCGATGCTCGTCGTGACGACCCCCCAGGACGCCGCGCGATCCGTCGCCGAGCGGGCGGGCAAGATGGCCGAGCGCACGAACCTGCGGGCGATCGGGGTGGTCGAGAACATGAGCCACTACGTGTGCCCGCACTGCGGCGAGCCCGATCCGATCTTCGGCGAGGGTGGCGGCCGCGAAGCCGCCGAGACGCTCGGCGTGCCGCTGATGGCGCAGGTCCCCCTGACCCGCGCGCTCCGCGAAGGCGGGGATACCGGATCGCCGATCGTCGTGCGCGCGCCGGAGGACCCGGCGTCGGTGGCGCTGCGCGAGGCCGCGACCGCGGTCCGCGCGGCCACGAAGTCCCGGATCGGCAAGCCGCTGGCGGTCACCGCCCGGTGAGCACGCCCGCGGGCGTGCTCCGGGACGCGTTCGCCTACCACGCCTGGGCCATGGGCGTGCTGTTCGACAGCCTCGACGGTCTCGATCCCGAGCAGCTCGACGGCGAGATCGCGGGGACCTACGGCTCGATCGCGAGCACCCTGACCCACACGGTCGACGCCGACGAGCGGTACCTGCAGCGCCTGGCGCAGGTGCCGCTCCCGCCGATCGAGGACCACGGCGCGCAGCCCCTGGCCGAGCTCCGCGCCCGCATGACCGACCAGGCCGGCCGCTGGGGCGATGTGCTCGCCCTGCTCGAGGCGGGCGACCTGCACGCCGCGATCGAGGACCGGCCCGTGGCCGGCGGCATCGATCCCGCCGAGAGCCTGCTCCTCAACCAGGCGATCCACCACGGGAACGACCACCGCACGCAGATCTGCTCCACGCTGGGCGCGCTCGGACTCGACGTGCCCGACATCGACGTGTGGACGTACTTCGACCGCGAGCGCCGCTGAGGAGTTAGCTCGCGCGTCCGCCGCGCCGCCACCAGCCGGAGGCCGGCGCGAGCTCGGACCCCGCATCGTCGGCCGTCTCGTCGTCGCGCCGTCGCAGGCGCGACGGGGTGGTCGGCCCCGGCCGCTTCGTGATCGCGAGGTAGATCGCGATCGCGCTCGCCAGCACCACCACGGTGAGCGCCGTCCACTGCGACCCGGTGAGCGGACCGAACCGCTTATCGATCCGCAGGGAGTCCTCGAGCAACCGGTTGCAGCCGTACCAGATCCCGAACAGCAGCGTCGCCATCCCCTCGCGGCGGTCCTGCCTGATGAACCACCACAGCACGCCGAACAGCACCGCGGCGAGCAACATGTCGTACAGCGCCGTCTGGTGCAGCCCCACCCCACGCGAGACGACCTCGCCGAGGGCGTCGCGCAGCACGACCTCGGTGCGCGTGACGGTGATGAGCGATCCGTCCGCGAGCTGCGCCTGGCACAGATCGTTCACGCACGTGAAGGGGGGCGCGAGCGTGCCGCCGCGGTAGGACCACGCGAGGAGCCAGGACGACGGTTTGCCGAGGTGGTCGCCGATGATGAGATCGCCGATCCGCCCGACCACGATGCCGAAGGCGAGCGCGGGCACGATCGTGTCGGCCACCCGGAAGAAGCGCAGGTGGAACCGCTTGATGTTCACGGCGTTCGCGATCGTGGCCCCGGCGATCCCGCCGAGCAGCGAGATCCCTCCCTGCCAGACGTAGAACCACTCGAGCGGGCTCGCGAAGTCCGACGGATGGGCGATCACGTAGCCGACGCGGGCACCCACGATCGCGCCGATCAGCGACCAGAAGGCCACCGACGTGATCGCGACGGGCGGGATGCCGCGCCGCTCGGCGAGCCGCCCGAACGGGACCGTCCCCACCAGGAAGCCGATCGCGATGAACAGCCCGTGCGGGGACAGCTGGATCGGGCCGACGCCGATGCGGTCGACGACGGGCCACCCGACCGCGGCGAGGAAGGCGTCCATGAGCCGCCGAGCCTAGCAGCGAGGTCCCGGACGGCCGCCGGTCACCGGCTCCGCGGCCAGACCCGCGCTACCGCGCGACCGATCAGGAGCCCGCTCGTCACGTCCCCCGGGTAGTGCACGCCCACGTACACCCGCGACGCGGCGACGGCACCGTCGAGGAGGCCGAGCGCCGCACGCGCCGACGCCCCGAGCCCGAGCTCGCGCGCCGCCACGCGCGTGAAGGTGGTGAGCACCGCCGGGTGCGAGGACGGCCACGACGTGGCCATCGGGCGGGCGATCATCAAGCGGGTGGCGTCCGGGTCGGCATCGCTCGGGCGCGGACGGTCGGTGAGGCGCTTCATGCCTTGCAGCAGCAGCCACGTCGTCCCCGCGGCGGCGGCCGCGCGTGCGGCCGGGCGCGGCAGCCCCGCCGCGGCCATCGCGGCCGCCGCGGCCCCCACGGCCCAGAGCGACCCCAACTCGGTGATCGCCGTGGCGGCGGTATCGGCGGCCGGGCCGTGCCCGCGGTTCACGAGGCCGAACAGCTCGGCGTCGGCGGCGCGACCCTCCGGGTCACGCAGCACGCCTAGGCCGAGCGCGCCCGCGCCCGCCGCGAGCGCCCCCGCCCATGCCCACCGTGCCATGCCCACGCGGGCCATGGTGCATGATGACCTCCGACGGTGTCACGACAGGAGAGCCGATGCAGCAGGGCGACGGCGGCATCCAACCGACGCGCGAGGGGCTGAACCCGAAGACGATCGTGGCGATCGTCCTCGTGGTGCTCGTGGTGATCCTCGCCTTCCAGAACGCCGAGTCCGCGAAGCTGCACGTCCTGTTCTGGGACGCCGACATCCCCATCTGGGTAGTGATCGCGGGCACCGCGCTGATCGGGTTCATCGCGGGATGGCTCGTGGGCCGCTCGCGGCTCAAGCGTCGGGCGATGCGCCGCCGCGACTAACGCGCGGCGCGTCGCTCCACGGCGCGCTTCTGCGCGAGCGTCCCCCGCCGCAACGCGTGATCGGCGCCGCCGACCGCCTGGACCCCGGCCGCGACGATCCCGCCGAGGCGCCCGCGGAACCGGTAGCGGACCTCGTGGCGCAAGACGCTCCGGTCGAACGGCAGGGCGGCGATCGACGTCGTCACCGTCGCCTCGAGGACGCCGCCCAGGTGCACCCTGGCCCGCCACGGCGGCTCCCACTCGAGCACCTCGCACGGGATCGTGGTGTGGACGCCGCGGTAGCCGACCTCCGCCTCGAACGACGCCCCCGGGGCGAGCTCGCCTCGCGCGACGTGCACGCGGCGGATCCGCGGGTCCCAGAACGCGAGGTTGCGGGGATCGCTGGTGATGGTCCAGACCTCCTCTGGGGTGGCGTCCACCTCCACGGAGCACTCGGCGATGCTCACGGCGACCGGCGACTGCCGCTCGACCAGCCCTGCCACCAGACGACGCGGTGGGGCCGCAGGCGGACGAGGGCGTCGGCGCCCTCGGCGATCGAGTCCGCGAGCGACCGCAGCGACTTCTGCCCGGACCCCACGGCGCCGGCCACGAAGCTCGCGCCCGTCCCCTGGAGCAGGGCGCCGACCATGTCCCGGGCGCGCCACTCGTCGGCGCGGTCGATCGTGAGCGCGGCCGGCGCGTCGGCATCGGCGTCGGCCATCGCCAGGGTCTCGGCGGGCAGCGCCACGTAGGCCGACCCCGCGTCCAGGTGCCACCGGACGGGGAGGACCACGGGCCCACGCGTGCCCACGAGGGTCAGCGCGCCGTCGCCCGCCGTCCCGAGCGCCTCGCGTACCGCCGAGGGCACCCCGTCGAAGGGATCGTCGGTGGCCGCGGCGCGGCGGAACGTCGGATGCGAGGCGGCGTCGCCGCCCCACCGTCCCCGTCCCTCCTGGACACCGTCGGTGTCGAGCAACGCGGTGCGCTCCAGGTCGACGCCGACGAACACGCGCCCCGGCGGGGTCCACGCCAGCGGCACCTGCCTGGCGTCCACCGCGTAGCCGGCGAAGAACCGCGCGTTCTTGCGGCTGAACGTCGCGGTCGCCCGCGCGATCGACGTGGCGCCCGCCGCGGCCGCGGCCCACGTCCGCGAGTCGAGCGCGTCGTAGGTGCGCACGCTCCCGGTGAACGTCACGGCGAGGTCGCCGTGCCGCACGAGGCCGGCGATCGACGGATCGCGCCGCCAGTTCCGCGCCTTCACCGACCGCCGCGACGTGGTGAGCCACACGCGGCCGCCGCTCGCGGCGAACACGAGCGGGGTGCAGTGCGGGCCGTCGGGCGTGGTCGTCGCCGCGGCGCAGAACGGGCCCTGGTCGAGCACGTCCTGGACGGCGGTCGAGAGGAAGCTCATGCGGACATCATGACCGGTCGACCCGAGGGGGGCGCACGATCATCGCGAGCGTCCACACGACGTGGCAGCAGAGCGGGGCGAGGACGCCGCCCGTGGCGGCGGCCAGGAGCACCCAGGCCGCGCCGCCCACGACCGCACCCGCCCCGATCGCGAGGCTCCGGCTCGGCAGGTTCGCCACGAGGTAGACGGCCCAGGAGACGACGAGCGCGACGCCGAGCGAACCCGGCCGGCCGAGGACCAGGTCGGGCTGGATCCAGCCCCGCCAGAAGAGCTCCTCGCTCGCCGCGGAGACGAACGCGAGCAGCAGCACGGTGACGGTCCGGCGCCCGTCGGCGCGGTCGTACGCGCGCCGTGCGTCGGCCGCGAACCGATGCCAGCGCGAGAGCGGGACGATGGCGATACGGGTCGCCACGAACAACCCCAGCCCCGTGACGATCCCGGCGATCGCCGCCACGGCGGCGTTGCGTCCGAGGTCGGCACCGGTCGCGATCGCGGGCGCGCCCCACCAGACGAGGTCCTCTGCCCAGAGCAGCGTCGCGACCCCCAGCCCGGCGAGCACCCACGGCATCACCCGCCAGATCGCGATGCCCCGGAACGCCACCGCCCACCACGCCGCCCACGTGGCGGCGATCCCGCCCAGCGCGAGCGCGGCGCCCAGCCCCGTCGCGGGGTTCATGCGGGGAAGAACCTCGTGGTCACGGCGATCGCCGCGACGATCGCCGTGATGACACCCAGGTAGTAGAAGCCCGTCGCGGACTGGACGGCCGAGGCGCGTTCGCCGCGCAGCGCCGCCTGCGCCATGATCGCGATCAGCAGCGTCGCCACGGCCATCCCCACGCCGATCCAGGGCGCCACGTCACCCGCCGCGAGGATCGGGTTCAGCGACCCCGACACCCGCCCCCCCGAGAACCCCGTCGCCGCGATCACGACGATCTCCACGACCGACGTCACGATCATCGCCACGGTGTACCGGATGATCGGCCGGCGCGTGAGCTTGCGGTCCGTGAGGTACCAGTGGCCCAGGAACAGGGCGTCGTAGCTGGCGCCCAGGAACGCGGCGCCCGACGCAAGCTGGACGATCGACGCGCCGGCGCTGCGGTCGCCGAGCGGCGCGAACGCCAGCAGCGTGAGGACCGCGGCGGCGCTCGCGGCGAAGCCCATCACGCGCGCGGGCACCCACCACCGCCGGATGGCGCAGAGCGTGCCGACCGCCACGAGGACGAGCGTGCCGAGCGCGAGCGCGACCACGCGCGCCGCCTCCGGACCCGCGTCGGCCGAGGCCCGGGCGACCAGCCACAGCGGCAGGGCAAACAGGCCGGTCATGAACGCGCCGTAGATCGCGAAGTAGGAGCGCTTCGCCTCGCTCCACAGGGGCGAGCACCACGTGAGGACCAGGCCGCCGGCCACGATCTGCGCGAGGACCACGGCGAAGACGCCGCCGAACCCGGTCACCGCTGCGCACGCCGTCGTCCCATGATCGCGGCACAGCCTAGCGGCCGGCCGCGTCCCCCGCGATCGCGGGTAGCCTGGACCCCCATGGAGGACTGGCGCTCCTACGACGGCGTGGCCGCGACCTACGAACGCGTGCACGCCCCGCGGTTCCTCGAACCCGCACGCGACCTCGTGGCGTTCCTGCCCGTCGCGGACGGGGACCGCGTCCTCGACGTCGGCACGGGGACCGGCGTCGTGGCCGAGGCCGCGCTGGCGGCGGGCGGCCGGGTGGTCGGGATCGACCCGTCGCTCGACATGCTCGGCGTCGCCCGCGCGAGCCGCGCGGCGGTCCCGGTCGCCGCGGCCGAGGCGATCGACCTGCCCTTCCGCGACGGCTCGTTCGACGCGGTGACGGCGGGGTTCGTCCTCGCGCACTTCACGCGCCCGCAGACCGCGCTGTTCGACCTTCGACGGGTCCTGCGGACCGGGGCCCGGCTCGGGGTCTCCAGCTGGGCGGACGGGCGCGACGCCTTCACCGACACGTGGCTCGAGCTCATCCAGACGATCGTGCCCAAGGAGATGCTCGAACCCTCGCTCGCCGGCGTGATCCCCCACCACGACCGGTTCCGCCGCCCCGACGCGCTCGCCGAGACCCTGCACGAGGGGGGGCTGCGGAAGATCCGCGTCGAGCGCCGCGCCTACGAGTGGATCTACCCGCAGGCCGAGTTCCTCGACGGGCTGGAGACCTGGGCGACAGCCCGGTTCGCGAAGGGCATGATCGGCGACGCCGGGTGGGCGGCCTTCCGCGAACGCGCCCGGACGACCTTCGCCGACCGCTTCCCGGACCCCCTGCACGACCGCCGCGACGTGCTCCTGGCCGCCGGTGAGCGCGAGTGAGCCCGGAGGCGCCGGCGTCCCTCAGGTGAGGTCGAGCCGGCGGAACGGCTCGGCGTGCTCCACCCCGAGCCGCGCTCCCTCCTCCGCAGCGTCCTTCGTGAGCGACTCGTCGAAGTAGCGGATCCCCTCCTCGAGCTGACTCGGATGCGCGGCGAGCGCATCGATCTTCGTGCGGAGGAACCCGGTGATGTCCTCGCGGTGGTTCGGCTCGTTCGACCAGCCGAGCCACACGTCGGTCACCTCCTGGACGGTGAGGCCCTCCGCCAGCTGCTCGGCGAAGAAATGGGGGTTCCCGCTCGCGGGGAACGCGGCGTCGAGCGCGATCCAGCCGGCGTTGCGGTGGTCGGCGTGGTTGTAGTACCGCGACTCGAAGAAGATCGCGGTCGGGTCGCACGACACGACGGTCCCGGCGCGTACCTCGCGGACGCGACGGACCACCGTCTCGCGGACCGACGCCGTGTTCTCGAGCTCGCCGTCGTGGGTGCCGAGGATCCGGACCGACGCGATGCCCATGATCCGGGCCGCGTCCTCGGTCTCGGTCACCCGGACGGCCGCGACGTCCTCGCGGAGGCGCGCGGCGTCCTGCGAGCCCCGGTCCCCGTTCGTGAGGATCAGCAGGTGGACCTCGCGCCCCACCGCCGCCCACTTCGCGAGCGTCCCACCGGCGCAGATCTCGGCGTCGTCGGGGTGCGCGAACACCCCGAGGACCGGGCCGTCCGTCATGCCGCCGCGTGCTCCTCGAGGAAGCGGATGAGCGTTCGGATCGGGACGCCGGTGGCGCCGGCCGGGCCGAGGTCGTCGGCGGACTCGCGGAACGCGGGCCCGGCGATGTCGAGGTGGCACCACGGCGTATCGCCGACGAACTCGCGCAGGAACAGGCCCGCCGTGATGGCCCCGCCCCAGCGCTTGCCGATGTTCTTGATGTCGGCCACCTTCGACTCGATCATCGACCGGTAGGCCGCGTGCAGCGGGAGCTGCCACGTCGGCTCGCCGACGGTCGCGCCCGCCGCCACGATCCGCCGCACGAGGTCGTCGTCGGTCCCCATCGCGCCCGTGATGTCGGGCCCGAGCGCCACCATGCACGCCCCGGTCAGGGTCGCGGCGTCGATGATCAGCTCCGGGTTGCCCTCCGCGAGGTACGCGAGTGCGTCCGCCATCACGAGCCGGCCCTCGGCGTCGGTGTTGAGCACCTCGCTCGTGGTGCCCCCGCGGTGCGTGATCACGTCGCCGGGGCGTTGCGCCGTGCCGCTCGGCATGTTCTCGCTGCAGGCGATCGCCGCGTGGATGTTCACCTTGAGCTTGAGAGCCGCCGCCGCCTTGATGGTCGCGAGCATCGCGGCCGCGCCGCCCATGTCGCACTTCATCGTCTCCATCGCGTCGCCCGGCTTGAGCGAGAGACCGCCGGAGTCGAACGTGATCCCCTTGCCTACGAGCCCGACGGGCTTGCGCCGGCCGGCGCCGCGGTACGTGAGCTCGATCATGCGCGGGGGGTTCGCCGAGCCCTTGCCGACGCCGAGGATGCCGTTGAACCCCCCGGCCTTCAGCTGCGTCTCGGTCCACACCTTGCAGGTGACCTCCGCCTGCTTGGCCATCGCCTTCGCGGCGTCGGCCAGGGCGGCGGGAGGCAGGTCGCCGGCGGGCGTGTTCACCAGGTCCCGCGCCCAGCACACGGCCTCGACGATCGTGCCGGCCCGCTTCACCGCGGCCTTCATCGCCTTCGCGTCCCATCGCGCCGACCCCACCACCGTCACCTTGGTGATCGCCGTCCCGTCGGGGTCGGAGCGGTACCGGTCGAACCGGTACGCGCCCAGGCCCATGCCCTCGGCGCAGGCCTGGACCGCCTCGGTCGCCTGCCGGGCGCCGGCCGCCTGCGCGAACGTCGTGGCGACGGCCCCGAACCGACGCCCGGTGCCCGCCACACGTCCCAGGACCCGGCGCATCGCGTTGGCGTCGAACCCGTCTTTGGGCCCGACGCCGACGAGCAGCACGGCGTCGGCCGCGAAGCGATCGCCCCTGCGCTTCGTGACGAGCAGGTGCTCGCCCTTCTTCCCGGTGTGCCGCGCGGCGGTGTAGGCGTCGAGCAGACGCGTCTCGCGGACGCCCGGACCGGGCTCGGGGCCTTCGAACACCGGGACGACGAGCAGGCCGGTGGCGACCTCGCGGGCCGAGCCGGCGGCGTAGGAGAACGTGGTCACAGGCGGGTCCCTCCTTGCGATCGGACGCGGGCGAGCGGCGGCAGTCTAGCCCCGCCGCGAGATCGTGCGGGCCGCCGGTAGGCTGTCGCGACCGTGAAGACGCGCGACCTGACCGACCTCATCCACTTCACCGACGACGGTCCGCGCACCGAGGTGCTGGCCGAGACGTCGCAGCTCTGGTCGCAGGTCGTGTGCCTGCAGGGCGCGCAAGGCGTGGGCCCGATGACCGATCCCCACGCCGACGGGCTCGTCGTCGTGCTGGCCGGCGAGGTGGCCGTCCAGGTCGGCAAGGGCCGCGCGCGCATGCGGCAGTGGGAGACCGTCACGGTGCCGGTCGGCGCGGAGCTGACG
>DASQKC010000066.1:0-19962 GCA_035630755.1 Actinomycetota bacterium | reverse complement strand
ACCGCGAGCGCGCCCGCCGGCACGTCCTTCGTGATCACCGAGCCTGCCCCCGTGACGGCGCCGGGACCGATGGTGACCGGCGCCACCAGCATCGTATCCGACCCGATCCGCGCCCCGTCGCCGATCACGGTGCGGTGCTTGTCGTAGCCGTCGTAGTTCACGGTCACGGTGGCCGCGCCGACGTTCACGTCCTCGCCGATCTCGGCGTCGCCGACGTAGGACAGGTGCGGCACCTTCGAGCCGCGGCCGACGCGCGCTTCCTTCATGTCGACGAACGCGCCCGCGCGCGAGCGGTCCCCCATCTCGACCCCCGGCCGCATCCGGACGAACGGCCCGACCTCCACGTCGCGACCGATCCGCGAGCCGACCACGACCGAGAACCAGACCGCCGAACCGTCACCGATGCGTGCGTCGGCGACCACGGAGGAGGGACCGATCGTGCAGTCACGCCCGATGACCGTCTCGCCCTGCAGGTAGGTGTTCGGGTAGACGAGCGTGTCCCGGCCGATCCGGACGCCGACGTCGATGTAGGTGGCTGCCGGGTCGATCAGGGTCACCCCCTTGGCGAGGTGCTCGTCGTTGATACGTCGGCGGACGACGGCCTCGACCGCGGCGAGCCCGCGTCGTGAGTTGAGCCCCATCGCACCGCCGGTGTCGACCGGGACCACGCGGACGGGGAGGCCCTCGGCGACGAACAGCGGCAGGATCCGGTTCAGGTAGTACTCGCGCTGGCGGTTCCGCCGGTCGAGCCGCGGGAGGGCGCCGAACAGCTCGGCGCGCCGCACCGCCATGAGGACGAGCGACACCTCGTCGATCCGACGGATCTGCGGCGTCGCGTCGGCGTCCTCGACGACCTCCACGAGCCGGCCGCCGTCGCGGACGACGCGCCCGTACCCGCCCGGCTCGTCGAGGACGGTGGATGCGACCGTGGCCACGGCGTTCGACCGCCGGTGCGCGGCCACGACCGCGCGCACGCCCTGGGACGTCACGGGATCGAAGTCCCCCGTGAGGATCAGGACGTCGTCGGCGTCGCCGACCGCGCGCTTGGCGGCGAGGACGGCGTGTCCGGTGCCGAGCTGGTCGCGCTGCGTGACGAAGATCGGCGCGGGGGTGATGTCCCACGAGCGGACGGCCGCCCGGACCTCGGCGGCCCCATGACCGACGACCACGGCGATCGTGGCGGGCTTCGCGGCGGCGGCGAGCTGGAGCACGTGCCAGAGCGCCGGACGTCCGCAGATCGGGTGCAGGACCTTGGGGGTGGCCGACTTCAGCCGTTCGCCTTTGCCGGCGGCCAGGACGACCGCGGCGAGCGTGCGTGGAGGTCGCGCTGCCATGAGGGACGCGTATCGTCCCACACGCGGCCGACGCGCGACGGTTCCGGGGGGAGGGATCGAACCTCCATCTCAGGCTCCAAAGGCCCGCGTCTTGCCATTAGACGACCCCGGACTACCGGGTCATCGTACGCGGCGGTCCCGAGGTCACGATCGCGCCGCGCACCGCCGCGGCCAGGCGATCGGCGTGCGCGGGATCGGCCGCCAGGGCTACGACGGTGGGGCCGCTCCCCGTCATGAGGGCCGTCAGGGCGCCGGCCTCACGGAAGACAGCGGCGGCGTGCCCCACCGCCGGGTGACGGGCCGCCACCCCCGCCTCGAGGTCGTTCGTGGCGGCGTCGGCCAACACGTCGAGGCGACCGGTCTCGAACGCGCCCACGAGCGCCCCGGGATCGGGCCCGGTCACCGGCGCCTCGTCCCACCACCCGTAGGCGTCGGCGGCCCGGACCGTGAGGCCGAAGGGCTTCACCACCCAGTGGGTCGTGGTCCCGTGGACCGGCGCCACCCGTTCGCCCCGGCCCTCCGCGAAGACCGGGCCGCCCGCGAGGAGCGCCGGCACGTCGGCGCCGACCGACGCGCCGATCGCGGCGAGCCGCTCTGGCTCGGTGCTGTCACGGGCGCCGAGGACGCGCAGGAGCGCGGCCGCGTCCGCGCTCCCGCCGCCCATCCCGGCGGCGACCGGGATCCGCTTGTCGACCCGGACGTGGACGGGTGGGAGATCGGCGAGACCGGTCGCCTCGACGAAGCGCGCCGCCGCGCGGGCGAGGATCGACTCACCCCCCGCGGCCGAGAGGTCGTCGGCCCGTTCGCCGTCGACCGACACCGCGAACGCATCGGCCGGCGTCACCGTGATCACGTCGTGGAGCTCGAGCGGCAGGATCAAGGTCTGGATGTCGTGGTCGCCGTCGTCGCGGCGTCCCAGCACCCGCAGGCACACGTTGAGCTTCGCGTGGGCTCGTTCGACGATGGCCGTCATGCAGGGAGCGCTCCGACGATCGCGACGTAGTCCGCGAGCGCGAGCTGCTCGGGTCGCACGTCCGGGTCCACCCCGGCGCGCCCGAGGACCGCCGACGCGTCGCTCGGTCCGAAGCCGAGCCGTCGGACGGCGTTGCGGATGGTCTTGCGGCGTTGCGCGAACGCCTCGTCGACGACGCGCCAGAGCGCGGCCTCATCGACCGGCGTCGGCGGTCCCGGATGCCGGTCGAGCCGGACCACGACGGACCCGACGCCGGGGCGGGGCCAGAAGACCTCGGGGGGCACGTCGCGCACGAGCCGCGCGGCCGACCGCTGGGCGACGCGCAGGCTCGCCGGGCCGTAGGCTTCGGTGCCCGGACCGGCGACGAGCCGCTCCCCCACCTCGCGCTGGAGCATGACGACGATCGGGTCCACCGCCGTCGCGGCGAGGAGGTCCAGCACGATCCGCGTGCCGACGTTGTACGGGAGGTTGGCGCAGCAGGTCCAGCGGCCCTCGCCGAGCGTGGCCGCCCAGTCCAGGTGGGTCGCGTCGGCCGCCAGCACGCGCACGGCAGGGCGACCGGCGACGACCTCGTCGAGCGCGGGCAGCAACGCCCGGTCGAACTCGATCGCGAGCACCTCGTCGGCGCCGGCGTCGGCCAGGGCGACGGTCAACGCGCCGAGCCCCGCGCCGATCTCCGCGACCCGGACGCCCGGGCCTACGTCGGCGTCACGCGCGATCGCCGCGGCCAGGTTCGCATCGATCAGGAAGTGTTGGCCGAGGGCCTTCGACGGCTCGACGCCGTGACGGCCGGCGAGCGCGCGGAGGGCCCTACCAGTCGAGCTGGACCCGGAGGACGCCGCGGCCGAGGGGGGCGAGGACCTCGAACGCCTCGGGGGAGAGGTCGATGACGCGCCCTGTCCCGAACGGTCCCCGGTCATCGATGACCACGGTAACGGAACGACCCGTCGCCACGTCCGTGACGTTCACGTAGGTCCCTTTCGGGAGCCACGGGTGGGCGGCGGTCAGGCCGCTCCAGGGCGGGTCGTACCACGTCGCCATCCCGAACTGCGTCCGCCCGCCGACCCCGGGCACCGTGATCGATCCACCGTCGGGCGCCGCCGGTCCCGCGAGCCGGAACTCGGCGACGGGCGACGTGACCAGCGTGGAGGACACGACCCGCATCCCGACGACCTCGCCGTTGACCACCACCTGCTCGACGATCCGCTCGATGCTCCCGGGCGCCCCCGGCGACACGACGTGCGTGGCCCCGATCCCGACGTCGGTGCTGTAGTCGGTCGTGACCGGGAACGGGACCCGGACCGAGGTCGTCAGGAGACGGATGTCGATGAGATCGACCTGGATCGGATCGCCGACGTGAAGGGGGGCGCTGGGTGATGGGACGACGCGGTCGTCGGCGTCGGGGTCGATCCCCATGGCCGAGAGGAGTTCCCCGACCGAGCCCGCGTTCGTGACGACGTCGTGCACCTTCCCCGACACGACGACGCGAACCGACTCGGCCGAGGCCCCGGCGCCCACCGCGGAGGCGACTGCCTCGGTGAACCCGCCGGCTGCCTTCCCGAGCAGCGGCGCGTTCGATCGTTCCATCACCCAGACCCCCACACCAGGGACGTCCTTCGCCTGCGCTTGGACGAACGCGAGCGAGACGACGACGACCGCGATCGACACGACCGCGGTCTGCCGCGCGCGTCGGCGTCGCAACCGTCGGACCCGCGAAGGTCGGTGCAAACTCGCTCCTCCGTCGTCGGAGGCTCCGCGGGGAAGCGGCGTGTGCGCCGGGCTGAGCCCAGGGGCAGGGAGGCGCATGGTACCCAACCCTCAACCCTCACTGCAACCTTGAGAGCGAACGGGTGTTCGGTGGCTATCGGAGGCCCGGGAACGCCGCGTTCGCGTTCGCCGCGGTGATGGAGACCATCTCGTCGATCGTCGTGTCGCGCACGCGCGCGAGTTCCGCGCACGTGAAAAGTACGTGTTGGGGCACGTTGTCGCGGCCGCGGAGGATCTGGGGCGCGAGATAGGGCGCGTCGGTCTCCACGAGGAGGCGGTCCGACGAGACGGCTCGCGCCGCCTGACGCAGGTGCTCGTTCTTCGGGTACGTGACGTTCCCGGCGAAGGACACCCAGTACCCGCGCGCCTCACATTCCTTCGCGATCTGCGCGTCGCCGCTGAAGCAGTGGATGACGACGCGCTCGGCGCGTTCGCGCTCGAGGAGGTCGAGGGTGTCGTCCCACGCGTCGCGGACGTGGACCACCATCGGCTTGCCGGCGGCGTTCGACAGGGCGACGTGGGTCGCGAGCGTCCGGCGCTGATCCTCGAGCGGGGAGTGCATCCGGAAGTAGTCGAGGCCGCACTCCCCCACGGCGATCACGCGCGGATCGTGGAGGAGACCCTCGACCACCGTGGCCGCCTCCGCGTCGAAATCAGCCGCGTCGTGCGGATGGACCCCCGCCGTGGCGAACACGCCCGGCAGCGCATCGGCCATCTGGAGCGAGGTCCGGCTGCTCGCCACGTCGACGCCGACGCAGACCAGCCGCTCGACACCCGCGGCCGCAGCAGCCTCGACCGCCACTGAAGGTTCCTGGTCCATGAGGAACAGGTGACAGTGGGTGTCCACCGCCCCGGTCGCAACCGGCAGTTCAGGGTTCTTCTCGCTCAACGGCGGCGAGCCTACACGGGTCTCCAGATACGGTCGAGGCGAGGAGCTTCACGTGAAACATCGATCCGCGAACCCTCACCCGCGAGTGCAGGCGAGGACCGTCAGGCGTCGTCGGCCTCCAGGCGCGGGAACAGCGACTCGCCCTTCGTCGTCTGCGTGCCCGGCGCGAGCAACCCCCACGCCGCGGCGGCCGGCACGCGCTCGTCCATCACGCGCCCGCCGATGCCCAGCTGCTCCCACAGCCGCTGGGCGGCGCCGGGCATGATCGGCTGGATCAGCACGGCGAGCACCCGGAGGGTCTCCGCCGAGGCGTAGAGGATCGACGCCAGCTCGTCGGCGCGCGCCGGGTCCTTCGCGACCTTCCAGGGCTCCCGCTCCACGAGGTACTTGTTCGCCGCGTCGACGATGTCCCAGACGGCAGCGACCCCCTGGGCCAGCTCGACCGCGAGGACGTGCGCGTCGTAGCGCGCGGCGGCGTCGGCGGTCACCGCCGGCAGGTCCCCCTCGGCCCCGGCACCGCCGGGCGCGGGGACCACGCCCTCGAAGTTGGTGGCGAGCATCGCGAGGACGCGGCTCACGAGGTTCCCGAGGCCGTTCGCCAGGTCGGCGTTGTGCCGCTCCGTCATCGACTCCCACGAGAAGTCGCCGTCGGCGCCCCACGCGATCTGGCGCAGCCAGTAGTACCGGTACGAGTCCGCGCCGAAGTGGTCGGTCAGCTGGAACGGGTGGATGCCGGTGAGGTTCGTCTTCGACATCTTCTTGCCGCCGACGGTCAGGAACCCGTGGGCCCACACCTGCGTCGGCGGCTCGACGTCGGCGGCCATCAGCATCGCCGGCCAGTAGACGGCGTGGAACCGGAGGATGTCCTTGCCGATCGAGTGGATGTTCGCCGGCCACATCCGCGCGAACCGCTCGGGATCGTCGGCGTAACCGGCCGCGGTGATGTAGTTCGTCAGGGCGTCGAACCAGACGTAGGTCACATGGGTTTCGTCCCAAGGCAACGGCACGCCCCAGTCGAACGTCGTGCGGCTGATCGAGAAGTCCTGGAGGCCGCCGCGGATCAACGAGAGCACCTCGTTGCGCCGCGCCTCGGGCTGGACCGCCTCGGGGTGCGCCTCGTAGTGCGCGAGCAGACGGTCCGCGTACGCCGAGAGCCGGAAGAAGTAGTTGTCCTCGCGGAACAGCTCGACCGGGCGTTCGTGGATCGGGCACAGGTTCCCCGGCAGGAGGTCCGCCTCCACGTAATACGCCTCGCACGGGACGCAGTACAGGCCCTCGTAGTGCCCGAGGTAGATGTCGTCGCGGCCGTTGTCGCGGACGGCCTGCAGGATCTTCGCGACCGCGGCGTGATGGCGCGGCTCGGTCGTGCGGATGTAGTCGTCGTGGCCGATGTCGAGCCGTTCCCAGACCTCGCGCCACCGCGGCTCCATGCGATCCACCCACGCCTGCGCGCTGACACCGTTCGCCTCCGCCGCCCGCTGGACCTTCAGCCCGTGCTCATCGGTCCCGGTGAGGTGGAAGACCTCCTCGCCCCGCAGGCGGTGGTAGCGCGCGATGAAGTCGGTCCCCACGGCGTTGTAGGCGTGCCCGATGTGCGGCACGTCGTTCGCGTAGTAGATCGGCGAGGTGATGTAGAAGACGTCGCGCCCCATGAGGGCGACCATGCTACCGGCGTCCCCGCGGCCGCCTCAGACGGCGCAGGGGACCTGGGCCAGGCGCGCGAGCCCGCCGAGGTCGCCCTCGCCGTAGTCGGTGACGTAGGGGCTCGGGTTCCGCTCCGCGTCGGGCACCTGACGCGACCACATGATCTGGTCGGTGTCCTGCACGTGGGCGAGCCCGAGGACGTGGCCCCACTCGTGGAGGAGGACCGGACCGAGCGCCCACCGGTGGGCCCACCCGGCGTTCGCGTGGGCCCCGGTGTTCACGACGATGAGGCCGCTCGTGTACCAGTCGTAGCGCGGGCCGCGGCCGCGCCGCGGGGTGCCCACGGCCGCGGCGCGCTTCGGGGGCGCGAAGAAGGAGAACCGATCGGGCTCGAGCCAGCTGACGAGGACCGGTTCGGGGTCGAACTCGTCGTCGAGGAAGTCGGCCTCGTGGGTCTCCACGGGTCCGCGCGTGGTCGTGCCCTCGAAGGTGAACGTGAAGCCCGTGGCGTCCTCGATGCGTGACAGGGCCTCGTCGAGCGTGGCCATCGCGTTGGCCGGCGCGTCGCGCAGGTTCACCTCGTACGGGATCGGCAGGCACGGGTCCCAGCCGAGCGGCCCGTCCTCCTCCCGACGGAGGAACCGGTAGGGGCCCTCCAGATCCGGGGCCGCCGTGGCGGTGCCGGTCGAGCTGGCCGGGGGCGAAGAGGAAGGGCTCGCCGACGTCGCGACGCCGCCCCGCTCGCCCAGCGCCCAGCCGGCGGCCCCCGCGACCGCGCACAGGGCCACGACGCCGGCGACGATCGCGATCGTGCCGCGGCGCCGCCGCGGTCGGTGGACCGATCCGGAGGCGAGGTCGGGACGGGGCGGGATGCGGTTGCGCACGGAGGCATCTTACGTGGGGTCGCCGCCGGTGAGCCGACCGTAGACGTCGTTCGCGGTGACGCCGTGCGCCGAGGCCGCGCGGCGCGCGGCCTCGCGCGGCTTCGTGCCGGCCGCGATCGCGTCGCGCGCGTCGGCGACGGCGGCGTCGAGATCCCCGGCCGGGACCGCGTCGGCGCCGCCGACCACGATCACGACCTCGCCCCGGAGCTCGCCGATCGACGCCGCCACCTCCCCGGCCGGTCCGCGCACGATCGTCTCGTGCAGCTTGGTGAGCTCGCGGCACACCGCGACGGGGCGGTCGGCGCCGCAGATCCCGGCGATCGCCGCGAGCGTCGCGCCGGTGCGCTTCGGGGATTCGAAGAGCACGACCGTGCGCGGGTCGGTGGCCAGCTCGGCGAGCCGCCGGTCCCGCTCCCCCGACCGGCGCGGCAGGAAGCCCTCGAAGGCCCAGCGGTCCGACGTGAGGCCCGAGGCCACGAGCGCGGCCACCGCGGCGCTCGGTCCCGGTACCACACGGACATCGAACCCCGCGTCGACCGCCGCGCGGACCACGCGCCACCCCGGGTCGCTCACGAGCGGCATGCCGCCGTCGGAGACGAGGGCCACGTCGCCCTCGGCGAGCGCCGCGAGGATGCGCGGGACGCGCGATGCCTCGTTCCCCGCGAACACCGAGACCATCGGCACGCCGATCCCGAGCCCGGCGAGCAGACGCCCGGTGCGGCGCGTATCCTCCGCGGCCACGAGCGACGCGGCGGCGAGCGTGCGCGCGGCGCGCGGCGACAGATCCTCGAGGTTCCCGATCGGTGTCCCCACCACGTACAACGTCCCGGTCACGGTCCCAGATGCTCCCACGGCGTCTAGCATCGAGCGCGATGCCGCCCTCGGACGACCGCGACTACTCGGCCACCCCCCTGTGGCGCAAGCTCGGGATCGCCGCCGGCGCGCGCGTGTTGGCCGCCGGTGCGCCCGAGGGGTTCGACGCGTCGCTCGCCCGCCTCGCACCCCTCCCGGACGGGGTGACGTTCCTGTCGCGCGCCGGCCGCGACGTCGACGTGATCGTCCTGTTCGTCCGCGCCGCGGCGGACCTGCGCCGCCGGTTCCCACGGATGGTGCGGGCGCTGGGCCGCGACGGCCGGCTGTGGGTCGCCTGGCCGAAGCGGGCATCGGCGGTGCCGACCGACCTCACGTTCGACCTCGTCCAGGCCACCGGGCTGGGCGCCGGGCTCGTGGACAACAAGTCCGCGGCGGTCGACGACGTCTACCAGGGCCTGCAGTTCGTCTACCGGAACGCGGACCGACGCTGACCGCATGGGCCAGCTGAAGCGGCCGGTCGTCGCGATCCTCATCATCACGGCGCTCGCCGGCGTGATCCGGTTCGTGCACCTCTCGCACCCCGACGCCTTCGTCTTCGATGAGGTCTACTACCCGAAGGCCGGCTGCATCCTGATCGGCGGGTCCGACGAGACGTGCCGGATCACCGACGGCGGCGAGCGGTACTGGCGCGAGCGGCAGTGGGACGTCGGGTCCTGGGTCCATCCCCCGCTCGGCAAGTGGCAGATCGCGATGGGGATCAAGGCCTTCGGGATGGACCCCTTCGGGTGGCGGTTCGCCACGGCGCTGATCGGCACGCTCACCGTGACGCTGCTCGCGATCACGGCGCAGGTGCTCTGGCGCTCCGTGACGTGGACGTACGTGGCGGGCCTGTTGCTGGCGACCGAGCACCTCAACGTGGTGATGTCGCGCACTGCCTTGCTCGATGCCCACCTCACCTTCTGGGTCGTGGCGGCGCTGCTGTGCCTCCTGCTCGATCGGCGATGGCTCGCCCGGCGCCAAGCGTCCCTCGACGAGGGCGCCGCGGTCGCCGCCGGCGCGCTCGAGGGCCCCGTCGCCTCGGCGACGGCCGTCTACTCACCGCTATGGCGGCCGTGGCGGTTCGCGTGCGGGGTGGCGCTCGGGGCCGCGGTCGCGGTGAAGTGGTCGGGGGCGAGCACGATCGTGGCCGTCCTGCTCCTGACGCTGCTGTGGGAGACCACCCGCCGCCACGTGGGCGGGCGGCGCTGGGGCGGGGCGCTCGGACGCGCCCTGGCGCGCGAGTCGCTCGGCGTGCTGCTGGCGCTGCTCCTGGTCCCCGCGATGATCTTCGTCCTGACGTGGGTGCCGTGGCTCCACCACTTCGACTGGGACGTCACCAAGTGGGCGAACACGCAGGCGCAGACCTACCGGTTCCACTTCGACGGGGGGATCGAGGAGTTCGAGGAGGATCCCGACACCGGCGAGATGACGCCCACCCATCCCTACTACGCCAGCCCGCCGGGCTGGCTCGTGATCCTGCGACCCACGTCCTTCTACTTCGAGGACTTCGGTCCCCAGATGGAGCAGGTGCTGGGGATCGGGAACGCGGCCGTCTTCTGGGGCGCCCTCCTGGCGATCCCCTACCTGCTGTTCGCGTGGCGGCGCACCCGCGACTGGCGCGCCGGGTTCATCGCGGTCCCGTTCCTGGCGATGTTCGCGCCCTGGCTGTTCGTCAGCCGACCCACCTTCTTCTTCTACGTGCTCCCGCTGGTGCCGTCGATGGTCCTCGCCGTCACGTACCTGCTGCGCCAGCTGTCGGACGCGACCCTGGTCGTGCGCGGCACCGACGGCCAGATCGCGATGGACCCCGAGACCGGGGAGCTCGCGGTCTCGACCGCGTACGTCTACCGGCCGTTCGTGTGGATCTACCTCATCGCGGCGGTGGCGATGTTCGTGTGGTTCTGGCCGGTCCTGACCGCCGGTCGCATCTCCGACCTGCGGTGGCCCACGATCGTGTGGTTCCCGGGCTGGATCTGACCTAGGCTTCGCGCCCGATGCCGTCGATCGAGCACGTGGTCATCCCCGCCCCCGACGGCATCCGTCTCGCGGCCACCCTCTACGTGCCGGCGGGCGACGGACCCTGGCCGGCGCTCCTCGAGGCGCTGCCGTACCGCAAGGACGACGTCACGTTGTCGTACCGGCCCGAGTACGTGCGGTTCGCCGACGCCGGCTACGTGGTCTGCCGCGTCGACGTCCGCGGGACCGGGTCGAGCGAGGGGATCGCCACCGACGAGTACCCGCCGAGCGAACGGACCGACCTGGCCGCTGCGATCGACTGGCTCGCCACGCGACCGTGGTCGACCGGGAAGGTCGGCATGTTCGGCACGAGCTACTCGGGGTTCAACTCGTTGCAGGTCGCGATGGAGCGCCCGCCCGCCCTCGCCGCGATCGTCTCGATCTTCGCGAGCGACGACCGCTACCACGACGACGTCCACTACTACGGCGGTGCGATGAAGGCGCTCGACACGCTCGACTACCCCGCCTACATGGTCGCCATGAACGCCCTGCCGCCGGTCCCCTCGGTCTACGGCGAGGGATGGCGCGAGGAATGGGAGCGTCGCGTCGCCGGCAGCGAGCCCTGGGTGTTCACGTGGCGCGAGCACCAGCGTCGCGACGACTACTGGCGCGCCGGCAGCCTCTGCGAGGACTACGGCGCGATCGGTGCCGCGACGATGCTCGTCGGGGGGTGGGCCGACGGCTACACGAACATCTGCCTGCGCGCCTTCCCCGAGCTCGCGTGTCCGCGGCGCGTCCTGATCGGGCCGTGGCCCCACGCGTCGGTCGAGACCTGCGTCCCGGGCCCGAACATCGACCTCGCCGCCGAGATGCTCCGGTGGTGGGACCGGTGGCTGAAGGACGTCGACACGGGGATCGACGCCGAGCCGCCCATCCAGATCTACCAGCAGCGGTCGACGCGCCCCGATCCGCTCCGCGCCGAGGTCCGGGGCGAGTGGCGGTACGAGCCGACCTGGCCGCCGGAGCGGATGGCGCCGCTCGCCCTGCCGCTGGCCGGCGCCGCGCCCGGCGGGCTCGCCTGGGGCGAGGGGCCCGTGGACGACCTGGCCGTGCGCGGCGACGTCGGCGCCACCGCGTGGATCTCGTGCGCGGCCTCGATGCCGTGGGGTGGCTCCTCGGACCAGGGACCCGACGAGGCGGCCTCGCTCTCCTACACGTGGGCGCCGCTCGAGGACGAGCTCGTGATCACGGGCCACCCGCGGCTGCGCGTGCGCGTCACGACCGATCGCCCGGTCGCCTACCTCTCGGCCAAGATCTGCGACGTGTTCCCCGACGGCGCCGCGTCGCTCGTCGTCCGGGGCATGGTGAACCTCGCCCACCTCGACCCGCCCGCGCGGCCGGGCGAGCCGGTCGCCGTGGTCCTCGACCTCGAGGCGATCGCGTGGACGTTCGAGCCGGGTCACCGGATCCGCCTCGACCTCGCGGGCGCCGACTGGCCGAACGCCTGGCCGCCGCCCGGGGCCGCGACGCTGTCGGTCGACCGGTCGGCGACCGTCCTGGAGCTGCCCGGGCTCGCGGGGCCCCCACCCGTGGCCGAGGTGCCGTCGTTCCCGCCGTCGACCCGGCCGCAGGTCGACCCCCGCGAACACACCGACGAGGGGTGGTCCGAGTGGCGGGTCACCGACGACGTCGTCGCACGGCGGCGGGTGGCCACCGCCCGCTACGGCGGGCGGAGCGATCCCGAGGACGGCGCGCCGGGCACGTCGAACCTGTACGGCGGCGCCGTGTTCGTCTCGCACGACGACCCGGCGGACGCGGGCTCGGACGCCGTCACCGAGCTCGAGCTCGTCTTCCCCGAGGCCACGTGCCGGGCGGCCGTGACGTCGACGGTCCGCTCGGACGCGACGACCTACCGGCTCGGGATCGAGCTCGTCGTGACCGAAGACGGCCTCGAGCGATGGCGCCGGTCGTGGGACCGCGCGTTCCCGCGCGACGCGCAGTGATCAGGCGACGTCGGCGGGGCCGCCCTCGGGCGGCTCGGACAGGTGCGCGGGGGTCAGCGTCTCGTCGGACAGGATCTGCCGCCGCGACGGCGCGAGCGCCGGCTCGGGGATCGCGCTCTCGCGGGTGAGCGGCGCGATCACGTAGGGGTCGTCGCGCAGGAGCTCCGACCGCTGCACCGCCACGATCACGCCCGACCGTCCGGCCGGGAACAGGAGCTGCGGGCGGTCCGCCACCGCCGGGTCGACGTACATCGGGGCCATCACGAACAGCGACAGCGGCGGGACCGCCCCGATGTCGCAACCCGGCGCGAGGGCGCGGATCTCGGCGTGGGTCGCGAGCCGCGCCTCACGATCGCGCAGCGCCGTTCGCACGAGATCGACGTCGAGGTAGCGGTCGTTCGGCACGACCATCAGCGCGGGGCCCGTTGCGCCCATCACCACCTCGGTCCGGACGAGCTCGGCCATGTCGAGGCCGTGCGCCCGCGCGGTGTCGGACGCCGTGACGGCGGCGGGATGCGGGAACACCAGGAACGCGATGCCGCGCCCCAGCAGGTACCCGAACACGTCGCTCACGCCGGTTCCTTCCGGATCGGTGGGATGCGGCGATGCTACCCCGGGGTCCCGGCGCGTCCGGGAGGCCGTTCAGAACCCGGGCAGGCGGTCGCCGAACCACAGGAACGCGGCGGCGGCGGCCACGTCTAACAGCAGGTGCGCGATCACGAACGGCCACGCGCGGCGCCACCGCACGTACAACAGGCCGAAGAGCAGCCCCATCGCGAGGTTCCCGAGGAACCCGCCCCACCCCTGGTACTGGTGGTACGACGCTCGCAGGGCGGCGCTCGCGCCGATCGCCGCCCACGCCGACCAGCCGAACTGCTGGAGCCGCGTCACGAGGTACGCGAGCACGACCGTCTCCTCGAGCAGCGCCGCCCCGGCGGCGTTCATCACCACCGCGAGCCAGGTCCACCAGTAGCCGTCCGGCGGCGCCGGCAGGACGAACCGGTTCACGCCGAGCTCGACGGCCACCAGGTAGATCGCGGCGCCGCCGATGCCCACGACCGCGAACAGCCCCAGGCCGGCGGCGACGTCGCCACGCACGCGCCGGTCGTCGAACCCGAACGACCCCATCCCCTCGCCGCTCCGACGCGCGAGGTGCACGACGAGCCACACGGGCGCCAGCCCGAACACGAACGGCAGGAGCTGATCGAGGAAGTCCGCCGCCTGGTTGGCGGCGGCCACCACCACGCCGCTCAGGGGCGCGCGCAGGAGGCTCCGGATCGCGTAGACCGCCGAGGGGAGCACCGACAGCGCGAGGACGACGCCGATCTCCTCGGCGAGCGTGCGCCGCGGGAGATCGGGCGCGACGGGGACCGAGGGCGCGTCGTCGGGGATCAGCCGCATCGCGGACAGCCTAGGCGACCCCCGGCTAGGGTTCGGGCCCATGGCGCCCCGGACCGCGGACCTCGTGATCGTCGGCGCGGGCACCGTGGGCGGCTGGGCATCGGTGTTCGCGACCGAGCTCGGCGCCGACCGCGTCGTCGTCGTCGACCGCGACCTGGCGGGCGCGGGCGCGTCGAGCCGGGCCGCCGGCATGGTGCGCGCGCAGGGCGGGACGCCCGACACCGTGCGCCTCGGCACGTGGTCGATCGACTTCTACCGGCGCCAGGCCGCGCGGTACGGGACCGACTCGGGGTTCGTCGGTCGCGGCTACGTGATCCTCGCGGTCACGGCCGCCGAGGAGCGCGCGGCCCACGAGCGCATCGCGATGCAGCGCGCCACCGGGCTGGACGTGCGCTGGGTCGGCCGGGATGAGGTCCGCCGCCTGATCCCCGCGATGGCGGCGCGCGGTTACCGCGGCGGCTCCTACGTCGCGTCCGACGGCTGGGTCGACCCGCCGCGGAACGTCCTCGCGTACCGCCTCGCGATGCAGCGCGCGGGCGTCGAGCTGCGGGAGCGGGTCGCGTTCACCGGGCTCCGCCGCGGCCGCGGCGGCCGCGTCACCGGCATCCAGACGAGCGACGGACCGATCGCGGCGGGACACGTGCTGCTCACCGGCGGCCCGGGCCTGCACGCGGTCGCCCGCCTCGCCGGCGCGAAGGCGTGGGTCGGCTACGCACGCCACCAGGTCGTCGTCACCGAGCCGAGCCCGGCGCTGCACCCCGATACGACCGCGATGGCGTTCGACATGGGCGCCGGGATCTACTGGCGACCCGAGGAGGGCGGTTTCCTGTGGGGGATGTCGAACCCCGCCGAGACGCCCGGGGCGGCGCGCCGCATCGACTGGGACCACCTGCACGCGATGCAGGACCGGCTCCACCGCCTGGTCCCGGCGACGCGACGCCTGGGCACGAAGAAGGTGTGGGCCGCCACGATCGAGTACACGCCGGACCATCAGCCGATCGTCGGCCCGCTCGTCACCGATAGAGGCGAGGAGGTGCCCGAGGTGTCGATCGCGAGCGCGTGCGGCCACGGCATGATGTGGGGACCGGCCGTCGCGCGGATGGCGGCCGACCACGCCACGGGGCGCCGGACGCGCGTCGTGCGCCGCCCCGGCGACCTGCGGATGGATCGGTTCGACGACGACGGACGTTCGCCGCTCGTCGACCCGGTCGCGTTGCCCTTCCCCCTGGCGGTCGAGGACTAGACGAGCTTCGCCGTGACCTTGAACGACAGGCCGTCGTCCTTCGGGTCGCCGCCGTTACACGCGAACGGGCCGAAGAAGTCGTAGCAGCCCGTGTAGCGGACGCTCGCGCTGCCGAGGACCGCGATCACCCGGCGCACGCCGTTGCCGTAGTCCACCGTCGCCCTGCCGACGCCCTTGCCGTTGAGCGTGATCGCGCGCGTCGAGATCGCGCCGCCGTCGGCCACGATCACGAGGGTGGCGACCGGCGACGTGGCGCCGTCGGAGCCGTCGACCGTCACGCGGAGCCGCGCACCGCCGCCCACGGCGTTGCCCCGCACGAACCGGACGAGCCGGTGGGCCAGGTGATCGAGCTGCCCCGTGTTCTTCACGGGCGACGACCTCGGGGTCACCGTCTTCGACACCTGCGCGGTCGCCGCGTCGTAGGCGTCGCCCTCGCTGTAGAAGGCGTCGGGCGCCGCGTTCCACGCCCCGAAGTCCCGGAAGGCCTTCGCGAACGTCCACGGGTTCCCGTCCTTGGTCTCGTTGTCGAGGACGGTCCGCACCGCCTGCGACGAGAACTGGTCGGGGCCGACCTGGGACCCGTCGGCCCTCTCCCAGATCTTGCGGACGACGACGCGGTCGTCCAGGCCGCCGGTCCCGAGCGACTCGCTGAGGAACCGGAAGAAGATCCAATCCCCGTACACGCGGAAACCCACCGTCTTGTCGAGCGGGACCGTGGGGTTCGAGATCGGGCTCGCGTTCAGGTACTGGCGGTTGTCGTCGATCTCGTCGTACACCTCGTCCTCGATCCACGTCGCGGTGGCCTCCATGAACCATCCGTCTTCGTAGAGGTCGTAGGCGAACTGCACGGCGTGGAAGAACTCGTGCGCGGCGGTGACGCGCAGCGGGAGCGTCGTGTCCGGGTACCCGAACTCGAGCGCGGAGAAATCGTTGTCGAGCACGCAGTACGCGCTGAAGTCGAAGTAGCGGTACCCGCTGAACAGGCGGGGGTCGTCGCTCGTGCAGTACCCGTAGAGGCCGTCGTCGCCGAGGTTCGTGAGGTAGACGTCGAGCTCGGTGCCGCCGCCGTCGTCGTCAGACGTGCCGTCGGGTTTGGGCGGCCGGTAGCCGAGGTCGTCGACCTCGAACGCCCACACGTCGGCCATGACGCCCGCGACCGTCTCGACGTAGTCGGGGACCCCCACCTCGCCGCCCGCGTCGAGCGTCGGCACCTTGTTCGCGGTCGTCGTCACGTAGTGGACGCAGACGTCCGGATCGCACTCGGGTGGCGCCTCGGAGACCGCGTAACCGACGTCGGCGCCGATCGGCGTGTCCGGGTCGTTCGGCCCGTCGGTGGGGCGGTCGAGCAGGGCCGCGGCGCGCGCCCGCTGGCGCGGGGCGAGGGCGCCCATCCGCAGCAGCAGATCGCGTGCGAGCTGGGTGCCCGATCGTGGGTCGGGCGCCGCGACCTGGCCGAACGCCGCCGGGACGCTCGCCGGGGCCACCGCCGCGGCGAAGCGCTCGAGGGCGTAGCGCGCCGGTCCGATCCGGCCCTGTTCGAGCGCCCGGGTCAGGCCGTCACGCGGTCCCCGCGCGAGCGCGGGGAGCGTGGGTCCGGCATCGGGGCCGGCCGCGACCGCGCCGCCGGGCACCACCGTGACCATCGCCCCCACGGCCAGGAGGATCGCGAGCATGCGGGCGGGCTGGCGCATCCCGCACAGGCTACGGCATGCCGCCGCGTCGGCGGAACGCGCTACAGCTGCAGGATGGGGCAGGTCAGGGTCCGCGTGATGCCCTCGAGCTCCTGCATGGGCATCACGGTCCCTTTCGCGAGCACGTCGAGATCGGCCGCCTCGGCTCGGGCCACGATGTCGTACGGCCCGGTGACGGGGTCGACGACGACGACGCCCTCGATCTGCTGCACCCGCTCGGTGACCTGGCCGGCCTTGCCAACCTCGGTCTGGATCAGGATGTACGCGCTCACCATCGGTGCGTCCTCCTCACGGCGCCGAACGCGCCTGGCCGCACTGCCACAGGTTCGTGCGCGCCCATGGTGGGTGGGGGGCGCATCGTCACGCAAGTCCGCAGGTCAGGGGCCTATTCGACCACCCGGATGAGGCGGGGTGTCCGGGGCAGGAAGGTGCGCCCCTTCCGGCTCTGTTTCGGTACGAGCTCGTTCGCGTGGATCCAGCGCTCGGGAGGCAACGGCACCAGGTCCGTCACCCGGAGGAACGACTGCGGCCCGGGCCCGTCATCGTCGTCCTCGTCGTCCTCCTCGCGATCCGAGGCGGGCGGCGGGACCGAGGGTGCCGCCGCGCGCTCGGCGGCCCATGTCGGGGGGACCCCCTCGGGCCACGAGGACGGGTCGGCATCGACCCGCTCGGCGAACCGCGCCTCCCACCCGGCGCCGGGAGCCCGGTCGGGGTCATCGCTCACGATCACCAGCACGCGGACGCCGGCCGGCGCCGCATCGAGATCGCCCGGACCGCCGGCGGGCAGGATCACCGAGCCCTGCGTCCCACAGATCTCGGCTGCCGACGCGAGATGCCGCGCCGGCAAGGCGACCACCAACGCGAGGTCCTGTCCGTCCGCCATCCCCGATCGACGCTCCCCGTCCGTGGGGCGTCATCGTACGGATTTGACCGCGTCTCCTCCCCTTCGTAGATTGTCGACAGTCCACCGCCGCGCATCGCCGCGGCCAGCACCTGAGGGAGGGGCAGCATGACCGACAGCGATCGGGACCTCGCGGTCCGCGCGGACGGGATCGGCCGGCGAGGCGAGGTCGACCGGCGGCAGTTCATCCGGATGGGGGTGCTCGGCACCGCGATGGCGAGCGCGTTCCTGATGGACACCGACCGCGAGGCGGGCGCCGCGATGCTCGCGAACAACACCACGACGGTGAAGCCGCGCGCGGCCGGTCTGGTCGCCGCCGGCCCCGAGCTCGCGCTCCCGCCGGGCTTCAGCTACCACACCTTCGGCGCGTTCGGATCGGCGATGACCGACGGCTACATCACGCCGCCAATCCACGACGGCATGGCCACGTTCGACATGGGCAGCGGCGTGCTGCGGATCGTGCGCAACCACGAGCTCGGCGAGGGCAACGACATCCCGGCGGGCACCGTGATCGGGAACCCCGCCACGGCGTGGGACACCCGCGCGCCCGGCGGCACCGTCACGCTCGAGGTCGACGCCACGACCGGCGAGCTGATCTCGCAGTGGATCAGCCTGAACGGCACCGACACCAACTGCGCCGGCATGCCGACCCCGTGGGGCACGTGGCTCACGTGCGAGGAGACGGTCGCCGGCAAGGGCTCGGGCCGCAACAAGCCGCACGGCTACGTCTTCGAGGTCGACCCCGCGAACGACGAGGCGGTCCTGACGACGCCCTACAAGAAGCTCGGCCGGTTCCTGCACGAGGCGGGCGCGGTCGACCCGGCGACGGGCGTCGTGTACATGACCGAGGACGAGGGACCCGACGGCTTCTACCGGTTCATCCCGAACGCGCCGGGCGACCTGCGCCACGGCGTGCTGCAGATGCTCCGCGTGAAGGGCCAGCCGAAGTACAACACCATCACCGGGCAGACCGTCGGCGAGGTCCTCGAGTGCAACTGGGTCACGATCGACGATCCCGATCCCGGGAACGCCGAGAACGACGCGTCGAACGTGTTCAAGCAGGGTCGCGCGAAGGGCGCCGCGAAGTTCCTCGGCGGCGAGGGCTGCACGTTCCGCGACGGCTCGATCGTGTTCGGCTCGAGCGAGGGCGGCGACGCCGGACGCGGCCAGATCTGGTCCTACACCCCGACCGAGAACGCGGGGGCGCTCAACGAGCAGGGCGACCTGGAACTCCTGTACGAGTCGACGGACCGCACGATCCTCGACGGTCCCGACAACCTGACGACGAGCCCCGGCGGCGCGATCGTGATCGCCGAGGACGGCAACCTGAAGACGAACCTCGTCCGGGCGCTGCTCCCCGACGGCTCGATCATCGACGTCGCCGAGAACCTCGTCGCGGTGCAGCAGCACTACCTCGAGGCGTCGGGCAAGCTCTACGACCCGACGGTCCCCGACGACGGCCGCTCGGCCGGTGACGGGGTCGGCTTCTCGGAGTTCGCGGGTCCCACGTTCAGCCCCGACGGGACGTGGCTCTTCGTGAACATCCAGGTGCCGGGCATCACCTGCGCGATCACGGGGGACTGGGCGAGCCTGGGGCTGTAGTCAGACGAGCCGGTCGCGGACGCCGGCCAGGCCGCTCTCGACGAAGGCGGGGCCGCCCGCGCCCAGACCGTACGCGACCTCGTGCCACGGCATGAGTGCGAACCGGATCCGGGCGCGATCGCGGAAGCGGCGGTCGGGCGCGCCACCGTACGCTTCGAGCGCGCGCTCCCCCGAGGCGGGCGCCGCGTGCAGCCACCACGCGAGGTCGACCACCGGGTCGTCGAGCGCGGCCTCCTCCCAGTCGATGATGCCCGCCAGGTCGCCCGCGGACGTCACGAGGACGTGCGCCGGTCCGAGATCGCCGTGCGTCAGCACCGGCGCGAACCGCCACATCTCGTCGTCGTCGAGCAGCGCGCCGAGCATCGCCTCGGCGCGCGCGCGTTCGTCGAGCCCGAGCGACGGGAGGACGCCGGCCGCGAGGTCCGCGCAGGTGGCACGCGTCGCCTCCCGGAGCCGTGCCGGCGTCAGCGCGCGCAGGCCGACGAACTCGGGCGGCACCGCGTGCAGGTCGTACAGGAACCGGCCGAGGCGCTCGGGCCAGATCCCCCCGCCGGCCTCGTCGCACGGCACGCCCTCGATCCGCGGATAGATGAGCAGCGGCGGGTCCCCGAGGGGGACCGCCGGCGTCGGGATCGTCGCCGAAACCCCGTGCGCGAGCTCGGGCAACAGGGCCGCCTGGGCGCGGAGCCGCTCGGCCGCGTACGCGGTCCGTGGCGACTGGACGATCCAGACCGCGCCGTCGGCGGCGGTCACCTCGTACGTGTCGCAGGTCCAGCCGTCCCCGACCGCGCGGAGCGCCGCGCCGGCGAGCGCGGGCATCCG
>DASQKC010000065.1:0-8312 GCA_035630755.1 Actinomycetota bacterium | reverse complement strand
GACGTCCTCGACGACGGCGAACCCGAGCCCCGCCAGCGCCCCGTAGACGAAGCCGTCCATCATGTCGTCGAACTCGTCGCGCGCGATGAAGACGAGGAGCACGAGCCCCGCCGCCTTCAGGATTTCCTCGATCGTCGGGGTGATCACGGCGGGTCCCCACGTGCCCGCGGCGTCCGGACCGAGCCACGCGGCGAAGGCGTCGTTCCAGCCGGCGGCCTGGATCGAGAGCCCCGTCGCGCCGAGCGCGCCCCAGGCGAAGGCCGCGGCGGCCAGCGCGAGGGGCTCCCGCTCGTACAGGTCGAGGCGGTAGACGAGGATCGCGATGGGGACGGCGTAGATCGCGAGCAGGACCCAGGCCAACACCCATCCCGAGCGGGAGATCCCCGACAGGTCCGCGAGGGTCCGCGCGGTGGTCACCGCCCCGACACCGAGGAAGACGACGAAGACCCAGAACGCCGGCTCGAGCGGCCGCAGGAACGCCCGTCGGCGGACCCGCGGCACCGGTGCCGCCGCCGCGCCGCTCACGTGACCTCCACGGACGCGACGAGGCCGCGCAGGTCGTCCGCGATCGCGCCCAGGTCGCCCTTGGGCGCGACCCCGTCGACGACGACTCCGCCCGGCCCGCCGAGGAGCGCCACCGCGACGCCCTCCACCGGGATCCCCTCGGGCGAGGTCCCGACGTAGCCGACCGTCGCGGCCTGGCGGCCCGAGGCCACCGTGACCGTGCCGACCTCGCCGAACACCGCCGACCGGATGGTGGGGTCGATGACCTGGCGCGCGTACGCGTCGAGGACGTCGACGGGCGAGCCCGCGAGGCCCGCGGCCGCCGCCGCCGTCAAGGTGTCGGGACCGCGCGTGAACCGGACGCCCTGCCACGGGGCGGGCAACGGGGCGGGCGAGGCCGTCCACCCCGCCGGGGTGCGGACGCGCACGCCGGCCGCGACGTCGATGGGAGCCCCGGCCGCGCCGCCGACCGTCAGCCCGCTCCCCCACGTGATCGCGACGACCACGAGCGCCACCACGAGGGGGGCCACGAACCGGGCGCGGGTCGCGGGCTCGCCCATCTCAGGCCGCAGACAGGAGGAGGGTCAGCCGACGCACGAGCAGCGGGTGTCGCAGCAGACCGCGGATGCGGACGCGTCCGGCGGCCAGGTCGGCCAGGACGGCCCGTCCCGCCGGCGCCAGCGCGTCGGGGAGGCCGCCGCGCAGAGGCGCGGCGGCCAGGGCGAGGAGCCTCTCACCGGTGGCGCGCACCAGGACCTGGGCGCGGGGATCGGCGCCGTGCTCGACGAGCACGGTGCCGGGGGACATGCGCAGGGTGACGGCCACGGCGGCGTCGCTCGCCGCCAAGGCGGCGACGCCCGGGCGGAGCAGGCGCCGTCGGTCCGGATCGCGGGCCAGGTTCTGATCGATGAGGGCTCCGATCATCGCGGCGAGGCCCTTCGGGTCGGCGGCGTCGTACGTGACGGTCACGGCCGCAGGAGCACCTTCGTCGCGGCGCGCCGGGCGAACAGGTCGTAGCCGTGCGGCGCTTCGTCGAGGTCCAGCCGATGGCTGATGAGGGGAGCCGGATCGACGGTCCCGGTCAGCATGGCGTCCCGCGCGGCCTCCCACCATGCCTGCACCGGGCACAGGCCGAGGAAGCGCACCTGGAGCGCCCGCGCCCACCACACGCCGAGCTGCAACTCGGTCACGTCACCGGCGTACATGCCGGCCACGACCACGCGACCGCCGCGACGCACCACGTCGAGCGCCGTGCCGAACGCGTCGACCGACCCCACCGCCTCGACGACGGCGTCGGCGCCGCGGTCTTCGGTGAGCCCGGCGAGCGTCATCTCCGGGTCGCGCTCCCGCACGTCGACCGCGAGCGCCCCCGATGATCCGGCGAGGGCGAGCCGCTCGGGCTCACGGTCGAGGACCACGACGCGATCGGCGCCGGCGCCGAGGAGCGCCTGCGCGGTGAGCAGGCCGACGGGCCCGGCGCCCACGACCGCGACGGTCTCACCGGCGGCCGGGGCGGCCATGGCGGCGGACGCGACCGCGGTGGGCAGCACGTCACCGAGGAACACCGCCCGCTCGTCGTCGATCGCGTCGGGGACCAGCAGCAGGTTGGCGTCGGCGCCCGGCACCCGGACGGCCTCGGCCTGCGTCCCCGCCAGGTGCCCGCCGAACGCCCCAGCGCCGAAGACCCGCGACCGGTCGCAGAGCGCGTGCTGCCCGTGCGTGCACCACCAGCAGGCGCCGCACGTGTTCACGAAGCTGAGGACCACGCGATCGCCCTCCGCCACCCGCGTCACCGCGTTCCCCACGGCCGTCACGATGCCCACCGCCTCGTGACCCATCACGTCGCCAGCCGTCACGGGGGCGCGGCCGTGCAGGAAGTGCAGGTCCGACCCGCAGATCGCCGCCGTCGTCACGCGCACGATCGCGTCGGCGGGGTCCTCCACCGCCGGCGCGGGCACGTCGGCGAGGGCGACGGCGCCCGGAGCCGCCACGACGACGGCGCGCACGTCAGCGAGCCTCGTCGGGGAAAGCGGTCGGGACCTCGCCGGTCAGGCGGACGAGCTCGGTGGCCGCCCGCACCTGCCGCACGATCGTCGGCAGGTCGCCCCGGACCTTCAGCTTGCCCTGCATCATCCCCTTGATCGGGTCGAGGTCCCCGAGCAGCACGTCCTTCCAGCGGGTGTAGGGGGCGGTGATCCCGTAGGCGGCGTTCGATGCCCGCGCCTCGTCGATCAGGCCGGCCCCGCGGCACTCGCCGTGCCACAGGTCGAGCCATCCCCAGACGTCCGTGGGCACGCCTTTGTCGGGCTCGGCCTTGATGAGGAAGGCGATGTCCCCCTCCCAGTCGGCCGCGGCCTCCCGGTACTCGTCCGAGGCGTTGATGTGGGTCCGGAACTCGTCGAACCACGCCTGGCTCGGGAACGCCATCGGTCCGTCCACGGACGAAGGATAGCCGGGGGTCAGGCCCATCCGGCCAGGATCAGGGTCACCCCGATCGCGTTGAACGTCATGTGCGCGGCCACCGGCACGACCAGGTTCGCCGACCGCTCGTACATCAGCGCCAAGGCGGCCCCCGTGAACACCATCACGAGCGGCAGCACGATCACGCCCGGACCGTCGGTGGGCGTGTAGTGCACGAGCCCGAACAGCAGGGACGAGACGAGGATGCCGAGCCAGGGGCCGCGACGGTCGCGTACGGACCGGAACAGGATCCCGCGGAAGTACAGCTCTTCGGTGACCGGCGCCAGGACCACAACCACGACGACCGCGAGCACGGCGACGCGGCCGCCGATCTCGTCCGGGAGCTGCGCGGGCACCTCCACGGTCGCGTCGCTGAAGCGCTCCAGCACCCAGATCACGGCCTCGCCCAGACCGAACGCCACGACGGCGTACAGCGCCGCGCCGAGCCCCAGACCGGCCGCCACGGCGCGGCCGGTGACCCGGATCCCGAGCGCCCGGGGCGCGCCGGGGTGCTGCCGGGCGAGCCAGACCACCATCGCGGCGAGGAACACGATGTCGAGCGCCGCGAGCCCGCCGATGACCCGCGCCGCGCCGGGATCGTCGCCCGTGCCGCGGATCGCCGCGTACGCGATCCCTCCGAGGAGGATGTTGCCGACGAGATAGACGACGACGGCCTCCCAGACCGCGACGCCGAGCGGCGGCAGGCCGCGCGGGCCCGCGGGCGGCGCCGGGGGGAGCTCGGGCGGCGCCTGGGTCACCGCGCCGCCGCGGGGTCGGGGACGATCACGGGGTCCCCGTCCCGCCGGACCTCGGCACCCAGTGCCGTGAGCTTGCCCTCCAGGTCCTCGTACCCCCGGTCCAGATGGTGGACGTCGGCGATCGACGTGCGGCCGTCCGCCGCGAGGGCGGCGATCACCATCGCCGCGCCCGCGCGGATGTCGAGCGCGCGGACCGGCGCCGCCGAGAGACGCGGCACGCCGCGGATGACCGCGTGGTGGCCCTCCGTCCGGATGTCGGCGCCCATCCGCCGCAGCTCGTCCACGTACAGGAACCGGCTCTCGAACACGTTCTCGGTCGCGATGCTCGTGCCCCGCGCCACCGCGAGCGCGGCCATCAGGATCGGCTGGAAGTCGGTGGCGAGCCCCGGGTAGGGCAGGGTGACGAAGTCCACGGCCTGCGGCCGGTCGTCCTGGCGGACCCGGATGCCGTCCAGGGTACGGTCGATCGTCGCGCCGGCGTCGGCGAGCTTGCCGAGCAGGAGGTCGAGGTGGTCGGCCCGGGCCCCCGCGATCGTGATGTCCCCGCGCGTCGCGACCGCCGCGGCTGCCCAGGTCCCCGACTCGATCCGGTCCGCGATCGTGACGTGGTCCACCGCGGTGAACGCGTCGACGCCGTCGATCTCGATCGTGCTCGTGCCCGCGCCGGCAACCCGCGCGCCCATCCCCACGAGCAGGTCGGCCACGTCCGCGATCTCGGGCTCACGCGCGGCGTTGTCGATGACCGTCGTGCCGCGCGCCGCGACCGCGGCCATCATCAGGTTCTCCGTGGCGCCGACGCTCGGGTAGTCCAAGGTGATGACGGCGCCGCGCAGACCGCGCGGGGCCTCGGCCACGACGAACCCGTGCTCCGTGCGGATCTCGGCCCCCAGCTTGGTCAGCCCCTGCACGTGCAGGTCGATCGGGCGCGAGCCGATCTCGTCGCCGCCGGGCAGCGCCACGCGGGCACGCCCCGCGCGCGCGAGGAGCGGGCCGAGCACCACGATCGACGCCCGCATCTGACGGACGAGCTCGTAGGGGGCCTCGGTCGACGTGAGCGCGGTCGCATCGATGGTGACCGCGTCCCCCTCCCAGGTGACGGGCACGCCGAGGTGCTCGAGGACGCGGCTCATCAAGGTGCAATCGAGGATGCGCGGGACGTTGCGCACGACGCTGCGGCCCGGCGCGAGCAGGGCGGCGGCCATGTGCTTCAGGGCCGCGTTCTTGGCGCCCGACACCTGGACGGTGCCGGCCAGACGTGCGCCCCCGGTGACCAGGAGGCGATCCATGGCCACCCAGGATACGGGCAGGACACCCGTCAGGGGGTCAGCCCACGTGATCGACGACGCCGTAGGCCACGGCGGCCTCCGGCGCCAGGATGAAGTCGCGGTCGAGGTCCTCGTGGATGCGCTCCTCGGGCTGCCCCGTGTGGTCGGCGAGGATCCGCTCCATGAGTCGCCGTTGACGGACGATCTCCTCAGCCCGGATCTTGATGTCGATCGACTGCCCCTGGCCGGTGCCGCCCCAGGGCTGGTGCAGGAGGACGCGTGAGGTGGGCAGCGCGTGCCGCTTCCGGGCAGCGCCGGCGGCCAGCAGGACCGCGGCGGCGCTCGCCGCCTGGCCCACGCACCACGTGGCGACGTCGGCGCGGACCGCTTGCATCGCATCGTAGATGGCGAACATCGCGTTCATATCACCACCCGGCGAGTTGACGTACAGCGCGATGTCGCGCTCGGCGTCCTCGGCGTCGAGGAACAACATCTGCGCGACCACGAGGTTCGCGAGCTCATCGGTGAGCTCGCCGCCCACGAACACCAGGCGCTCGCGGAGCAGCCGCGAGTACACGTCCGCGGCGCGCTCGCCCGCGGCCAATCGCTCGATGACGGTGGGGACGGTGGCAGGCATCGGGGCGCTCCTTCCGGTGACGGCTATGATGGCAACCTTGTGGTTGCCAACCTACCCGGCCCGACCGGGCTCGGCAACCATCGGGTTGCCGACCGAAGGAGCGCGCCGTGACGGACGAGGTGCACGAGCAGGTCATCGAGGCGCCGGCCGACGACGTCTGGTCCTTCATGGTGGACCCCGCCGCCCTGTCGGTGTGGTTCGGCGCCGACGCCTGGCTCGATCCCGTCCCGGGGGGCGCGATCGTCTTCCGCTCGCTGGACGGCTCGGTCCGACGCGGGGTCGTCGAGGTCGTCGAGCCCGGCGTCCTCCTCACGTGGCGCTGGCAGGAGATCCACGGCGTCGGGTTCGGCCGGCGGATCGGTGAGCCCTCCACGGTCTCGATCGCGCTCGAGCCTCAGGGCGCGGCCACGCGGGTGCGGATCGTCGAGACGCCGGGGACCGGCGATCCGCGCACCAGAGCGGAGGCGGCGACGTGACCGAGGACGCGGTCTTCGCGGCGCTCGCGGATCCGACGCGGCGCCGTATCCTGCGCGCCCTCTCCGAGACGGGCCCGGCGACGCTCGGCGAGCTGTCGGCGCAGGTGCCGGTCACCCGACAGGCCGTGACCAAGCACCTCGTGGTCCTCCGCGACGCCGGTCTGGTCGATGCAGAGGGCCGGGCCCGCGGTCGCCGCTACGCGTTCACGCCGGCGGCGTTCTCCGGCGCGGTGGACTGGATGGCCGAGGTCGGTGGGTGGGACGAGCGCCTGGCCCGTCTCAAGCGCCAGGTCGAGCGGCGCTGACCTCGCCCGCGATCGCGATGCGGGCCATCGCCTTCGCGATCTCGGCCTTCGCCCGTTCGTCGTCCTCCTCGTCGGTTCGGCCCTCCCACTCCTCGAGCCGCCGCCGGGCCGCGTCCACGTCGATCTCGCCGGCCAGCTCGGCGTGCGTCGCGAGCACGTCGGCGCGCGTGACGCCGGCCTCGGTCGCCACGTGCAGGAACCCGCCGTCGACGACGGCGACCGTCTCGCCCCCGTCGGCGAGCATCCGGAGCGGTCCGATCGCGAGTTGGACGAGCAGGGGGGCGTGGCCCCCCAGGATCCCCACCTCGCCGTCGACGCCCCGCGCGATGAGCTCGTCGGCCTCGCCGGACCAGACCTCGCGCTCCGGGGTCACGACGTGGACCTCGACGGTCACGCGGCGTCGGCCTCCAGCCGCTTGGCCTGCTCAACGGCCTCCTCGATCCCACCCACCAGGAAGAACGCCTGCTCGGGCAGGTGGTCGTATTCGCCCTCGCACAGCGCCTTGAACGAGGCGATGGTCTCGTCGACCGGCGTGTACTTGCCCTCGAGACCCGTGAACTGCTCGGCCACGAAGAACGGCTGCGAGAGGAACCGCTGGATCTTCCGCGCGCGCGACACGATGACCTTGTCCTCCTCGGACAGCTCGTCGATCCCCAGGATCGCGATGATGTCCTGCAGGTCCTTGTAGCGCTGGAGGATCTCCTGCACGCGCCGCGCGGTGGCGTAGTGCTCCTCCCCGACGTACCGCGGGTCGAGGATGCGCGAGGTCGAGTCGAGCGGGTCGACCGCCGGGTAGATGCCGAGCGACGCGATGTCGCGCGACAGCACCGTGGTGGCGTCGAGGTGCGCGAACGCCGCATGCGGCGCCGGGTCGGTGATGTCGTCGGCGGGCACGTAGATCGCCTGCAGCGACGTGATCGAGCGGCCGCCCGCCGAGGTGATGCGCTCCTGCAGTTCGCCCATCTCGCTCGCGAGGTTCGGTTGGTAGCCGACCGAGCTCGGCATGCGCCCGAGCAGCGTCGAGACCTCGGAGCCCGCCTGGGTGAAACGGAAGATGTTGTCGACGAACAGCAGCACGTCGAGGTGCTTCTCGTCGCGGAAGTACTCGGCCATCGTGAGCGCCGAGAGCGCCACGCGCAGGCGCACGCCGGGCGGCTCGTCCATCTGGCCGAACACGAGCGCGGTCTTCTCGATCACGCCCGACTCGGTCATCTCGAGGAAGAGGTCGTTGCCCTCGCGGGTGCGCTCCCCCACGCCCGCGAAGACCGACACGCCGCCGTGCTGCTCGGCTTGACGGCGGATCATCTCCTGGATGATGACGGTCTTGCCGACCCCGGC
The DNA here is from genome assembly GCA_035630755.1 of Actinomycetota bacterium. GTDB lineage: Bacteria > Actinomycetota > UBA4738 > UBA4738 > HRBIN12 > AC-51. Next base: position 569 of record DASQKC010000065.1, on the reverse strand, counting down.
GCCGCCGAACATGCCGATCTTGCCGCCCTGCACGTAGGGCTCGAGCAGGTCGATGACCTTGATGCCGGTCTCGAGCATGACCTTCTTCGGCTCGAGGTCGGCGAACGGCGGCGCCTCGCGGTGGATCGGCCAGTACGTGTCGGGGGTGATCTGGTCCATCGTCGTGTCGAGGGGCTCGCCCAGCACGTTGTAGACGTGGCCGAGCACGCCCTCGCCGACCGGCACCGTGATCGGCGAGCCCGTGTTGATCACGGGCGAGCCACGCACCACGCCGTCGGTGGGCTTCAAGGCGACGGCGCGCACCACGGAGTCGCCGATGTGCTGGGCGACCTCGCAGGTGATCGTGGTCGTCTCACCGCCGAGGTCGACGTCGAGCGAGAGCGCCGTGTTGATCTCGGGCAGCTCCGCCGGGGGGAACTCCACGTCCACCACCGGCCCGATCACCCGGACCACGCGGCCCTTCGCGAGTCCGTCGGTTCCAGCCATCGTCATCCCTCCGATGTCGCGGCGAGGGCTTCCGCCCCGCCGACGATCTCCATGATCTCGGTCGTGATCTCGTCCTGGCGGGC
>DASQKC010000064.1:0-13789 GCA_035630755.1 Actinomycetota bacterium | reverse complement strand
GCGGTGCTCGACCGGCTGGCCGACGCCGACCTCGTGATCCCGCAGAACGTCTTCGCCCGGCCGATGCCCTGGCACGCTACGTGGGACACCGCCCGCAGCCTCATCAACCGGTCCGTCGGGCACGACTACCCGGGGACGCTGGGCGTGCGACGTGGCGCCTTACCCACGGGCTACGACGGGGACGTGCTCTTCGAGAACCTGGAGCTCATCCGCACGATCCGCGCGGCCGGCGGGCGCGTGATCGACGCCCCGGACGTGTTCGTCACCCGCCTGGCGCCGACCACCGCGACGTTCCTGGCCCAACGGGTCCGGCAGGCGTACGACGACCTGGCCCAGCCGGCGCGGCTCGTCGCCTCCCTGCTCGTGGTCCCGGGCGTGGCGGTCGCGGCGCGGCGTCGACGGTGGGGCGGGCTCGGGGCGGCCGCGGCGATGGCGGTCGGCGTCGCCGAGCTCGGGCGGCGGCGCGGGCACGGCGTCCGCGCCTTCCCCGCGAGCGCCTCGTTGCTGGCGCCCGCCTGGGTCCTCGAACGAGGGGTGTGCTCGTGGCTCGCGGTGGGATCGCGGGTCCTGCGCGGGGGGATCCGCTACCGCGGGGTCACGATCCGGCGCGCCGCGACGCCGGCGCGTCGGCTCCGCGCGCGGGCCGCCGCGTGACTCCGTGCGACCCGTCGCACAGGGGCTTGGAACGGGACCGGCCGCATCGGCAGAGGGGGACGATCTCGCGCCGGACGTCCAGATCTTCGCCGTCCTCCCCCACGATGCGGATGGGCCCGCGGACCAGGAACGGACCGTCCTCGTACGCGGTGATCGATGCCTCGCGCGTCATGCCGGAGTGGGTACCCGCGGCAGCGTGCGTCCATGCGTTTCCGGCCCGGATGGCGGGGGTAGGCGGCCGACGATGGCTCGGACAGGACCTGGCACCCCCGCTTCCGATCGCACGAGCCGACGGCTCCCCCGCCGGATCTTCGGCGGCGCGTTCATCGGCGCGGCGATCGGCGCCCTGATCGGCGGCGGCGTGGGCGCCGCGGTCTACGATGGCGCGGCTGCCTTGGCGTGCCTGCTGGCCGGCGCGCTCGGCCTGGGCCTGATCGGCGCCTTCGTCGGCGGGATGGCCGGCCTGGAATCCCCGAACCCCGGTGCCGAGCCGTCCGAACGTACGGAGCCCCTCGCCGAGGAGGACCTCACGTCCGAAGAGGACCTCCGACCTCCGCTCGGTCCGTCCCTCGATCGCTGACGATCGGGTCGATCGCGTCGCGGACCCGCGGCCGCACCGTGAACACGCCGAAGGCACGTCGCAGCACCGGGCGAGCCACGTTGCGGACGGGGATCCCGCCTGCGGTCGTGCCCGCGGGGGCGCCGCGGTGCGCGTGCCCGTGCAGGATCAGGTCGGCGCCCGCGCGGTCCACGGCCTCGGCGAGGAGGTAGCTGCCGAGGAACGGGTAGATCTCGGGCGGCTCCCCCACGAGGGTGTCGCGGACCGGGGAGTAGTGCAGCAGCACCACCCTGGCGTCCGCCACGGGCGCGCGCGTCACGGCCTCGAGCTCGTGGGCGATGTCGGCGGTCACCCGCACGAAGGTCTTCATCTCAGGTTCGCCGAACTCGGTCGCGCAGGCGCCGGCGAAACCCCCGCCGAACCCCTTCGCCCCGACCACCGCCAGGGAGCCGTTCGGGGTGGACACCACCGTCGACGTCCGCTCCAACACGGCGACGCCGGCGTCCGCGAGGATCGCGGCCACCTCGTCGCCGCGGTCCTCGTGGTGGTCGTGGTTCCCGAGGACGGCGATCACCGGGATGGGGACGTCGCGCAGCTCGCTGGCCAGCACCTCCGCCTGGGCGGGGCGCCCGTGCGTCGTGAGGTCGCCGGCCAGCAGGAGGGCGTCGGCCTGGTCCTCGATGCCGTCCAGATCGGGGGCGAACGTCCCGGCGGAGTCCTCGCCCGCGTGGAGGTCGCCCACGGCCGCGATCCGGATCACGTGACGGTCTCCCCGCCTCGGGGGCGCGGGAATGCGCTCGCCACCTCCATCGCGTCGACGAACTCGAGGTCGGACGCGAGCTCGCGGATCACCTCCGCGACCTGCGCGCGCCGCTCCTCGGTCGGGATCACGCCGCGCACGATCACCGCGTCGCCCGTGATCGCGACCGTCAGCTCCGGCTCGCCCACGCGCGGGTCGGTGGCCAGGGCCGACCGCAGACCCTCCTCGCGGTAGCCGCGCGCGGCGTCGGCGTTCACCGGTTCGCGCTCCCCGAGGCCACGTCCTCGCGACGGCCGAGCACCAGGTCGGCGAGCTCGCGCAGCGGCTCGAGCGGCACCGCGACGTCGTTGGACTGCGCGTAGATCAGGACCGCGAGCACCCGCCGTGCGCCGCCCGCCTTCGCGCGGGTCGTCAGGTACCCCCAGTCGAGGTCGCTCCGCGCCGCGATCCCGATCGCGTCGTACCAGTAGCGGGGCGTGTCCTCGCTCGATGCGACCGCCTTCATCAGCAGCAGGTCCTCGGGCGGAAGCAGCCTGATCTTCCGGCCCTTGAAGTCGGCCCAGACCGACCGCTCGAGCATCTCGTCGTCGAGCAGCACGTCGGGCTTGGAGCGCGTCAGGACGTCCACCACGACGTCGCCCATCCGCGCCTTGGACAACCAGTGCGGATCCACGACCGTCGTCTCGAAGCCGGCGCCCTCGAGGGCGTCGAGCGCGCGGGTGGCGTCCTCCAAGCGGAAGAAGAGGTCGATGTCCCGTGTCCAGCGTGGACGGCCGTACACCGCGGATGCGACGCCACCCACCACCAGGAACGGGATCTTGGCGGCCTCGAGCGCGGCCAGCGCGGCGTCGAGCGCGGTGAGCAGCTGCCCCTCGTCCGCGTAGGCGTACTCACCCGCCGGTTCGTCGCGATGCGTCATGCGCCATCGTACCCGGCGCGAACGGGGACCTAACCCGCCGGCGTTTGCCCGTGCCCCGCAGCGGGAAGCCTGGCGCGCCATGGGAACACGACTGCACCGCGTCCGCCCGGGTCGGGGCGGCTATTCGCGTCGCGGCCGCGGCCGCGGGTTCGAGTACCTCGACGGCCGCGGGACCCCGGTCCGGGACCCGGAGGAGCTCGCCCGGATCCGGGCGCTCGCGATCCCGCCGGCGTGGGCGGACGTGTGGGTCAGCGATGACCCGAACGGCCACCTCCAGGCGACCGGCGTCGACGGGGCGGGGCGCACGCAGTACCGCTACCACGACGAATGGCGCCGCCGGCGCGACCGCGAGAAACACCGGCGCATCGAAGGGCTCGCCGAGGCGCTCCCCGAGCTCCGCGCGCGCGTCGTCCACGATCTCGCGCGACGCGGTCCCGCGCGCGACCGCGTCCTCGCGTGCGCCGTGCGGATGCTCGATCGCGGCGCGATCCGCGTCGGCACCGAGGAGTACGCGAAGGCGAACGGCACGATCGGGCTGGCGACGCTCCGCAAGGAACACCTCACGATCGCGCGCGACGGCGCGCACCTGCGGTTCACCGGCAAGTCCGGGAAGGACCACGCGGTCGTGATCCGCGACGACGACATCGTGCCCCTGCTCCGGTACCTCCGGCGCCAGGTGCCGGGCGACGAGCTGCTCGCGTACCGGGACGCCGACGGATGGAAGGACGTGCGCGCCGCCGACATCAACGCGTACCTGCAGGAGTTGCTCGGCGACGGCTTCTCCGCGAAGGACTTCCGGACCTGGCGGGCCACGGTCCTCGCGGCCGTCTACCTCGGATCGCACGATCCCTCCGAAGGACGCAAGGCGGTGACGAGCGTGGTGAAGGCGGTGGCCGAGGACCTCGGCAACACGCCGGCGGTGGCGCGCAGCTCCTACATCGATCCCCGCGTCGTGGACCGCTTCCTCGACGAAGGCGTCACCGTGGACCTCGGCGACCTCAACGCGGACGAGGTCGACCTCGACCGCGTCGACGGCGCGGTGCTCGCGCTGCTCCGCGGCGAGGACGTCGGGCGCCTCGCCGCCTGACGGGCGCGGTTTCCGCCCGTTGGCGCGCGGGTACCTCGCGCCATGATCGCGAGCGGGGGACATCCGGCGGGCCGCGACCGCGACCGGCTGCGCCGCTGCCGGCTGCACGTCGGCCCCGGCACCACCGCCTCCCTCGACCCCGAGGGGATCGAGATCCTCGGGATGCCCGGCGTCCTCCGCGTGATCGAGGAGCACGACGGCGCGCTCACGGTCGACTTCGACCCCCGCCGTCTCCCGATCTCCCGCCTCGTGGCCGCGCTCGAGCTCGCGCACGTGATCCGCCCCACGACGAGATGGGGCGTCGAGCCGCACCCCGTCCGTTCGATCGCGAGCTAGCTCGGCGAGGCGGTCGGGCTCGGGCTAACGGTGGTCGTCGGCGCGGCCGTCGGCGAGGGGGCGACCGTCGGCGCCACGGTCGTCGAGCTCGACGTCGCCGTCGCACCCGTCGGGAGCGCCGACACCACGACCGGCCGCCGGCCCTCGGACAGCGACGCCGGGAGCGCCACCACAGTGCAGCCGGCGCGGTCCGAACCCGATGGCCCGCACGCCCCGACCGGCAGACCGTCCACCTCGATCGAGACCGCGAGGTACGCGGCGTCGCCGCTCACGGCCAGCTGCTCGGAAATCCGCGCGGTACCCTCGCCGTCGCCGGTGGCGCTCACGAGCCCGATCGTGGTGCCCTCGGCGCCGGCGGTCGGGAACTCCCGCATGTCGACCGTCACGATGTCGTCGTCGGCGACCCCGGTCACCACCACGTCGACCGTGGCGATCATCGCGCCGCCCTCGGACGAGAACGAGATCGCGGCGGCGGGTCGCGGGACCTCGGTGGCGAGGACCGGCGGCACCACGGCGAGCAGCAGCGCGAGCGCGAACCCGCCCGCCGCGATCGCCGTCGCGATCTGCAGCAGCTCGAGCCGGCTCGCGTAGAACCGACCGACGGTGAACGTGTCGTTGACGTTGCCGGCCGGATCGCGCGGCGCGAGCAGCGTGATCAGGCCGAAGGCGCCGGCCGCCACGGCGATCGCCGCGGCGGCGGCGAGCCAGCCGGGCGTCTCGCGGGCCGCGGTGCCGAGGGCACCCGTCGCCCACGCGAACGCGAGCGTCACGATCGCGACGGCGGCGGCGCCCACGAGGAGCATCGCCAGGCGGCGCTCGGCGCGACCGAGCTCGGGACCGGGCGCCAGGTCGTGCCCGGCGTCGTGCTCGAGCATCGCGTCACGGCCATCGGGCCGGGTGCCTTGCACCACCCCGGCTTCGGGCGCCCCCATGCCGGTGAACACCACGTCGTGGTGGACGGGCGGGTCGCCCTCCGCCACCGGACACGTGACGACGACGCGCCACGGTGCGGGCGGCGCCAGGGGCACGAGCGTCTGCTCGAGCACCGGCGCGCGTCGGATCGCCTCCATGAGCGCGGCCTCGTCCGGCGACGCGATGGCGAGCCGGTCGGCCAGCTCCCATAGGTCGAAGAGCCCCTGTGGGATCGAGACGACCTGTTGGGACGTGCTCGTGGCCACGGGTCGCGGCGAGAGCGCCGAGGGCAGGTCGGCGTCGGCGTCCGGCACGATCACGAACTCGGCGGCGTCGCCGGGTCGGGCGCTCGGCGCGGTCGACAGGGCGAGCATGCGCTCGACGGCCGGCTCGCTCCGGCGCAGCTCGTCGATCTCGTGCAGGCCCGGGCGGCGGCTGCGGAGGGCCCGCTCCGAGACGAGCAGGACGGGCGCGCGAGCCGGGTCGGCGGATCCGGTGAGGATGCGGCGGATCGCCGTCCGACGCTCGTCGACGTCGTGGGTGTCGAGCATCATCACCGAGGCGACGACGGGCTCGGTGGCCGCCAGGTGGACGACGGGGCGCGGCACCAGGTCGCGCTCCAGGCGCACCTGGGCGGTCAGATCGACGTGGTGCAGCGTCCCGTCGTGGATGTGGGTCGCGTCGGTGCAGACGTACCGGGTCATGGGCGGCCTCTCGTCCGGGGGACGGATCGGTTCCCCGTGCGCTCGAACGTCAAACGTCCTCCGATGGAGGGACCTCGGCCGGGGACGGGTCCACGGTCTCCTCGCTCGAGCGGCGTTCGACCGAGAGTCGGTCGGGGTCGGCGCTCGCGAGGCTCGGGCCCGGGACCTCGTGGCCGCAGGTGTACGAGTCGACCTCGCGGCTGTCGGCGCGTTGCTCGACCTCGCCGTCGGCGTTCAGGTCGAAGGCGACGTCGACCAGCGTGCCACGCCCGCAGACGGGGCACCGCGCGGGCTCGTCCATACCCGGTGGTGCCCACGGTGCCGATCTGCCAAACGGACGGGCGTGGCGTCACCCGTCGAGCAGCCGCGCCGGGATGCGGACGCGTTCCCCTTCCAAGGTGGCCCACCGGCGCGGCCCGTCGCCGTCGAGCAGCCCGGGGACCGTCCGCAGCGTGTAGTCGCCGGGATCGATCTCGGCGAGCGACGCCGCCGGCACCGGGAACGAGACGGTCCCCTCGGATCTGGCCCGGGGTGAATACGGCGCGACGATCGTCGCGCCGGTGCCGTTGCGCGACGGGTCGAGCAGCACGCGCCCGTCCCGGTCCGCCTTGCGGAACTCCACGGTCACGAGGTCCGGCACCCGTTCGGCGACGATCGACGCGAGCGAGGAGGCCGCCGCTCGAAGCGTCTCGGGCTCCAGGCGTCGCTCGATCGGGACGACCACGTGCAGGCCCTTCCCGCCGGTGGTCTTCACGCCGGCCGGCATCCGCAGGTCGTCGAGCACTTCCAGCACGCTGATCGCGACCGCGACCCCGGCGTCGAACGCCCCCTCCGGCGGGTCGATGTCCACCACGAGCAGGTCCGGTCGATCGAGCCGGTCCCGACGGACCGGCGCCGGATGGAGCTCGAGCGAGGCCTGGTTGCCGAGCCACGTGAGCGTGCGGACGTCGTCGCACACCACGTACGGCACGTCGCGGCCCGCGCTCGGCGCGGGGATCGTGACCGTCCGCACCCACGGCGGCGCGTAGGAGGAGACGGCCTTCTGGAAGTACCGCTTACCGCCCACGCCGTCGGGCGCGCGGACCACGGTGAGGGGTCGCCCGCGGAGCCAGGGCACCATCGCCCCGGCCACGGCGGCCAGGTAATCGACGTAGTCCCGTTTCGTGATCGCGAGGTCCGCCCACAGGAGCTTGTCGGGTCGGGTCACGTCGGCCACGCTCGCCGGTGTCGCCATCGTCACCAGCCTGCGACGTGGATCACCAGAGCGGCAACTGGGCCGGCGCCGGGGGATCGGCCGGGCGGCGGCGCCACCGGCGGCCCGACCCGCTCCCCACGCCGAAGGACCGGACCCGGCGTGACAGCGCCTCCCGGACGGCCGGCGGCCCGTACGGCGTCCGGTAGAGGTGCTCGTACCGCGCCACCAGGTCGGGGTGGTGCTCCCGGAGCCACGGCAGGAACTCCTCGCCCACCCCGGGCCGCAGGTGCAGGAGGATCGGCGACACGTGCGTGGCACCGGCCTCGAGCGCCGCCTCGACGACCGCGCGGAGCTGGTCGGGTGCGTCGGAGATCCCCGGAAGCACCGGGGCCATGAGCACCCCGGTGGGGATCCCCGCGGCGGTCAAGGTGCGGACCGCGTCCATGCGCGCCCGCGGACCGGGGGTGCCGGGCTCGGTGCTCCGCCAGACGGCGTCGTCCATCGTGCCGATCGAGAACGCGGCCGAGACCTCGGTTACCTCGCTCGCGGCCACGAGCAGATCGAGATCGCGCGTGATGAGGGTCCCCTTCGTGAGGATCGAGAACGGGTTCCGATGGTCGATCAGCGCCTGGACGATGCCGCGCATCAGCCGGTAGCGGCCCTCGGCACGCTGGTAGGGGTCGGTGCCGGTCCCCATCGCGATGCGCTCCCCCTTCCACCGCGGCGCGGCGAGCTCGCGCCGGAGCACGTCGGGAGCGTTCACCTTCACGACGATCTTCGTCTCGAAGTCGCGACCGGCGTCCATGTCGAGGTACGTGTGGGTCGGGCGCGCGAAGCAGTAGACGCAGGCGTGGCTGCAGCCGCGGTAGGGGTTGATCGTCCAGTCGAACGGCATCGCGTGCCCGGGCACACGGTTGATCACCGAGCGGGCCTCGACCTCGATGCATTCGATCCCGCGGAACCCCGGCGCGTCGAAGGTGCGCCGGCCGATCTCGAAGAGCTGCTCGGACGGCATCAGACGACCGAGACTAGAACATACGTTCGATTCCGGCAAGCGTCGTCTTCGTGTCGCATCCGATTCCTCCCCTCCGTTGCCGCCCGATGGAGATCACCGAGATGATGGGGTTCCAGGAGCGGAGGGGACGCGATCGGTGAAGGGATCGGGCGGAACGTTCGTCGACGCCGTGCGCCGGGCATCGCCCGGCATGCTCGGAGGCAGGCGTCGGATGGTGGTGGCGATCCTCGCGTCCGTCGTCGCGTCGGTCGTCCTGTCGCCCACCGCCGCCGTCGCGGCGCCGGATGACCCGGGGTTCGTGTCGGTGCTGTTCGGACGGACCCAATGGGTGTCGACGCGCGCCGCCGACGGTGGCGGGTGCAGCCGGGTGCCGAACACGGTCACGCTCGGTCGGGCCCACGACGACCTGTCGCGGATGGGGATCGTGGCGACGGGCGTCGTGATCGTCCCGCGGACCCCGGCCCGCGGTCTGCGGTGCTTCGCGGGGTACACCCAGCACCCGGGATGGCGGCAGCTCGAACGCTGGCATCGGGCCGGATGGCGGTTCGTCTCCGGTGGGACGCATGCGGACCTCCGGTTCCGGTCCTACGAGCAGCAGGTCGCCGAGACGTGCGGCATGCTCCCGGTCTTCCGCCGGCACGGGATGGACGGATCGGCCATGTACGCCTACGCGGACAACGCGTGGTCATCGGACGTGCAGGCGGACCCGGTCGCCCGCTGCTTCGCGTACGGCAGGACGTACCGCTCCTTCCAGATCAACCGCCGCGAGGGCCTCGGCCCCCCCTGGTTCCAGGGCACGCATTCGGTGAGCGGCGGGACGTGCAACGTCGCGGGGCTGGCCTGCTACCGGCGCGCGGGGGACGCACGTTCCCGGTACGACTCCCCTCCGCGTCTCGCCGCGATGACGGCCGCCGGGCCCGGCACGTGGTTCTCCGTGCAGTTCTACCGGTTCGTGCGCGGGGCCCATCACGGTTCGTCGCGTTGGACGTGGGACTGCCGCGGACGCGACTGGCGCCGTCACTACACGTCGCAGGCGGAGCTCTACTGCTACGGCGACTTCCTGCGCGTCATGCGACGGCTCCGCGAGAACGTCGCGGCCGGGCGCACGATCGACGCGTCGCCCGGCCGCGTGGCGAGGGCCTGGGGCCGCGCCTGACCGCGGCGCTACGCGCCGTCCGCCGCGGCCTCGAGGGCCGCGACGTCGATCTTCTGCATCTGCAGCATCGCCTGCGTGGCCCGCTGCGCGCGTCCCGGATCCGGGTCCGACAGCAGCTCGGTGAGGCGGTCGGGGATGACCTGCCACGAGAGGCCGAACCGGTCCTTCAGCCAGCCGCACATGCTGGGCTCGCCTCCCCCGGCCTGCAGCGCGTCCCAGAGGCGGTCGACCTCCTCCTGCGAGTCGCACGACACGTAGAGCGAGATGGCCTCGGTGAACTGGTGGTCGGGGCCGCCGTTGAGCGCCATGAACTCCGAGCCGGCGAGCCGGAACGTGGCGCCGATGACGGGGCCGTCGGGACCGGCGCGCATCACGTCGGTCAGCGCCGAGTCGCCGAAGATGGACGTGTAGAACTCGATCGCCTCCTCGGCGTCGCCGTCGTACCAAAGGAACGGACGGATCTTCTGCATCGTGCCCTCCTTCATCGGGTCGCCACGTAGGCGACGAGTCGATCGAGCCTCTGGTCGGCGGCGTCGACCGCCTGGTGCTCCGTCACGACGCGATCGCGCGCCTCGGCGGTCTCGAACACCGACTTCATCGTGAGGACCGTGTTCCCCATGAAGTCGTCGAACGTCACGGTGCTGCGGAACGGTAGGTCGTCGTCCTCCCCGGCGCCGCCGCGCTGCACGAACGAGAGCATCGTCGGGGGCGCGATCTCGTCGTACTCGATCCCGTTCGGGGCGTCCGCTCCGTCGGGGCCCCACCAGCGCGCGAGGTGCTCGGGCGAGACCCAGACCTCGAAGACCCGCTCGGGGGGCGCCTCGAGCAGCCGCATCACGACCGTCTGCCGATGGACCGCGCCGGTCAGGTGGTCGTCGAGGCAGCGCAGGCTCTGGACCCATCCGAGCTCCATGCCGCCGAGCATCGGCGCGGCGTCGGGGACGAGCGCCACGCCGCGGGCGCGGAGCCGCAGGTCGGTGCCCTCGCCGCGGGGGGTGAGGTCGATCGTCACCGTGGAGGCGACGAGCTCCGTCCCGTCGGGCGCGACCGCCGTCGTGGTGGCGACGAGGTGGCGCGGAGGATCGAACTCGACGTAGGTGCCGTCGACCGGGGTCTCGCTGCCGTCGGGGGCACGCATCACGATCGAGAACGCGCCACCGGGGCGAGTCTCCGAAGACGCCGACGCCACCCCGAACCCCTCCGGCCCCCACCAGCGGGCCAGGTGCTCGGCCTCGGTGAGCGCCGCGAAGACGAGCGCCACGGGCGAGGACAGGGTGCGGATGATCTCGAACTCGCGCTCCGCAGGATCGGTCATCCCTCGTCCCCTCCCGCCTGCAGGCCGCGCAGGTAATCGTCGAGGCGATCGAGCCGCCCCTCCCAACAGCGCCGGTACTCCTCCAGCCAGTCCGACGCCTCCTTGAGCCGGCCTGGCTCGAGCCGGCAGGGGCGCCATTGCGCCTGCCGCGTCCGGGAGATCAGCCCGGCCCGCTCCAGCACCTTCAGGTGCTTCGAGATCGCGGGCAGGGTCATCGCGAAGGGCGCAGCGAGCTCGGTGACCGACGCGTCGCCGTCAGCCAGCCGCGACAAGATCGCACGGCGGGTGGGGTCCGCCAGCGCCGCGAACGTCCGGTCGAGCACCTCGGTGGTCATCCGTCCTTCACCCCTACTTCACCCTTCGGTTATCTAACCACTCGGGAAACTAGCGGATCCACCCTTGCGCGTCAAGCCCGGGGGGATCGCGTCTCCGTGCTACCGTGCGCGCCATGTCGCGCCCAGCCCGCATGACCCAGGTCCTGACCGTCGCCCTCGTCATCGCCGCCGTCGCCGCGAGCTTCCCTGCCGCCGCGGGCGCAGCACCCCCCGCCCTCCCGGCGCCGTGGCACGCGGCGCCCCCGCGCGCGGTCCCCGGCGAGGTGATCGTCACCTTCCGCGGCGGGGCGTCACCGGCGCAGGCTCGTTCGGTCCTGCGGACCGGCGGCGCCACCGATGTCGCCCGCGTCGCCGGACGCGGCGCCGCGTCCTTCGTCGCGCACGTCGGAATCGGTCGCGTCGATGCCGCCATCCGTACGTACCTCGCGTCGCCGAGCGTCAGCACCGCCGAGCCGAACCGGATCGCCGCCCCCACGGTCGTCCCGAGCGATCAGCGGTTCGCCGAGCAGTGGGCGCTCGACAACCAGGGCCAGAGCCACCGCATCACCGACTACGGGCTGCGCGGACGCCGCCAGAGCGGACGGATCGACAGCGACGTGAACGCACCCGAGGCGTGGGACGTGACGACCGGGTCCTCCGACGTCGTGATCGCCGTCATCGACTCGGGCGTCGACATCGACCACGCCGACCTCGAGGAGAGCCTGTGGGTCAACCTGATGGAGGAAGGGGGGGCGCCCGGCGTCGACGACGACGGCAACGGCTACGTCGACGACGTGCACGGGTACGACATCGACAACGACGATCCGAACCCCTCCCCCAGCCTCAAGGACCAGCACGGGACGCACGTCGCCGGGATCATCGGGGCCGAACACGACGGCACCGGCGTCGTCGGCATCTGCCCCGGCTGCCGGATCATGGCGCTCCGGTTCGACTATTCGCTAGGCCAGGAGCTCGAGGCGATCGACTACGCGATCGAGAACGGCGCGGACATCATCAACATGAGCTTCGGCGGCGCCACGTGGTCGCCGGCGGAGCGGAACGCCATCGAGACGGCGGGCGACGCCGGCATCCTCACGGTGGCCGCGGCCGGCAACTCCAGCCTCGACAACGACATCTCGGCCCTGCCGGCGGACTCGAACGACGCCGCGCCGCTCTTCCCGGCGTCCTACGCGCTCCCCACGGTCCTCACCGTCGCCGCGAGCGACGACCGCGACCGGTACGCCACGATCTCGCAGTGCGGGCCGTCGAACATCCCGCGCTGGCGCTGCGCGTTCACCAGCTGGGGCCACGACTCGGTCGACGTGGCAGCGCCGGGCGTCGACATCCTCAGCACGGTCGTGAGCGGCGGGGTGTACCCGGGGGCCGACGTCTGGGACGGCACGTCGATGGCGGCGCCCCTCGTGGCCGGCATCGCCGGGCTCGTGCGGTCCGCCAACCCCTCCTACGGACCGCTCGACCTCAAGAACGCGATCATGAACGGCGTCCACGCGGCGCCGGCCGACCTGCCGCTCTGGTCCTCGTGGGCTCCGCTGCTCCGGCTGCCCAGGAAAGCGATGGACGGCGACTTCACGCGGACCCAGGGCCGGGTCGACGCCCTCGCGGCGCTCACCGCGCCGACGACCGACGCCACGCCTCTCACCGACGGCAACATCGACGGCGCGGTCCCGATGGGCGTCAACGCGTCGGGTCGCGTGACGTGGCCCCACGACACGAACGACGTGTTCGCGGTGGCGCTGCAGAAAGGGAAGCGGTACACCGTCACGCTCGACGGGCCGGCCACCCACGACCTCGACCTGTGGGTCTGGTCATCGACGGCCAGCGAGATCTTCCAGTTCACCGCGGGGTGCTTCCGTCGGCGCAGCGAGTGCCCCGCGCTCACGGCGCGCTCGGCGAGCCCGACGGGCGAGGAGCGTGTCACGTTCCGCGCGCGGAAGACGGCCACCCACTACATCCAGGTGAACGGCTGGTACGACGGCGGCCGGTACGACGTGAAGGTCCGCCGGCCCTAGGGATCGGGCACCGCGCGCGAACGCCTGCGGATGCTGATCAGATACTTCACGCCCTCCATCGTGAGCAAGGCCGTGACGACTGCGATGAAGATGGGTGCTGTCTGGAGAGCTCCCACCTCGGTCAGGAACGCAGCCATCAGCACCATCGAGAACGGAACGGGCGCGAGCGAACCCGGAACGGCGGCAAGCATGCACGAGAACGCCAATCCCAGCGGCACGCCGGGGAACACCTGGTGGACGATCACGCCGGCCGTTCCGCCGATGAAGAGCGAGGGGAAGATGGGTCCGCCGATGAATCCGCTTCCCTGGCTGACGGCGAAGGTCAGCATCTTCGCGATCAAGACGGCGACGAGCAAGCCCAGGCCGAGGGTCCCTGCATCCTGGAGCACCGTCTCGAGTTGGTCGCTGCCGGTGAACAGCGTCAGCGGCAAGACCACGCCGACGAGCCCGAACACGACGCCACCGAGCGTCGACTTCACGATCCCCGGCACCTTCAGTCGGCTGAACAGTCGCGACGCCAGCATCATGAACGCACCGAGCAGGGTAACGACGAGGGCCGCGAACAAGCCGAGGGGGATGCCGGCCAGCAATTGCCAGTCCTCGAACCGGTAGGCCGGCACCTCATAGGCGTCCACGAACAAGGCGCCTGCGATGGCGAAGTAGATGCCGAACGAGACACTCGATGCGACGACCCCCCCGACGAGGGCCTTGAGGAACCGTTGTCCACCAGGGCGGGCCGCCTCCAGGATCAGCATCACCACGATCAGCGTGCTGGAGAACAGCCCGCCGTACGCGCCCGCGAAGCCGTCCAGCGTGTTCACCTGGGAGTCCTC
>DASQKC010000063.1:0-24943 GCA_035630755.1 Actinomycetota bacterium | reverse complement strand
CGACGACCTGCTCGCCGCCGTCGACTCCAAGTACACGCTTGTGATCCTCTCGGCACGCCGCGCGCGTGAGATCAACTCGTACTACAACCAGCTCGGTGAAGGCCGCGGCGAGTTCGTGCCGCCGCTCGTCGAGTCCGGCCTGCGCAACAAGCCGTTGTCGATCGCCCTCGAGGAGATCGCGGAGGCCAAGGTCGGGTACGAGCGTCCCGAGGAGATCCTCGAGGTCGACTGACGTGCTCGCCGGCCGCCGGGTGCTGCTCGGTGTCACCGGCGGGATCGCCGCGTACAAGGCCGCCGTGTTGGCGCGCGCCCTGACGGGCCAGGGCGCCGACGTGACCGCCGTCCTCACCGAGTCCGCCACGCGCTTCGTGGGTCCCGACACCTTCGCGTCGCTCACGGGCCGCCCCGCCCTCACGTCGCTCTGGGAGCGGCCCGGCGAGGTCCTGCACGTCCGGCTCGCCCACGAGGTCGACGTCGCGGTGGTCGCCCCGGCCACGGCGAACCTGCTGGCCGCCCTCGCGGCGGGCCTGGCCGGCGACCTGTTGACCGCCACGTTGCTCGAGTACGACGGCCCGCTCGTGCTCGCGCCCGCGATGCACACGGGGATGTGGTCGCACGCCGCCACCCGTCGCAACGTCGCGACGCTCCGAGATCGGGGCGCGTCGATCGTGGGGCCGGTGGACGGACCGCTCGCCCACGGCGACACGGGGATGGGCCGCATGGCGGAGCCCGAGCAGATCCTCGAGGCCGTGCGCGCGACGGCCGCGCCCCCCGAACGCTCCCTCGCGGGTCGACACGTCGTCGTCACCGCCGGACCCACCCATGAGCCGATAGACCCGGTCCGGTTCCTCGGTAACCGATCCACCGGCAGGATGGGCGCGGCGGTCGCGGCGCAGGCCCTCGCGCGCGGCGCCGAGGTGACGCTCGTGCTCGGACCCGACACGGTCGATCCACCCGCCGGCGCCGCGGTGGTGCGCGTGGCCACGGCCGAGGACATGCGTGACGCGGTGCTCGCCGCGGCCGCCGGTGCCGACGCCGTCGTCATGGCGGCCGCCGTGGCCGACTTCCGCCCGAAGGGAGTCGCCGACCGCAAGCTCAAGAAGGATCAGGGGGTCCCGGAGCTCGTGCTCGAGCCGACCCCCGACATCCTGGCGGAGCTGGGAGCGGCACGGCGCCCCGGCCAGGTCCTGGTCGGGTTCGCGGCCGAGACCGACGACGTCGAGGCGACCGGGCGCGAGAAGCTCCGGCGCAAACACGTGGACCTGCTCGTCGCGAACCGCGTGGGAACCGCGGGGACGGGGTTCGGGACGGACACGAACGACGCGGCGCTGCTCGGCGCCGATGGCGACGACGTGCCGCTGCGTCGCTGGACCAAGACCGAGCTCGCCGCCGAGCTCTGCGAGCGCATCGCGCGCGCCCTCGGGCCGGCCGGCTCCTGACGTCGGTCGGAGGCCGCGGCTAGACTCGGCGGATCATGACCAGACCCCGGCTGTTCTCGTCCGAGTCCGTCACCGAGGGCCATCCCGACAAGCTCGCCGACCAGATCAGCGACGCCGTCCTGGACGCGCTGATCGACCTCGACCCGGGGAGCCGCGTCGCGTGCGAGACCCTCGTCACGACCGGGGTCGTCTTCGTCTCGGGCGAGGTGAGCCTCTCGCAGGGCTACGTCGACATCCCGTCGATCGTGCGCGACACGGTGGTCGACGTGGGGTACACCGACGCGCGGTTCGGGCTGGACGGCTACACGTGCGGCGTCATCACCGCGATCCAGGAGCAGTCGCCCGACATCGCGATGGGGGTCGATCACGCCCTCGAGGAGCGTGCGGAGCATTCGGGCGACGAGCTCGACACGCTCGGCGCCGGCGACCAGGGGATGATGTTCGGCTACGCGTGCCGGGAGACCGACGAGCTGATGCCGCTCCCGATCGCGATGGCGCACCGCCTCGCGCGCCGGCTCGCGGACGTCCGCAAGGCGGGCGTCGTGCCGTACCTGCGTCCCGACGGGAAGTCGCAGGTCTCGATCGCCTACGAAGACGGACGGCCGGTCCGGGTCGACACCGTGCTGATCAGCGCGCAGCACCGCGAGGAGGTGGACGTCGAGACCCTCCTGCGCCCCGACGTCGAGGCCGAGGTGATCGATCCTGTCCTGCGGGAGTTCCCCGAGCTCGGCACCGAGGCGGTCCGCGTGCTCGTCAACCCGACCGGACGCTTCGAGATCGGCGGGCCGAAGGCCGACACCGGCCTCACCGGACGCAAGATCATCGTCGACACGTACGGCGGGTACGCGCCGCACGGCGGAGGGGCGTTCAGCGGGAAGGACCCGACGAAGGTCGACCGCTCGGCCGCGTACATGGCCCGCTACGTCGCGAAGAACGTGGTCGCGGCGGGCCTCGCCGACCGCTGCCAGCTCCAGGTCGCCTACGCGATCGGCACCGCGCACCCGGTCTCGCTGATGGTCGACACGTTCGGGACCGAGCAGGTCGACCCCGAGGCGCTCGAGCGGATCCTGTGGGAGCTCTTCGACTTCCGGCCGGCCGCGATCATCCGCGACCTCGACCTGCGTCGCCCCATCTACCGCGAGACCGCGGCGTACGGGCACTTCGGGCGCAAGGAGTTCCCCTGGGAGGTCACCGATCGCGTCGACGCCCTCCGCAGCGCCGTCGGCGCCTGAGGTCCTCGCCGGACCGGTCGCCGTCTGCGTCGACCGGCCGATCCTGTCCTTGGACCGTCCCTTCACGTACGACCTGGCATCCGAGCTCGGGGCGGGCGTCGGCTCGCTCGTCCGGTTCCGCTTCCACGGGTCGCTGACGAAGGGCTGGATCCTGGGGCCCACGGACGACGTCCCGCCGCGCATGCTCCCGGTGCAGCGTGTGGTGAGCGCCGTGCCCGCGTTCGACGAGGAGCTGCTGGCCCTGGCGCGGTGGGTCGCCGCCCGCTACGTCGCACCGCTCGCGACCGTGCTCGATCGCCTCTCGCCGCCCCGCGTGGCGAGCGAGGAGGACGCCGTGCCCGCCGCGGCCGACGGCGCCGTCGGGTCCACACCGCCCCCGGCGTCGCCCGTGTTCACGGCCTACCGGGAGGGACAGGCGCTCCTGGCCACGCTGCGGTCGGGGAGCGGGGGCTTCACGGTGCGCCCGGCGCCCGACGACGAGGGCGCCGCCGCGGCGGAGGCCGTCGCGGCCTGTCTGGCCGGCGGCCGGCGCGCGATCGTGCTGGTGCCCGAGGCCACGCCCGCGCCGGCGACGGTCACGCTGCTGCGCGAGCGGTTCGGTCCGCGCGTGGCCGTCTTCGCGGGGGGCGATCGCCGCACGCGGTACCGCACGTGGCTCGCGATCCGGGACGGGGCCGCCGACGTCATCGTGGGGACGCGGCCGGCGGTCTACGCGCCGGTGAAGGACCTGGGTCTCATCTGGGTCGCCCGCGAATCGCACCCCGGGCACCGCGAGGAGCGATCGCCGATGACGCACGTGCGCGACGTCGGCATGGCCCGCGCGCGGGGGGTCGGCGCGGTCCTCGTCCTCGCGAGCCTGTGCCCGTCCGCCGAGTCGGCGGCCATGGACCTGCGGCACGTGGCACCGGTGTCCCGCCGCTGGCCGAAGGTCGAGGTCGTGCCACCCGGACCCGAGGGGCGGGCGCGGCGGCTGGTGCAGGCGCTGCCCGAGGTCCGGCGAGGGTTCCTCTTCAGCCCCCTGCGCGGGTACGGGACCGCGGCCGTGTGCCGCTCGTGCCGCGCCCCGGCCGCGTGCGCGTCGTGCGGCGGCGTGCTGCGGCTGGCGGACGGCGCGATCCGGTGCGCGGTCTGCGAGACACCGGGACGGTGCCGGGTCTGCGGCGGCGGGTCGTTCGCGATCCGCCGGGGAGGGGCCGAGCGCGTCGTCGAATGGGCGCGGGCGGTCGCGGGGGTGCCGGTCCGCGAACCCGGCCGTCCCCGGCTCCCGCGCGCCCGGGAGATCCTGGTGGGCGGGGCCGGCGACGTCCGCGACCTCGGACCCGCAGGGCTCGACCTGGTCGGGGTGCTCGACGCCGACCTCGGCCTGCGGCGACCCGGTCTGGCCGGGCGGGAGCGCGCGCTCGCGACGTGGATGGAGGCCGTGGCCTGGGCCGCGCCCGCGGGCCGGGTCATCGTGCAGGCCGAGGCCTCGTCCGACCCCGCCATCCAGGCGCTCGTCCGCGGCGACGCGGCCCGCTTCCACGAGCGGGAGCGGACGGTACGCGCGGCGGCCGGGTTCCCGGTGGGCTCGGCCGTGTTCCGCGCCGTGGGCGACGACCGGCTCCCGGCGGTCGTCGCGGCGATCCCCGCCATCACCTCCCTCGTCACGACGCTCGAGGGTCGGACGGTATGCTTGCTCGCGCTTGAGCCCGGTCAGATCGACGCGTTCGGTGCCGCGATGCGCACGCTCGCCGCCGCCGGAGGGCTCGAACGCGTGGACGCCGAGCCGCACCTGTGAACATGAGGAGCACCCGCTGATCCTGCCGATCCGTACGCTGGGCGATCCGGTCCTGCGCGAGCCCGCCCGGGCCGTGACGACCTTCGACCGTGCGCTCCGCGCCCTCGCCGACGACATGATCGAGTCGATGTACGCGGCGCCGGGCGTCGGTCTGGCCGGACCCCAGGTCGGGGTCAGCCTCAGGATCTTCGTGTTCGACGACGGGGAGACCGGGCCGCTCGTGATGGTGAACCCCGTGGTGTCCGACGTCGAGGGCGAGGTGGTCGAGGACGAGGGCTGCCTCTCGATCCCCGGTCCGTACCACGTGACCCCGCGGGCCGCCCACGTGGTCTGCCGCGGGGTCGACGTCCGCGGGCGACCCCTGGAGATGAGCGCGGACGGGCTGCTCGCGCGGATCTTCCAGCACGAGAGCGATCACCTCGACGGTCGCCTCTACATCGACCGGCTCGACGACGAGGGGCGCCGCGCCGTGCTGGCGGAGCTCCGGCGGTTCGAGCTCGGGCTCGCGTCGCCGCGCCGCGCCGAGCGATGACCCTGCGGGTCGCCTTCCTCGGGAACCACGCCTGGTCGGTCCCGGCGCTCGAGGCGGTGGAGGCCGATCCCGAGCTGGTGCTCGACCTCGTGGTCACGAACCCGCCGCGGCCGGCGGGTCGGGGAGACCGTCTCCGCGCGACGCCGGTCGCCGAGGCGGCCCGGCGGCTGGGCGTGCCGCTGCTCGAGGCCGACGGGGTCGCCGAGGGCGGTCCCGCGGCGATCGCCCTCGAAGGGGTCGCACCGTCGGCCATCGCCGTGGTCGCCTACGGCCACCTCCTGCCCGCCCCCCTGCTGCGCCTGCCGGCGCACGGCGCCGTGAACCTGCACCTGTCGCTCCTCCCACGGTGGCGCGGGGCGGCGCCGGTCCAGCACGCCCTCCTGGCCGGCGACGCCATCACGGGCGTCACGGTGATGCGCATGGACGAGGGGCTCGACACCGGTCCGGTCCTCGCCCAGCTCGACGACGCCGTCCGCCCCGAGGACGACGCCGGCGCGCTCGGAGCGCGGCTCGCCGGCCTGGGCGCCCGGCTCCTCGCCGGCACGATCCGTCAGCTCCCGGGCGGCACGCTCCCCGAGCGGCCCCAGGACGACGCGCGGGTGACCTGGGCGCCGGCGCTCGGCGCCGCGGACCGCGCCATGGCCTGGACCGAGCCCGCCGCCGCGCTCGTGCGGCGGGTCCGCGCCCTGGCACCGCGTCCCGGGGCGGTCGCGTCGTTCCGGGGAACCCCGGTGCGGATCCTCCACGCGTCGGTGACCGACGAAGAGGCGGCGGGGCCGCCCGGCACCATCGCGACAGCCGACACGCGTGGCGTGCTCGTCGCGACCGGCCAAGGTGCCCTCCGGCTGCGCACGGTCGCCCCCGCCGGTCGCCGGGCCATGTCCGCCGGCGACTGGGCCCGCGGCGCACGGTTCGCGGCCGACGAGCGGTTGGGATGACGCTGTCCGCCCGGGCGCTCGCGCTCGACGCGATCGGCCGCGTGATCGACGAGGGGGCGTACTCGAACCGTCTGCTGCCGGCCGCGCTCGCACGGTCGGGGCTCGACCGCCGCGACCGCGCCTTCGCCACCGAGCTCACGTACGGCGTGCTCCGCGCGCGCCTGCGCCTCGATCCGGCGATCGAGGCGCGGGCGTCGCGACCGTTGGCACGCATGGACGCGAGGGTCGCCCACCTCCTGCGGCTGGGCGCCTACCAGCTGCTCGAGGCGGGGATCGCGCCCCACGCCGCGGTCGGGGAGACGGTCGCCCTCGCCGATGGCCGCAGCCGCGGGTTCGTGAACGCGGTGCTCCGCCGGATCGCCGACCGGCCTCCGCCGCCGCCCGTCGGGGAGGACGACGGGGCGATCGAGGGGCGGACGGGGCTCACCCGGTGGGCCGTGCGCGAGCTCCGATCCGTCCTCGGCGACGCGACCGAGGACGCGGCGCTCGCCCTGGCGCGCCGTGCGCCGCTCTGCCTGCGCGCGACGGGCGACGTCGACGGCCTCCGTTCGCGTCTGGAGGCCGCCGGCCACGAGGTGGCGCCCGCGGCCGTCGATCCGTCGTGCGTGCTCCTGCCGGGCGGGGCCGACCCCACCGAGCTCCCCGGCTACGCGGAGGGCGCGTTCGCGATCCAGGACCAGGCGAGCGCCTTCGTCGCGCGGACCCTGGGCGCCGTTGCAGGGGACCTCGTGGCGGACGTCTGCGCAGCGCCGGGGGGCAAGGCGTTCGCCCTCGCGGCCACGGTCGACCCGGACGGTACGGGGCGGGGTCGCGTGATCGCCGGCGATGTGCGGGCCCGCCGCCTGGCCGCGATGCGGCGGGAGGCCGCCCGCCTCGGGGCGGCGCCCGTGCGCGTGCAGCTCGACGCGCGTCGACCGCCACTGCGCCCCGGGTCGGTCGACCGGGTGCTCGTCGACGCCCCGTGTTCGGGGATCGGCTCGGCGCGGCGCCGGCCCGAGCTGCTGTGGCGGGTCCAGGCCTCGGCGGTGCCGACGCTCGCGTCGACGCAGCTCGCGATCGCGACGGCGGCGGCGGATCTGGTGCGGCCGGGCGGTCGGTTCGTCTACGCGGTCTGCACGTTCCCGCGGGCCGAGACCGAGGCCGTCGCCGACCTGCTCGCGGAGCGACGCCCGGACCTACGTCCCGTCGCCACCGACGGGCCGGACGGGCCCGCGGAGCGCCACCGTCTGTGGCCCCACGAGGACGGCGCCGACGGCATGTTCGTCGCGGCGTTCGAACGCGCGTCGTAGGTCGTCCGGGTCTAGGGGCCGCCGGATGCGGCGGGTACGATACGCCGCGATGGGCAAACTCTCAGCCTCGATCCTCGCGGCGGACCTCGCCCGGCTCGGGGATGAGATCCGGGCCGTGGAGCCGTTCGCCGAGGTCATCCACGTCGACGTCATGGATGGGCACTTCGTGCCGCCGATCGCGCTCGGCGCGGTCGTGGTGGCGTCGTTGCGGCCCGTCACCACGCGGACCCTCCACGGCCACCTGATGGTGGACTCACCCGCCGCCCTCTTCGACGACCTCCGCGAGGCCGGCCTCGACGTCGTCAGCTTCCACCTGGAGGCGGTCCCGGAGCCGGGGCCCGTGATCGACAAGGCTCGAGGGGCCGGCCTGGGGGTCGGTCTCACCCTCAACCTGGAGACGCCGGTCGACGCGGTGGTGCCCTACCTCGAGCGGATCGACGACGTGATGCTGATGAGCATCCGGCCCGGATGGTCCTACCAACAGCTCGACCCCGACGTGTACCCGCGTGTCGAGGCGGTCCGCGACCACGTGGATCGTCTCGGTCTCGCCGTCGACCTCGAGGTCGACGGCGGCATCAAGGTCGGGAACGCGCGACGGGCCGTCGACGCGGGGGCGAACGTCCTGATCGCCGCGTCGGGGATCTTCGGCCAGCCCGATCCGGCGGCCGCCGCGGCGGAGCTCCAGGCGATCGTCGCGGGAGCCGGCTGATGGCCGAGGTGATCCTCGTCGTCGACGACGATCCGGACATCGCACGCTTCGTCGAGGTGAACCTGCGGAGCGCCGGGTACGACGTCGTCGTGGCGGGCGACGGCGAACAGGCCCTGGAGCGGGCCGCGGACCTGCGCCCCGACCTCGTCCTGCTCGACGTCATGATGCCCCGCATCGACGGCTTCGAGGTGGCCCAGCGACTGCGCCGCAGCCCGTCCACGGCCAACGCCAGCATCATCATGCTCACCGCCAAGGCGCTGTCGGCCGACAAGGTGACCGGTCTGCAAGCCGGCGCGGACGACTACATCATCAAACCGTTCGATCCGATCGAGCTGCTCGCGCGCGTGAAGGGGACGCTGCGCCGCGCCAAGGAGATGCGCAACCTCTCACCGCTCACGGGGCTGCCCGGGAACATCCGGATCCAGGAGGAGATCGAGCGGCAGGTCCGCGAGGGGAACGACTTCGCGGTCCTGTACTGCGACCTCGACAACTTCAAGGCCTACAACGACCAGCGCGGGTTCGTGCGCGGCGACCGCCTGATCCAGGCCACGGCGCGGATCATCCAGGACGCCGTCGTCGAACGCGCCGGGTCCGACGGGTTCATCGGTCACGTCGGAGGCGACGACTTCGTCGCGGTCGTCTCGCCCGAGTCCGCCGAAGAGACCGCCCGGGCGATCTGCGAGCGGTTCGATGCGGCGCGGGCCGACGCCTACGACGCCGAGGACCTGGAGCGAGGGTTCGTCCGGATCGAGGACCGCAAGGGGGTCATGCAGGACATCCCGCTCGTGGCGGTCTCGGTCGGGATCGCCAGCACCGACCGGCGCCGGTTCGCCCACTACGGCGAGGCCGTGGCGGTCGCGACCGAGATGAAGTCCTTCGCCAAGCGCGACCCGGGGTCGAGTTACGCGGTCGACCGTCGGACCGACTGACCCGAGGAGCGCCGGCCCCAGGGGGCCGCCGTATACTGACGGCGCCTGTTCCCGGGGCGGGGCGCAACTCCCCACCGGCGGTGACAGTCCGCGACCCCGTGCGCGCCACGCGCGGGTGGACCCGGTGGAACTCCGGGACCGACCGTGAGAGTCGGGATGAGAGGGGACAGGGCGCGTCTCGGCGGTCGCTCGGCGACCGCGCCGACCGTGCCGTTCCGTGCCCCGGGTGGAAGGGGAGCGGATGCAGCGGTACGAGGCGGTCATGGACACGGCCCTCGCCCTCGCGGAGCGCGGCTGGGGCCGGGTGTCCCCCAACCCGATGGTCGGCGCCGTCGTGCTGTCCCCGGCGGGGACGGTCCTCGGGGAGGGTTGGCACGACGGCCCGGGGACCGACCACGCCGAGGTGATGGCCCTGCGCGCGGCGGGATCGGGCGCAACCGGCGCCACCGTCGTGTGCACGCTCGAGCCGTGCGACCGGTTCGGCCGCACCCCTCCGTGCACGCGCGCGCTCATCGACGCGGGCGTCGCCCGGGTCGTGGTCGCGGCCACCGATCCGGACCTCGGCGAGGGAGCCCCGGGGCTCCACCAGTTGCGCGAGGCCGGGATCGAGGTGCTGACCGGGATCCGGGAGGAGGCCTCGCGCCGGCTCAACGCGGCCTTCGAACGCCACGTCCGTACCGGCCGGCCGTTCGTGGTGTGGAAGACCGCGGCGAGCCTGGACGGCAAGACGGCAGCGGCGGACGGGACCAGCCGATGGATCACCTCGCCCGCCGCGCGCGCGGACGCCCACCGCCTGCGGGCGTGGGCCGACGCGGTCGTCGTCGGGTCGCGCACCGTGCTCGCCGACGACCCGGCGCTGACGGTCCGCGATGCGGCCGGGCTCGAGGGCGCGCGACCCCCCCTGCGCGTGCTGGTCGACAGCGCGGGACGCGTGCCGATCGGCGGCGCGCTCGCCGACGACGACGCGCCGACCCTCGTCGCGACCACGGAGCGCATGCCCGACGCGCGCATCGACGGATGGGTCGCCGTCGGCGCCGACATCGCGGTGCTCCCCGCCGATCCCAGCGGCGTGTCGCTGCCGTCTTTGCTCGACGATCTCGGCAAGCGCGACGTCCAGGGCCTGCTCCTCGAAGGCGGTGCCACGCTGGCGTGGTCCTTCGTCCGCGAGGACCTGGTCGACCGGGTGGTCGCCTACATCGCGCCCACGCTCGTGGGCGGGGCGGCGGCACCGGGGATGCTCGCGGGCGGCGGGTTCACGCCGATCGCCGGCGCGCGACGCCTGTCGTTCACGGACGTCACGTCCGTGGGCGCGGATCTTCGGGTGGAGGCCGATGTTCACCGGGATCGTTGAGGAGCGCGGCGCCGTCCGTTCCCTGGAGGGGAGCCGCCTCACGGTCGGCTGCGAGCTCGTGACCGAGGGCAGCCCCATCGGCGCCTCGGTCGCCGTCAGCGGGACGTGCCTGACCGTCGTCGTGCGCGGGGAGGACCACCTGGGGTTCGACCTGTCCGAGGAGACGCTCGCGCGCACCGCGCTCGGCCGGGCCCGTCCCGGGGACGCCGTCAACCTCGAGCGGCCCGTCACGCTGGCCGCCCGGTTGGGCGGCCACCTCGTGCAGGGGCACGTGGACGGGCTGGGGGAGGTCCTCGCCCACGACCGGGAGGGCGACGGCGGATCCCGCCTGCGCCTGCGCGTCCCCGCCCCGCTGCGTCGCTACACGGTGGAGAAGGGCTCGATCACCCTTGACGGCGTGAGCCTGACGATCGCCGAGGTCCATTCCGACGGGGTCTCGATCGCCCTGATCCCGCACACGCGCGACGTGACGACGCTCGGTGCCCTCGGCCCCGGTGACGCCGTCGCGATCGAGGTCGACGTCTTCGCCCGCTACGCCGAACGCCTCCTCACGGAAGGGACGACCCCATGACCGAGCACACCGACGCCCCGCTCGATCGCCCTCGCTTCGCGACGATCGAGGACGCGCTCGCGGACCTGCGCGAGGGCCGGATGGTCCTCGTCGTGGACGACGCCGACCGTGAGAACGAGGGGGACTTCATCATCGCTGCCGAGCACTGCACCACGCAGGCGCTCAACTTCATGGTCACGCACGGTCGCGGCATCGTGTGCCTACCGGTCGCGTCCTGGCGGCTCGACGAGCTCCAGATCCCGCAGATGGTCAGCTCGAACGGCGGGGATGAGACCGCGTTCACGGTCTCGATCGACTTCGGCCCGAGCATCACGACCGGCACGAGCGCCGAGGATCGCGCGGCCACGGCGCGCGCGATCGTCGACCCGGACGTCCGGCCGCAGGACTTCCTGCGACCGGGGCACGTGTTCCCGCTGCGCGCCAAGGACGGCGGCGTGCTCCGCCGCGCCGGCCACACGGAGGCCGCCGTCGACCTCGCGCACCTCGCCGGTCTGTACCCGGCCGGGGTGATCTGCGAGGTGATGAACGAGGACGGCACGATGGCGCGGCTCCCGGAACTGGTGAAGGTCGCCGAGACGTTCGACCTGAAGCTGATCTCGATCGCCGACCTCATCGAGTACCGCCGGCGGCGCGAGGTGCTCGTGACCCCGGTCGCCGATGCCGCGATCCCCACGGAGTGGGGCGAGTTCCGGGCTCGCGCGTATGAGAGCAAGGTCGACGGCCGGACGCACGTGGCCCTCGTGCTGGGCGACGTCGGCGACGGCGAGGAGGTGCTCACGCGGGTCCACTCGGAGTGCCTCACCGGCGACGTGTTCGGGTCGCTGCGCTGCGACTGCGGTCTGCAGCTGGCGCGCGCGCTGGCGTTGGTGGGCGCGGAGGGGCGCGGCGTCGTGCTCTACATGCGCGGCCACGAGGGGCGGGCCATCGGGCTCACGCACAAGCTCCGCGCCTACGAGCTGCAGGACCGCGGCCGGGACACCGTCGAGGCGAACCTCGAGCTCGGCTTCCGTGCCGATCAACGGGACTACGGCATCGGGGCGCAGATCCTCGTCGACCTCGGGGTCCGCTCCATGCGGCTGCTCACGAACAACCCCGACAAACGGGCCGGCCTGGAGGGGTACGGCCTGTCGATCGCCGAACGCATCCCGCTGCAGATCGAGCCGACGGCGCACAACGCCGTGTACCTGCGCACGAAGGCCGAGAAGCTCGGGCACCTGCTCGAGGTACCGGGGGCCGACGCATGAACGAGCTGCGCGGTGCACCCGCGGGCGCGGGCCGGCGCGTGGCGGTGGTGGCCGCGCGGTTCAACGGCACGGTCACCGCGAAGCTCGTGGAGGGTGCCGTGGCGGGCCTGGCGCATCACGGCGTCGCGGCCGATGACGTCGACGTGGCATGGGTCCCGGGCGCATTCGAGATCCCGTTGGTCGCGGGTCGGCTCGCGAGCACCGGCCGCTACGACGCCGTCCTCGCCCTGGGGGCGATCGTCCGCGGCGAGACCGCGCATTTCGACCTCGTCGCCAACGAGGCGGCCCGGGGGGTGGCCGAGGTGACCCGGGCCACCGGCGTCCCGGTGATCTTCGAGATCCTCGCGACGGAGGACCTCGCCCAGGCCGAGGCCCGGGCGGGCGGGGAGCACGGGAACAAGGGCTGGGAGGCCGCCGTCGCCGCGCTCGAGATGGCTGACCTGCTGCGACGCCTCCCCGATGCGGTCGACGCGGGTCGGTGAGGACCCCTATACTCGGCGGGCGAGAAGCACGTGTGTTCGTCATGCACCGGCGTCGCCTCGTGGCTGCCGGTGCTCGTTCGTCTAGGAGGTGATGCGGGGTCTCCACCGATCCGCGGATCAACGACAGGATCAGGTCCTCCCAGGTTCGCCTGGTCGGGGCCGACGGGCAGCAGATCGGGGTCATCGACACCCGCGACGCGCTCCGTCAAGCACGTGATCTGGATCTCGACCTCGTCGAGGTCGCACCGAACTCCGACCCGCCCGTGGCCCGGATCATGGACTACGGGAAGTACAAGTACGAACGGGACGTCAAGCAGAAGGAAGCGCGCAGGAAGCAGTCGCGCACCGGCTTGAAGGAGATCAAGTTCCGCCCGAAGATCGATCCGCACGACTACGCCACCAAGAAGGGGCACGTCACGCGGTTCCTCTCGGCGGGGCACAAGGTCAAGATCACGATCATGTTCCGCGGACGTGAGATGGCGCACACCGAGCTCGGTCGCAAGATCCTCGACCGTCTGGTCGTTGACCTGGGTGAGCTCGTCATCGTGGAGGCCATGCCGAAGCAGGAAGGGCGGAACATGATCATGGTGATCTCGCCCAACCGCCGCTACCTCGAGGCCGCCGAGAAGGCGCGGGCGAAGGAGGAGCGCGAGGCCACGAAGGCCGCCGACGCCTCCGACGACGCCGCCGACGATGTTGGGGCCGTTCCCGACGACGCTGAGGCCGTTCCCGAGGCCGTCCCCGAGGTGGCCGCCGAGGCCGTCCCCGCATCCGACGAAGGGTAGGAACCATGCCGAAGATGAAGTCCCACAGCGCCACGTCCAAGCGCTTCCGCGTCACGCGCAAGGGCAAGGTGCTCCACCGCAAGGCCACCGGCAACCACATGCTCACGAAGAAGAGCGGCAGCCAGCGCCGTCGGATCGAGGGCTACGCCGAGGTCCGTTCGACGGGCGAGCAGAAGAAGATCAAGCGACTGCTCGCGAAGTGAGGTCCCCATGGCTCGAGTGAAACGATCCGTCCACGCCAAGAAGAAGCGCCGCGAGGTCCTGGCGGCGGCCAAGGGCTACACCGGGACGCGCCGCAAGCGCTACCGCGCCGCGAAGGAGCAGGTCCAGCACTCCGGTGTCTACGCCTACCGCGACCGGAAGGACCGCAAGGCGCAGTTCCGGCGTCTGTGGATCCAGCGCATCAACGCCGGCGCACGCGCGAACGGCACGACCTACTCGGCGTTCATCACGGGCCTGAAGGCCGCCGGCGTCGAGGTCGATCGCAAGATCCTCGCCGACCTCGCGGTCCACGACCCCGCGGCCTTCGCGGCGCTCGTGGCGACGGCGAACGCCGCCCGCGACGCCGCCTGAACGTCCGCCCCCTAGACTCCGTGGCGTGACGTCGCCGACCGGGCGCCCGGGGTGAGCCGCGCCGACCCTGCGGTCCGCGCCGCGACCCGTCTGCGCAAGCGGGCCTTCCGGGATGAGGCGCGTCGCTTCCTGGTCGAGGGAGCGCAGGGCGTCCGCGAGGCCCTCGCCGAGGCGCCCCCCGCCCTCGCCGAGGTGTTCACCGCCGATCCGCTGGACCCCCTCGCGCTGGCGGCCGCCGAGGCGGGCGTCCCGGTCCGCGACGTGGGAGCCGCCGGGATCGGCCGCATCGCATCGACCGTGACGCCGCAGGCCGTCGTCGGGGTGGCGCCGTACGTGGACCGCCCGATCGAGGAGCTCGCCGGGGACGGATGCGTCGCGATCCTGCACGAGGTCCGCGATCCGGGCAACGCCGGGACCGTGCTGCGCTCGGCCGATGCGGCCGACGCGACGGGCGTGGTCTTCACCCGCGCCAGCGTCGACGTCTACAACCCCAAGACGGTCCGGGCCTCGGCCGGCTCGGTCTTCCACCTGCCGATCGTCCGCGACGCCCCGCTCGCCGATGCCGTCACGGCGCTGCGCGGGCGGGGGTTCCGGGTGCTCGCGATGGCGGGCGACGGCGCGCAGAGCCTGTACGCGACCGACCTGACGGGCCCGGTCGCCTTCCTCTTCGGGAACGAGGCGCAGGGCCTGGGCCCCGAGGACCGGGCGCTCGCCGACGCGGTCGTGCACGTGCCCCAACACGGCCGGGCCGAGTCGCTGAACCTGGCCGCCGCGGGGACCATCTGCCTGTTCGAATGGGCGCGGCGTCGCCGGACCTCGGCGCCTGCCCTCGAGACGCTGATCGCGGCGGCGGCCCACGACATCCGATCTCCGCTCACGGCGCTCAAAGGGTTCGGGTACACCCTCGAGCGACGGTGGGCCGAGATGGGCGAGGAGGAGCGCGCCCTGATGCTCACGGGCATCCTGCACGATGCCGACCGGATGGAGCAGGTCGTGCGGCTCCTCGTGGACGCCGCGCGGGTCGCGGCCGGCGCGCTCGACCTGTTCCCCGAGTCGGTCGACCTGGGGGCGCTCGTGGCGCAGGTCGTGACCCAGCAGTCGCGCGACCCCGATCACCCGGCCGTGACGTTCGCCGGCGACCCCGGCCCCTTCTTCGTCGACCCCGCTCGGCTCCGGAGCGCGATCCTCGCGTCGTGCGAGGCGCTCGTGTGGTGGGGCGCCGACGGCGACGTCCGCATCGTCGGACGTCGGGACGGGGACATGCTGATCCTCACGGCGTCCCGACGGGCCGCGACGGCGTTCAGTCCCGAGGAGCTGGAGGGGCTCTACGCGCCGCGTGCGCCGGGGACCGGCGGCGGGTCGAAGATCGGGCTGTACGTCGTTCGCGGCGTCGCGCGGGCGCAGGGTGGCGACGCATGGGCCGCCCTCGACGGGGAGGACCTGACCCTCTCGCTGCGCGTCCCGCTCGCGGGCTGAGCACCCGCGCGGGCGATCGCGCGGGATGCAGCCGATAGACTCGCCCGCCATGGACGCGGCCCAGATGCAGCGGACCCTCGACGAGGAACGGGCGCGCGGGCTGGCGGATGCCGAGGCGGCGGCCGATCTCGCGGCGCTCGATGCCGCGATGACCCGGGTGCTCGGGCGCAAGGCGCCCTTCAGCGAGGTCCAGCGAGCGCTCGGCGGGCTGCCGCACGAGCAGCGCCGCGACCTCGGCGCGGCGGCGAACGAGGTGCGCGCGACGCTGCAGGCGGCGTTCGCGGCGCGGCGTGAGACCCTCGAGGCCCAGGCCGAGGACGCGTTGCTGGCGGCCGACCGGGTCGACCTGTCCCTCCCCGGCCGCCGGGGACGCACGGGGTCGCTGCATCCCCTCACGATCGTCGAGGACGAGGTCGTCGAGGTGTTCCTGCGTCTGGGGTTCCGCGTCGCCGAAGGACCCGAGATCGAGGACGACTGGCACAACTTCCAGGCGCTGAACATCCCCGAGGATCACCCGGCGCGCACGATGAAGGACTCGCTGTACGTCGCGATCCCCGGCCACCCCGAGCTGCTCCTGCGCACCGAGACGAGCGCCGTGCAGGTCCGCACGATGCAGAGCGAGCCCCCGCCGATCTACGTGATCGCGCCGGGCCGCGTCTACCGTCGGGAGACCGCCGACGCGACGCACCTCCCCGTCTTCCACCAGGTCGAGGGGCTCGTCGTGGACGAGGGCATCACGTTCGCCGACCTGAAGGGGACCCTCGAGGCCATGGCCAAAGGACTCTTCGGGGACGCTCGCCGGGTGCGCCTGGGGCCGGCGTACTTCCCCTTCGTCGAGCCGGGCGCCGAGGTCGGTGTGTCGTGTTTCCTGTGCGAGGGCGTGGGCTGCCGCGTGTGCGGGAACGGCTGGATCGAGCTCCTCGGGGCCGGGATGGTGCACCCGCAGGTCCTCGAGAACTGCGGCTACGACAGCGAGCGCTACACGGGGTTCGCCTTCGGCGTCGGCATCGAGCGGATCGCGCTGCTCCGGTACGCGATCCCCGACATGCGGCTGCTCATCGACGGCGACGTCCGGTTCCTCGCGCAGTGGGACGCCGCGTCGTGAGGGTGCCGCTCGGGTGGCTGCGGGAGTTCGCGCCGACGGACCTGCCCGCCGACGAGCTGGCCGAACGCATGACCCACCGCGGGGTGAAGGTCGAGGGCATCCTCGAGCCATGGGCGGGCCTGGACGGGGTCATGGCCGTGCGCGTGCTGGAGGTGCGCGATCATCCGGACTCGGACACGCTCTGCGTGGCGCGGATCAACGACGGGCACCGAGACGTGGAGCTCGTCGTGGGCGTGCGGAACATGGCGCCGGGCGACGTGGTCCCGTGGGCGCCGCCGGGCGCACGGGTGCCGGGGCTCGACGGGCCGCTCGCGACCAAGACCATCCGGGGCGTCGTGTCCAACGGGATGCTCTGCTCGCCGTCGGAGCTCGCGATCTCGCAGGACCACACCGGCATCCTCGTGCTCGACGACACGTGGGTCCCGGGCACCGACGTGAAGGGAGCGCTCGAGCTCGACGATCCGGTGCTCGACATCGAGGTGGAGCCGAACCGCCCGGACTTCCTCAGCATCTACGGCGTGGCCCGCGAAGTGGCCGCGCTCACCGGCGTGCCCCTCGCGCCCCCCGACCTCTCCCTGGCCGAGGTGTCGGACCGGGCGGACGCGGTGGCGACGATCCGGATCGATGAGCCGGCCGCCTGCCCCCGGTACCTGGGACGCGTGATCCGCGGCGTCCGCCGCGCCACCTCGCCCCTCGTGGCCCAGTCGCGCCTGACCGCCTGCGGCATGCGGCCGATCGACGCGGTGGTGGACGCGACGAACTACGCGATGCTCGAACTCGGGCAGCCGCTCCACGGGTTCGACCTGGCGCGGCTCGCCGGGCCCGGCATCGTGGTCCGTGCCGCGGCCGACGGGGAGCGCCTCACGACGCTCGACGACGTGGAGCGCGTGCTGACCGACCGCGACCTCCTGATCTGCGACCTCGAGGGGCCCGTCGCCCTGGCGGGCATCATGGGCGGGCAGACGAGCGAGGTCGGCCCCACGACGACCGACGTGCTGCTGGAGTCGGCGTGGTTCACGCGCGGTGGCGTCCTGCTGACCGCCCGCCGGCTGGGGCTGCACTCGGAGGCGTCGCACCGGTTCGAACGGGGGACGGATCCCGAGGGCCTGGACCGTGGCGCGACCCGCGGCGCCGCGCTCATCGCGGCCTGGACGGGGGCGGAGGTCCTGACGGGCGTCGCCGAGGGCGGCGCGACCCCCCCGAGGCGCTGGGTCGGCGTCCGACCGTCGCGCGCGAGCCATCTGCTCGG
This sequence comes from Actinomycetota bacterium, assembly GCA_035630755.1. Lineage (GTDB taxonomy): Bacteria > Actinomycetota > UBA4738 > UBA4738 > HRBIN12 > AC-51. The sequence continues at coordinate 7,262 of DASQKC010000063.1, read as the reverse complement.
CTACGAGGTCACGGCCGCCGACACCGCCGAGGTGTTCGACACGCTGGCGATGGACCACCGTGCCGCGGCGGACGACCTCGTCGAGGTGGAGGTCCCCGGCTACCGCGTCGATATCGAGCGAGAGGTGGACCTCATCGAGGAGGTCGTCCGCGTCCAGGGGTACGACCGCGTCGGCTCGGCCCTGCCGCGGGCGCCGCACGCCGGCGGCGTCCCCGCGACGTACGCGCAGGTCCGCCGCGCGAAGGAGCTGCTCTCGCGCGCGGGCCTCCGCGAGATCCGCCCGGCGCCGTTCGCGTCGCAGGAGGACCTCGACCTGTTCGGGGACACCGACGCGATCGCGATCGCGAACCCGCTCCGGGCGGAGGAGTCCTGGCTCCGCACGCGGCTCACGCCCGGGCTCCTGCGCGCGGTGACGCGCAACCAGGCCGCCGGCGCTGCCGTGGTCGCCCTGTTCGAGGTGGGCACCACGTTCCGCCTGGGGGATCCCTTCACCGAGCACCGCAAGGCGGGGTTCGTGGTGTCGGGGGACGCCGCCGAGGGCTGGGACGCCACGGCCCGCGATCTGGACGTCCTCGATGCCAAGGGGGTGCTCGCCGCGTTCCTCGACGGGTTCGGGGTGGCGGCGTGGTCGCTCGGCGACGTCCCCCCCGGGCCGTTCCACCCGGGCCGCGCCGCATCCGTGGTGGTCGGCGACCGGGCGGTCGGGGTCCTCGGCGAGATCCACCCGCGCGTGGCCGCCGATCTGGGGATCGACGGCCGGGTGAGCGTCGGCGTGGTGGGGCTGAGCTCGGTCGCGGCCACGGACGGATTCACCTACCGCGAGGTCCCCCGGTTCCCGCCGCTGCGCCGCGACCTCGCGTTCGCCCTCGACGACGCGATCCCCGCGGGCGAGGTCCTCACGGCGATCCAGGAGGGGGGCGGCGATCTGCTCGAGGACGTGTCCCTGTTCGATCTGTTCCGGGGCGGCGCGTTGTCCGCTGGCACGAAGAGCCTGGCCTTCGCGATCACGCTGCGCGCCCCCGACCGCACGCTGACCGACGAGGAGGCGGCGCCGGTGATCGACGCGATCGTCGCGACGGTCGCGGTCCGCACCGGCGGGACGCTGCGGACCGTCGAGACCTGACGCCGCGCTGGCGGCCCGCGCGGCGCCCGCACTAGACTGCGCCACCATGGCCGCCCGCGACTACCTGTCCGTCGACGATCTGACGCCCGCCGAGCTCACGTCGCTCCTCGACGTCGCCGCGGCGATGAAGGCCGACCGCACGGCGCACACCGACGCGTTGACCGGACGATCCGTGGCGATGATCTTCGAGAAGGCCTCGACCCGGACCCGCGTGTCGTTCGACGTCGCCATCGCGCAGCTCGGGGGCCACCCGCTCACCCTGTCGGCCGGGGATCTGCAACTCGGCCGCGGCGAGTCGATCGAGGACACGGGCCGGGTCCTCTCGGGCTACGTCGACGCGATCGTCCTGCGGACCTACGAACAGGAGCGGCTCGAGGTGCTCGCGGGGGCCGCCGAGATCCCCGTCGTGAACTCCCTGTCGGACTTCGAGCACCCGTGCCAGGCGCTCGCCGACCTGCTGACGGTGCGCGAACGGTTCGGTGATCTGGCCGGCCGGGTCATCGCCTACGTCGGGGACGGCAACAACGTGGCCCACTCCCTCCTGCTCGCCGGCGCGAAGGCAGGGATGCACGTGCGCGTCGCCACCCCCGCGGGGTTCGCGCCGATCCCGCAGGTGGTCCAGCGCGCGCAGGAGATCGCCGCGGACACCGGCGGCAGCGCGACCGTCACCACCGATCCCGTGGCCGCCGTGACCGACGCCGACGTGGTCTACGCGGACGTGTGGGCGAGCATGGGGCAGGAGGACGAGGCCGAGGAGCGGTCGCTGGTGTTCCGGGCCTACCAGGTGAACGCGACGCTCACCGACCGGATGGCACCGGACGGGATCGTCCTGCACTGCCTGCCGGCGCACCGCGGTGAGGAGATCACCGACGAGGTCCTGGACGGTCCCCGATCCGCCGTATGGGAGCAGGCCGCGAACCGCGTCCCCACGCAGAAGGCGCTGCTGCTCCTGCTCTTCGGCCAGATCTGACGCGGCGCCGTGGCCGCCCGCGCGCGTCGCCGCGATCTCGCCGGCCCCGCGACCGAGGTCGCGCGGGACCTCGTGGGCTGGACGCTCGCCGCGCGATCGCCCCAGGGCGTCCTGCGCGCCATGATCGTCGAGACCGAGGCGTACCCGCCCGAGGACCCGGCGAGCCACGCGTTCGGCGGGCCGACGCCCCGCAACGGCTCGATGTTCGGCCGCCCGGGGACCCTCTACGTGTACGTCTCCTACGGCATCCACCACTGCTGCAACGTGGTGACCGACCGCATCGACGTGGGGAGCGCGGTGCTCCTGCGGGCGGCCGAGCCCACGCGGGGCATCGCGCTCATGCGCGCGCGCCGCGGCGGCGTGCCGGACCGGGACCTCTGCCGGGGCCCCGGGCGCCTCGCGGCCGCCTTCGGGCTCGATCGCCGGCACGACGGCGAGGACCTCGTGCTCGGCCGGACGGTGTGGTTGGAGCGTGGGACCCCGCCGGGTCGCGTGGTGGCGTCCCCCCGCGTCGGGATCCGACGGGCGGTCGATCGCCCGTGGCGGTTCAGCGTGGCCGGCTCGCCGTGGGTGTCATCCCCACGGCCCGTCAGGGGCCGGGCGTCGACGCCACCGTGATGACGACCGTGCCGGTCTGGGTCTCGTACGTCCCGGCGGTGGGGAGCTGCCCGATCACGGTCCCCGGCGGCTGCGTCGAGGGCTGCGCCTCCACGCGGACGTAGAAGCCGGCCCGCTCCAGGGACCCCGTCGCCGCCGTGCGCCCGAGTCCGACGACCGAGGGCACCGGGACGTCCTGCACCCCGTCGGGGCTCGTGCACACCTGGGTCGGTTCGGTCCCCACGATGAAGTGCACGGTCTGGATGTACTGGGGCAGCGTGTACGGGTTCGGGAGGCATGGCGGGTTCTGCGATCCGTCGATCGCGATGGCGACGTAGTCGACCTCGGGTGTGGGGAACGCCTCGCGCGGCATCCCGTCCGTCGCGCCGAGCATCAGGAGGCGCCAGATCTGGGCCGGGTAGGTGCCGCCGTACACGGTGGTGCGGGTCCGCGGCGGCACCATGGGGATCTGCCCCGCGTGGTAACCGACCCACACCGCGGCCGTGAGCTGGGGGATCGCGCCGACGAACCACGCGTTCACGTTCGTGTCGTCGGTGCCGGTCTTGCCGAACTGTGGCCGGCCGATGTTCGCCGCGTTGCCGGTCCCGTACAGCACGGCGTCGGAGAGGATGTCGATCGCCGCGGACGCGACGGGCGGATCGATCACCTGCTGGGGTCGGGGGTCGGCCTGCCAGAGGATCGACCCGTCGGCGGCCGTCACGGTGACCACCGGGATCGGGTCCACGCGCTGGCCGCCGGTGGCGATGGTCCCGTAGGCGCTCGCCATCTCCAAGGTGTTCGCCTCGTTCGCCCCGAGCACCGCCGCCGGGTACGCGGCGAGCTCGGTCGCGGGACGCGCGATCCGTCGGCAGCAGCGCATCCCCATGCGGCGCGCCGTCTCCACGACCACCTCGGGGGTGAGGCGCTGGATGAGCTGGGCGTACACGGTGTTGACCGAGTCGATGGTCGCGCTGCGCAGGCTGATCGTGCCGTAGCCCGCGCCCCCGGCGTTGGTCACCGGCCAGACCTCGCCGTCGGGCAGCGTCAGCGCGAGCGAGGCGGGGGCGGCGAACATCGTGTCGGGGGAGATGCCGTGCTCGAGCGCGGCGACCAGAGCGAACGGCTTGAACGCCGAACCGGTCTGCCGCCCGGTCCCGCCCATCCCCGTCGCCAGGTTCACGCGCCCGGCCCGCACGTCGGCCCAGTAGTCGTGATCGTCCCCGCCGACCAGCGCCCGGATGTAGCCCGTGCGGGGGTCGATCACGGTCACCGCCGCGTCGGGGTCGCCCGGGTAGGAGAGCACCGAGCGGACGGCGTGCTCGGCGGAGGCCTGGACCTCGGGGTCGATCGTCGTCGTGATCGTCAGCCCACCCGTGAACAGGAGGCGGTACCGGTCGGCGCGGGTCTCGCCGAACGCGGGGTTCGCCATGAACCACGCCTTCACATGGTCCACGAAGTGGGGGTAGGCGTAGCGGGACTCGGCGGGCCCCTCCCGGCGCAGCCGGATGGGTTCGCGCCGCGCGGCGCGCCGCGCGGCGCGGTCGATCATGCCTTCCTCGGTCATCAACCGCAGGACGACGTCGCGTCGACCCCGCGCCGAGGCCATCCGGATGAACGGGTCGAAGTGGTTCGGGGCGGTGATCAGTCCGGCGAGGACGGCCGACTGCGACAACGTCAGGTCGGCGGCGTCCACGTCGAAGTACGTGCGGGCGGCGGCCTGGGCCCCGTAGGCGCCCTGCCCGAAGTAGACCGTGTTGAGGTACCGCGTCAGGATCTGATCCTTGGAGAGCCGGTCCTCCAGCTGCCAGGCGAGCGCCGCCTCGTCGGCCTTGCGGGCGAAGGTCTCCGCGTCCCCGATGTAGAGCAGCTTCACGAGCTGTTGCGTGATCGTCGATCCACCCTCCACCACCTCGCCCTCGGTGAGGTTGACCACGGCGGCCCGCCCGATCGCCTCGAGGTCGATCCCGTGGTGGTCGTAGAAGCGGCGGTCCTCGATCGCGACCGTCGCATCGCGGAGGGACTGCGGCATCTGATCGCGACGCAGGACGACGCGGTCCTCGGTCGCGTGCAGCGGCGTGATGAGGGACCCGTCCGACGCGTAGAGGAACGACGTCTGCGCGAGCGGGCGCTCGGCCACCTGGTCGATGTCGGGCAGCGAACAAGCCGCGCCCACGAACGTGAGCACGATCGACCACACGACGGGCCCCCGGGCCAACCGCATCCGGGTGAGCGTCCCCTGACCTGCGGCGTCCCTTGGTAGCCTGCGCGCCTATGACAAGCGAGACCCTCGAGCTGCTCTCGAGCGGCACCTCGGCGATCGTCCCGGACGGCGGCCTCGAGGACAAGCTCGCCCTCGGTCGCCCCCTGCGCGTGAAGCTCGGCCTCGATCCGACCGCGTCCGCGGTCACGCTCGGCTGGGCGGTCGTCCTCCGCAAGCTCCGACGGTTCCAGGACCTCGGCCACATCCCCGTCCTGATCGTCGGCGACTTCACGGCTCGCGTCGGGGACCCGACCGGACGGTCTGACACCCGCCCGCGGCTGACGAAGGACGAGGTCGACGCGTTCGCCGAGCCGTTGCTCGCCCAGTTCGGCCTGATCCTCGACATGGACCGCGTCGAGCTCCGCCGCAACGCCGAGTGGCTCGAAGGGCTCGACATGGAGGACGTCCTGCGGCTGACCTCGGCCACGACCGTGGCGCGCATGCTCGAGCGCGACGACTTCGCGAACCGGTTCGCCGACGGGCGCCCGATCTCGTTGATGGAGTTCCTGTACCCGCTGTTGCAGGGGTACGACTCGGTGGCGGTCGAGGCGGACGTGGAGCTGGGGGGGAGCGACCAGCTGTTCAACTTGCTGGTCGGGCGCGACCTGCAACGCCACCACGGGCAGGCCCCGCAGATCGCCCTCACCACCCCGCTCCTCGAGGGCCTCGACGGCGTCCAGAAGATGAGCCAGTCGCTCGGCAACTACGTCGGGATCGACGATCCCGACGACGAGATGTTCGGCAAGCTGATGTCGATCCCCGACGAGGTCATCCCCACCTACGTCCTGCTCGCGGCCGATGCCGGTCCGGCGGAGCACGCTCGCGTGCAGGCCGGTCTAGCCGACGGGACGCTCCTCCCGAACGACGAGAAACGCGCGATGGCGCGTGCGGTAGTGGACCTGTACCACGGCGCCGGCGCGGGGGAGCGGGCCGAGGCGGCGTTCGACCGGGTCCACCGCGACCACGAGGCGCCCGAGGTCGTCCCGCAGATCAGCCTGCCGGCCGAGGCCGTCCGCGAGGGCGCGGTCTGGCTGCCACGGCTGCTGGTGGCCGCGGGGCTCGCCGACTCGAACGCGGAGGCCAAGCGCAGCGTCACCCAAGGCGGGGTGCGCCTGGGCGGCACCGTGCTGGATGATCCGGACGCCGAGCTGGCGCTCGAGGAGATCGTGGGGAAAACGCTGCAGGTCGGGCGGCGCCGGTTCGCGCAGGTCACAGGGGTGGCCGACGCCTCGAGTTGACGGGTCGGGCCAGGCTGTTACCATCTGTCTCCGGCGCGGAACTCCTGCGCAAGATTGATAACGGCTTCGACCGCAGGGAGACGTGCGTCTTCCGCACCTTGAGAACTGAACAGCGTGTGGATGCCAGTGCCTCGTCAGGCACGGGCGCGGTTCGCCGCGCACCGTGCACGACGAACAGACACACAAGAACCGCCCCCTCGGGGGCGGGTCAGGAATAGGCCGACGCGGGGGGTGCCTCCTCCGCTCGGCCGACTCCACGGAAACAGCTGAGCCGATCGGCCCTCGTGGCCGCGCGGCGATGCGATCTCTACGGAGAGTTTGATCCTGGCTCAGGACGAACGCTGGCGGTGCGCCTAACACATGCAAGTCGAACGGTGAACGGGGCTTCGGCCCCCGGATCAGTGGCGAACGGGTGCGTAACACGTGGGCAACCTGCCCCTCACTCTGGGATAACCCCGGGAAACCGGAGCTAATACCGGATACTCTCGGCCGGCCGCATGGCCAGCCGAGGAAAGGTCCGCCGGTGAGGGATGGGCCCGCGGCCTATCAGCTTGTTGGTGGGGTAACGGCCTACCAAGGCTTCGACGGGTAGCTGGTCTGAGAGGACGGCCAGCCACACTGGGACTGAGATACGGCCCAGACTCCTACGGGAGGCAGCAGTGGGGAATCTTGCGCAATGGGCGAAAGCCTGACGCAGCGACACCGCGTGAGGGATGAAGGCCTTCGGGTTGTAAACCTCTTTCGGCAGGGACGAAGCGATCGTGACGGTACCTGCAGAAGAAGCTCCGGCTAACTACGTGCCAGCAGCCGCGGTAAGACGTAGGGAGCGAGCGTTGTCCGGATTCATTGGGCGTAAAGAGCGCGCAGGCGGTTTGGTAAGTCGGATGTGAAAACCCGGGGCTCAACCCCGGGCGTGCATCCGATACTGCCCGACTAGAGGTAGGTAGGGGAGATCGGAATTCCTGGTGTAGCGGTGAAATGCGCAGATATCAGGAGGAACACCGGTGGCGAAGGCGGATCTCTGGGCCTTACCTGACGCTCAGGCGCGAAAGCTAGGGGAGCGAACAGGATTAG
>DASQKC010000062.1:0-4578 GCA_035630755.1 Actinomycetota bacterium | reverse complement strand
CCGCACCTCATCGAGCGAGGAGCCGGTCGCCAGGGCCACCCCGACGAAGGCGACCAGGCCGAGCCCGATCACGATCGGGATCACGAGCGGTCGCTTCACCAGGCGCACGGCGAGCAGGAGGATCACCCCGAAGGCGAGGGTGGGGATCCACAGCCGCAGCTCGCGCGGTTCGATCAGCTCCACCAGGTCGGTGAAGTACGGCGACTCGGCGATGGCCACGTGGATGCCGCCCGAGAGGAGCAGCCACCCGACGCCGGCGATGAACCCCCCGACGACCGGGTAGGGGATGAACCGGATCACGTTCCCCCGCCGGCGCCGGCCGAGCCAGAGGAAGACGACACCGCAGAGGACCGTCACGACGATGGTCGCCGACACCATCGTGAGGAACCCCGGGTAGACGCTGCCGTGGGCGTTCACCGCCGCGGTCGCGGCGACGATCGACAGGAGCGCCGCGCCCGTGGCCTGCAGGCCTCCGACCACCCCGCGCGCGCCGGCCCGCCACGCCAGGAGGGCGAGCGTCACCACGGCGGCGACCAGGTAGATGCCGATCCCCTCGGCCAGGAAGTAGTCGAGGAAGCCCCCGAACACGAACGCGGCGAAGGCGACCGCGACGACCACCTCGAGGGCGCCGATGGTCAGACCGGCGGCGAGCAGCGCGGGCCATCGTTCGGTACGCCGCAGCTCGGCCACGCCCCCTCCGCTCCCCGTCCGGTTGCGCGGATGACCATACGCAGAACGCGCCAGACGCGCCAGCCCGGCACCGAGCCGCGGGATAGCCTGCGGCGCCGATGGGTTCGCACCGTCGTCCGGAGGGTAGGGGCACCCGATGCAGGCGCTCGTGCTCGGTTCGTTCGACGATCCACCCGCGGTGCGGGACACGGCCCCACCGACGACCAGCGAGGGCGAGGTCCTCGTCCGGGTCGCGGCGGCCGGTGTGAACCCGTACGACGTCGCGGTGGCTGCCGGCGGGATGCAGGCCTACATCCCCTACGGGTTCCCGGTCGTGATCGGGAACGACGTGGCGGGGACCGTCGAGGCGGTGGGCGGTGGGGTCACCGACATGGTGGTCGGGACGCGCGTGTTCGGCACGATGGGCGCGCGACCCACGATCCACGACGGCTCCTTCGCCGAGCTGGCGAACCCGCAGGTCGGGGGTCTCGCCGTGACGCCCGACGGGCTCTCCGACATGGACGCCTCGACCCTCGGTGTCGCCGGGACCACGGCGATGAGCGCCGTGGAGGCGGTGGCGCCGCGGGAGGGCCAGCGCGTCCTGATCGTGGGGGCGACCGGCGGCGTGGGGTCGTTCGCGATCCAGCTCGTCGCGATGCGCGGTGCCCACGTGGTGGCCACGGTCCGACCCGGGGACGAGGCGTTCGTGACCGACCTCGGCGCCGCCGAGACGGTCGACTACACCGGCGACCTGGACGCCGCCCTCGACCAGCGCTTCCCGGACGGGCTCGATGCCGTGATCGACGGCGTCAACCGTGATCCCGGCAGGTTCGAGGCGCTCGTCGCCCGGGTGCGGTCCGGCGGGCGTGCCACCTCGGTGGTGGGCGGCGCCGGCGAGGCGACCGAGATCGGAGGCGTGGCGGTGTCCAACACGGGCGGCGATCCCGCGCATCTCGCGACGCTGGGTGCCCTCGTCGTGCGCGGCGACCTGCGCGTCCCGGTGCGGCGGACCTACGCACTCGCCGAGGCCGCGGCCGCGCTCGAGGACCTCGTCCGCGAGCACACGGTGGGCAAGGCGGTCATCCTGGTGACCGTGCCGGCCTAACGTTCGCCCGGGTCTCGCGCCTCGTCGAAGGCGCGGACCAGCGCGCGGGGCGCGCGGCTCCGCCATGCGTCGGTGATGAGCTCCTCGAGCTCGTCGACCCCGATGGCCGCAAGCCGCACGAGGACCGCGAGGTACCCGTCGTAGTGCGGCTCCGTGAAGAAGATCGCCGGGTCCGCCTCGAGCAACATCTCCTTCTCCCCGGCGTCGGCGACTCGGACCGCGAGCACCGTCAGGTTCGGCGTCCTCGCGCGGCCGGGCTCCGTCCGCTCGAGCCAGACCCACGCGATCCCCCGCAGCTTCCCCCGTGTCCGGACCGAGAACGCGAAGCGGTCGTCCTCCTCAACCACGTCGGGGAGCGCCAGGGCGATCCGACGGACATCGCCTTGGGTCGCCACCTCACGCCTCCATCATGGCGAGCAGCTTCGTCGTGGTGTTCCAGTTCCGGATCGTCAGGTTGCGGTACATGGGCTGCGCCACGACCTTGCTGAGGCGGCTCCGCGTCGCCTGGCTGATCAGGCGCGAGTGATAGAGGACGCCCGGGCCGGCGGCCACGGTGTCCACGCCCTCCCGGAGGGGGACGTCGGCGATCGCCGCGCGCGAGGTCAGCGGCGGCATCAGGAAGATCACGTCGTAGCGGAACCGATCCGGCTGGTCGCCGTACCCCTCCGGCGCTCGGTCGACGATCGCCCGCAGCTGGGTCCGGCTCCGGATGACGACGCTCGCCTCGTAGTGGTCGAAGGTCGCGGCGAGCATCGACTCGACCTCGCGCGTCAGGGCCGCGCCGCTCCCGCGGGCCGTGAAAACGACGTTGCCGCTCTGGATGTAGGTGACGACGTCGCCGTACCCGTGCTCCTCGAAGCAGGCGGCGAGGGCGGCCATCTTGATCAGGTTCTTCCCCCCGACGTTGATGCCGCGCAGGAGCGCCACGTACCGAGCCATCGGCTCGTCACCCTACCGGGCGGCTACTGATCGAGGCAGGTGGCGTACACGGGGTCGCACAGGCGCAAGACCGTGTTGTTGTCGGTGCCGGCCGGGAACCCCGGGTCGAGGGTCGAGTGCTGCCACTCGGTCACCACGCACATCGCGCTGCTGTTCGCCGGCAAGGGCCCGCACGGACCGTTGTTCGGGTCGAGCATCCAATCGAAGCTCACCTTCGTGTCCCGGGGGACGGCGCCCTGCCAGGTGATCTCCCGCGTCACCGGGTCGTACGTGTAGTCGACACCCAGGGTGCAGCAGGCCGGATCGGGCGTGCGGGCCTTCGTCACGACGAGGTTCATCAGCTGGTCGACGGGGGTCCGGTTCGGGCACCCCTGCCACCCGCCGTTGGCGTCGGTGATCGTGTCGAGGTCGAGCGTCTGGCCGACACTCGTCCACGCGACCGGGTCGTTGTTCTTCGTCTCGCACGTCCCCACGCCTCCCTGCGCCTCGTCGACGGAGACGACGTCGACGATCAGGAGCGAGGCGAAGCCGATGATGTCGTACTTGTCGATGTTCCCCTGCTGGTACACGACGCCCTGCGGCGGCGCGCCGGCGAACGGCGGCGCGCCCGGCCCCTCCCAGTTGATCGGGAAGTCACGGACCTCGCCCTCGAGGTCGGCGAGCGCGGACCAGAGCTGGGAGTTCGGGCCGTGTTTGCCGCCCACGCCGCGGATGCCGGTGTCGGTGCAGACGTAGGTCGGATCGGTCCAGTTCAGCGCGACGCTCGCTGGGATCGACCCGTCGATCCAGCCGGTCAGCGTCGAGGTACCGCCTGCCTGGGCCTGGCTGCAGTTCGAGCCGATCGGCACGTCCCAGCCGTGCGAGTTGAGGCTGAGGAACGCGAAGTTCCCCCCGTTCAGACGGTCGTTGTCGTACCAGAACGCGCAGGTCTGGCCGGGGGTGGGGAACCCGCTGGGTGGCACCGGGCAGCTCACGGACAGCAGGCTGCTGACGACGATCGGCACGGGGTTGTTGCTGCCGAGCCCCCAGCTCGCCGTCGCTTTGGTCGTGACGGGCGACTCGTGGTGGAATCCGAGCACCGGGGCGAACTCGAGCGCCTGCTGGCTCGTGTAGCTGACGCTCACGTGCCCCCACTGCAGGCCGCACGGTGTGATCGCCGTGATGTCGGCCCCGGCCACCTCGTCGACCGTGATCCTCGAATTGCCGCGGACCCCTGCGTCCGCCGCGAGCTCGGGCGTGGCGAACCGCGTGTCGGTCCCGCCGCGGGCGCATGTCCGGGCGGCCGAGAGCGCGGCGGCGTCGGACCCGTTCACGAGCTCGCGCCGGCGCAGGTACAGCCCGCCGACGTCCACCGTCAGTGCCACGGCGGCCATCAGGACGACCATCAGGATCGCCACGATCACGGCGACGGCGCCCTGCTCGCCCCGGTGCCGTCGAACCCGCATCGTCAGGCCTCGCAACGGAAGGTGGCCGTGATCACCGGTGTCATCCGGATCTCGGGGATGAACGGGATGCGGACGATCACCCCGCCGTCGGGGAGCTGCGTGGTGTCGTAGGCGACGTGGACGTCCTCGCCGATCTGCTGCGGGGTGCACCAGCGGTCGACGTCGACGTTCCCCTCCTGGCCGGGCGGGATCGCGCCGGACGAGGCGTCCACCGTCTGCTGCTGGACGGCGCTGATCGGGGCCCCGACGGCCGCCTGGCGACCGCCCTCGCGGACCGCCGTCCGGATGGACTGCACCTGCAGGAAGGCAACCCCGAACTCCAAGATCCCGAGCAGCACGATGAAGAGCACGGGCGCGATCAGGGCGAACTCCACCGCGGAGGCGCCCTCCTGCCGCGACACTCGGTCCCTCGCAGTCCTT
>DASQKC010000061.1:0-10680 GCA_035630755.1 Actinomycetota bacterium | reverse complement strand
CCGCGCGAGCTCGCGATCGAGGGTGTCATCACGCGTCACGGCACCCTCGTGGGACCGCTGATGGCCGAGCTGACGGGTTTCCCCGAGCTGACCCCGTACGACGGCGGTTGGTGCGGCAACGACGTGTCGCCCGAGCTGCTGAGCGAGACCCAGCGCCGCACCGCTCGGGAGCGCACGATCGCGATGGGGGAGCGTCTGCGCCAGGAGGGCTACCGCGGGTACTTCGAGCTCGACTACCTGCTGGACGCCGAGACGGGCGAGATGTGGCTTGGCGAGCTCAACCCGCGGGTCACCGGTGCCTCGTCGATCACCAACGTGACGGCGGTGGCCTACGGCGACATGCCGTTGTTCCTGTTCCACCTGCTGGAGTTCATGGACGTCGACTACGAGATCGACGTGGGCGAGCTCAACGAGCGTTGGGCCCAGACGCACAACCTCGACGAGTGGACGCAGTTCATCCTCAAGCAGACCGAGGACGTGACCGAGCGCATCACCCAGGCGCCGTCCTCGGGGATCTGGAAGACGGGGGGCGACGGCGCGATCTCATTCGCGCGCCGCGACACCGACTGGCACACCGTGGCCGACGAGACCGAGGCCTTCTACCTGCGGATCGCGGGGGTCGGTCAGTACCGCTACCCCGGTGCCGACCTCGGGATCATGGTCACGCGGGGCCGGTTCATGGACGACGACCACGAGCTGCTGGACCGGGCGCGGTCGTGGATCACCGGCATCAAGGGTCAGTTCACGAGCGAGCCGCCCGGGGCGGAGTCGCCACCGATCACCGAGCCGGAGCCCTTCGGCTTCAAGATGCTCTGAGCGCGACGGCTGCTGGCGTACGACCCCCGGCCCTGGGAACATCTCCGCCAACCATGCCGATGCTCCCGTTCACGTTCCGCGCCGCGGAGGCGCTCGACCTCGGGCCGGCGTGGCAGGCCGTCTTCGAGGAGAAGTGGCCGCACTACAAGGCGTGGTTCCTGCGCGAAGGTGAGGCCGCGCGCCCGTCGTTCGCCACGAGCGTGCGGATGCTGCGCGCGCACATGCCCGAGCTGGTGCCCGCGTACGACCACGTCGTGGAGCTCGCCGGGGGCGGCGACCTCGCCGCCCGCATGCTCTCGCTTTACAAACCCCCGCCCTACCTCGCCGCCTGCTCGCAGGGCGTCTGGACGCGCGACGGCGGGCCGCTGCTGGTGCGGAACTACGACTACGCCCCGTCCCGGTTCGAGGGGATCGTGTGGCTGACGCAGCTGCTCGACAAGCGCGTGATCGGCATGGCCGATTGCCTGTGGGGGCTGCTCGACGGCATGAACGACGACGGGCTCGCGGTCTCGCTGACGTTCGGCGGCCGCCGCGTGCTGGGTGACGGGTTCGGCATCCCGATCGTGCTCCGCTACCTCCTGGAGACGTGCGCGACGATCGGCGAGGCCCGCGCCGCGCTCACGCGGCTGCCGTACTCGCTCAGCCACAACCTCACGCTCACGGATCGCACCGGCGCGGTGCTGACCGCGTACCTGTCGCCGGACCGCGAGCCGATCTTCCGGTCGTTCCCGGCCGCGACGAACCACCAGGGCATCGTGGAGTGGCCCGAGCAGGCGAAGGCCACGCGCACGATCGAGCGAGAGCAGACGATCGTGCGGTTGCTCGACGATCCCGCGACCGACGCGGCCTCGTTCGTCGACGCGTTCCTGCGCGCCCCGCTGTTCTCCACGGCCTACGCGCACGGGTTCGGCACGCTGTACACCGGCGTCTACGACGTGGTGGCCGGGGTCGCCCGGGTCCGGTGGCCGAGCACGGCGTGGGAGCTGCCGCTCGCCGGGTTCGCGCCGCACGGGCACACCGAGGTCCTGGCGGAACCCGCGCTCACGCAGACGCTCGCCTGATGCGCACGACCGAGCTCCGCGTGCGCACGGGGGACCGGCTCGTGACCGATCTCACGGCGGAGGTCCGCGCGTTCGCCGCCGAGGGCGGCGGGGACGGGTTGCTCCAGGTGTTCGTACCGCACGCGACCGCGGGCGTGGCGCTCATCGAGACCGGCAGCGGGTCGGAGACCGACCTCGCCGCGGCGATCGACCGGCTGGTCCCGCGCGACGCCGGCTACGCGCACGCGCACGGGAGCGCCGGCCACGGGGGCGACCACGTGCTGCCGGCGTTCGTCGCGCCCTCGCTGACGATCCCCGTGGTGGCCGGCGCACCCCAGTTCGGCGTCTGGCAGTCGGTCGTCGTGGTGGACCCGAACCTGGACAACCCGGACCGGACGGTCCGGCTGAGCTTCCTGGCGGGGTGAGGCGGTGCCCTTCGAGGACGAGCGCGCGCTCGCCGAGGAGCTCGCGGAGATGGCCGCCGGGATGTCCCTGGCCGCCTTCGGCGGACGTCACGACGTCGAGCACAAGGCCGACGGCACCCCCGTGACCCGGGTCGACGTCGCGATCGAGGACGTGCTGCGGGCGGTGATCGCGGCGCGGTTCCCCGGTGACGCCATCCTCGGGGAGGAGCGCGGCGAGAGCGGCGTGACCGCGGCCGCCCGCCGGTGGACGGTCGACCCGATCGACGGGACGAAGCACTTCGCCGACGGAGTGCCGCTGTGGTCCACGCTCGTCGGACTGCAGGTGGACGACTCGCCGGTCCTCGGCCTCGTCGACGCGCCGGCGGTGGGGGACCGGTGGATCGGGGTGGTTGGCGAGCCGGCGACGCACGGCGGTTCGGCCGTCCGCGTGAGCGACGTCGCGCGGCTCGCGGACGCCGCGGTCGGCCACTCCGGGGTCGAGGAGTGGGCGACGGGCACCGACCGCGATCGCCTGCTGCGGCTCGTGGACGCGGCCCGGCGCTCGCGAGGGCTCTCGGACGCGTGGGGGCAGATGCAGGTGGCGGCTGGAGCCGTGGAGGCGTGCGTCGAGCACGATCCGTGCGGTGTCTGGGACTGGACGCCCGTCGTCGCGATCGTGGCGGCCGCGGGTGGCCGGGTGAGCACGCTCGACGGGACCACGGTGCACGCGGGATGCGATCTGCTCGTCACGAACGGGCTCGTGCACGACGAGGCCGTCGAGGTGCTGGCGGGCCGGAGGTCGACGACCGGCTAGAGGTACTGGCCCGAGCCGCGCTCGGAGGCCTCGCCCTCGGCGGTCGCGACGGCTTGGACGTCGCGTTCACGCAGGAGCACGTAGTCGTCGCCCTCGAGCTCGACCTCGAGGCCCGACGACGGCAGGTACAGCACGCGGTCGCCCGCCTTGGCGACCCGGACCTCCGGACCGATCAGCGACACCTCACCCCACGTGAGGCGTTTGGGCGCCGGGATCGCCGTGGCGGGGATCAGCAGGCCGCCCGCCGTCTTCCGCTCGCCCTCGTCGGGATCGCGCACGACGAGCCGGTCTCCCGTGAGCGTGATGGACGGCGCCGAGGCCGCGGGACGGCGCCGCCGCGGGCCGCGTGTGCGACCGCCGTTCGGGGAGCCGCCCGCCGGCGAGTCCGCCTCGTCGGCCGGCGCCGCCGTGGTCTCGGGGGTCTCGTCGCGGGGCACCCACCGAGTCTAGCGACGCGAGCGGCTACCATACGCCGACCGTGAAGGCCCGCACGCTCCTCGACGATGCCACGCGAACGCTGAAGGCGTCGCCCGCCATCGATCACTGGCAGAAGGGACGCGAGCGCCTCGAGGCCGAGGATCTGCTCGGGTTCGTCCTCGGCTACGACCCCAAGCCGGGCGACAAGGTGGCGGCGAAGCCGGCCCGCCGGTTCGAGGCCCTCGTGGCACGTCGCGCCGAGGGCGAGCCGATCGCCTACATCAAGGGGTTCACCGAGTACCGGGACCTCCAGATCCTGGTCGAGCCCGGCGTGTTCGTCCCCCGCGATTCCTCCGAGTTCTTGGCCGAGCAGGCCGTGCGGCGCCTGCGCAAGCGCAAGCACCCGATCCACGTGGATCTGGCCACGGGCGCCGGCACCGTGGCCCTCGCGGTGGCGCACGAGGTCCCGGCCTCCCGCGTGTACGGGGCCGACATCGCCGAGGACGCGGTGAAGCTCGCGCGGCGCAACGCCCGCCGGCTCGGCCTGAAGGCGCGGTTCACCGTGGGCGACATGTTCGATCCGCTGCCCGCGACGCTCCTCGGGTCGGTCGACGTCATCACGCTCCACCCGCCGTACGTGGCGGCGGGCGAGGTCGAGGATCTGCCCGACGAGATCAAGGAGTGGGAGCCCGTGCACACCCTCACCGATCGCAGCCAAGACGGGCTCGGGCTCGTGCGTCGCGCCGTCGAGGAGGCCCCCGACTGGCTCCGGAAGAACGGCTGGCTCCTGATGGAGACCGACCCCGACCGCGCGAGGGACGTGCGCAAGGTGTTCCGCCGAGGCGGGTTCCGCGACGTCGAGAGCACGAAGGGCGGCTGGCTGAAGGTCACCCGCGTCATCGTCGGGAAGCGGCCGTCGTGAGCACCGTCGCGCCCTACGGCACGTGGCCCTCGCCGATCACGGCGGCGATGCTCGCCGAGCAGGCGGTCGGGCTCGAGGAGCTCTGGCTCGAGGACGGCGTCGCGTACTGGCTCGAGCTCCGGCCCGCGGAGGGGCGCACCGCCCTCGTCGCCGGGCACCCGTTCGGGGAGCCGCGGGACGTCGTCCCGGAGGGCTTCGACGTCAGGACCATGGTGCACGAGTACGGCGGGGGCGCCTACGCGGTGCACGGCGGCACGGTGATCGCCTCGCGGCACCCCGAGGGGCGGCTCTACCGGATCGACCCCGGGGAGGGGCCCCGGCCGATCACGCCCGACGTCGGCGACGGCGCGTGGCGCTTCGCCGACGGGCGCGTGTCGGCCGACGGCCGCTGGTGGATCGGCGTGCGGGAGCGGCACGACCTCGGCGAGGGACCGGCCGCCGTGGTGAACGAGCTCGTGGCGCTGCCGACCGACGGGTCGGCCGCGCCGCGGGTGCTGGTCGGCGGGCGCGACTTCTACGCGAACCCGCGGATCTCGCCCGACGGGCACCGGCTCTCGTTCCTCGCCTGGGACCTGCCGTGGATGCCGTGGGACGGGACCGAGCTCTCGGTCGTGGAGCTCACGGCCGACGCCGAGGCGGTGGGCACGCCGACGGTCGTGGCAGGGGCGGGCCCGGGCGAGTCGATCTGGCAACCGGAGTGGAGCCCGGACGGCGCCCTCGTGTTCGCGAGCGATCGGTCGGGATGGTGGAACCTCGAACGGATCCGCGGGGACGACCGAACGGTGCTCCACGCGGCCGAGGCCGAGTTCGGCTACCCGCAGTGGGTGTTCGGCGACCGGTCGTTCTCGTTCCTGGGGGACGGGCGTATCGCCTGCTGCTACGGCGCCGAGGGCCGGACCGCGTTCGCGATCCTCGACCCCGCCACGGGGGAGCTCCTCGACCTCGACCTGCCGCACGATGCCCTCCGGTGGGGTCCCTGCGTCGTGGCCGAGGGGTCGGCGATCGTGGTGATCGCGGGCGCCGCCGACCTGCCGAACCAGGTCGTGTGGCTCGACGTCGACGCCCGGTCCGTCGAGGTGCTGCGCGAGAGCGTCACGCTCCCTGTCGACCCCTCGCGCCTGTCCCGCCCGCGTGCGTTCGAGTTCCCGACCGAGGGCGGTCTGACCGCGCACGCCCTGGTCTACGCGCCGGTGCACCCGGACGTCGTCGCCCCCGACGGCGAGCTGCCCCCGTTGATCGTCACGGCGCACGGGGGACCGACCGGCGCCACGACCCCCATCTTCGACCTGGGGATCCAGTACTGGACCTCGCGGGGGTTCGCCGTCGTCGACGTGAACTACGGGGGATCGACGGGCTACGGGCGGGCGTACCGCGAACGGCTATACGGCGCCTGGGGCGTGGTCGACCTGCAGGACTGCGTCAACGCGGCGCGCGGGCTCGTCGCGGCCGGCGAGGTCGACGGCGACCGTCTCCTCGTGCGGGGCGGGAGCGCGGGCGGCTACGTCGTGATGTGCGCGCTCACGTGGACCGATGTGTTCGCCGCCGGCGCCTGTTACTTCGGGATCGCCGACCTCGTGCCGTTCGCGAGCGGCGACACGCACAAGTTCGAATCGCGGTACGAGCACATGCTCGTGGGCCCGTGGCCCGAGGCAGAGGCGACCTACCGCGAGCGCAGCCCGATCAACGACGTCGACCGGCTCGCGACGCCGATGCTCGTGCTGCAGGGCGCCGACGACGAGGTGGTCCCGCCCTCGCAGGCCGAACGCATCGTCGACGCGCTCCGTGCGCGGGAGGTGCCGCACGCGTACCTGCTCTTCGAGGGGGAGGGGCACGGCTTCCGACAGGCGGCCACGATCGTGGCGGCGCGCGAGGCGGAGCTGTCGTTCTACGGCCAGATCCTCGGGTTCGACCCTGCGGGCGACATCCCCCGGCTCGCGATGGAGGCCTAGCCGCCGATCATCGACATCGACCGCGCCGGCTGGACGAAGTCGTCGTGGTTCACGCGGTGGCCCGACCACTTCGACCACACGGTCCGCCGGATGATCGCCGCGAGCTCGTCATCGCTCGCACCGTCGCGCATCGGCCCGCGGAGGTCGGTCTCCTCGAGCGCGAACAGGCACGATCGGACCATGCCCTCGGCGGTCAGCCGCAGCCGGTTGCACGTGTCGCAGAACGGCTCGGTGACGCTCGCGATCACGCCGATCCTGCCCGGTGCCCCGTCGGCGAACCGGTAGGTGGTCGCCGGCTCGCTCGTGGTCCCCTCGGCGACGAGCGGGTGCACGGCGTCGATCGCCGTCAGGATGCGTGCGCCCGGCACGACCTTGGCCCGTTCCCACTCGTGCTGCGCATCGAGCGGCATGTACTCGATGAACCGCACCTCGTAGCCGGTTCCGCGTGACCACCGGGCGAACTCGACGACCTCGTCGTCGTTCGTCCCGCCGATGACGACGGTGTTGATCTTGATCGGGGTGAGCCCGGCCGCCTCGGCCGCCCGCAGGCCCTCGAGGACCCGGTCCAGGGCGTCGCGACGGGTCATCTCCGCGAACCGATGCCGCAGGAGCGAGTCGCACGAGACCGTCGCCCGGTCCACGCCGGCGGCGGCGAGCGGCGCGGCGAGGCGGTCCAGGAGCAGCCCGTTCGTGGTGATCGAGATGTCGAGGGCGGGGCCGGCCTCGCGGAACATCTCGACGAGCCGGGGCAGGTCGGCCCGGACGGTGGGCTCCCCGCCCGTGATCTTCAGCGATCGGACCCCGAGCCCCACGAACACGGCGAGGGCCCGCGTCAGCTCCTCGAACGTGAGCACCTCGGTCTTCGGCAGCCAGGCCAGGCCCTCCGCCGGCATGCAGTACGTGCACCGGAAGTTGCACCGGTCGGTGACCGAGATCCGCAGGTCGTCGGCCACGCGGCCGAACGTGTCGACGAGGGGACCGGTCGTGGGCATGGAGGCGGTCGGCATCCACCCAGCGTACCGCCGCCGCGCGCGAGGCGGGTCGGCGGCCCGTGGCCGGGCCTGCTACACATAGCGCCGATGGACGTGCTGGTGCTCTACGAGAGCCGCCGCGGGTACACGCTCACGGTCGCGCGTGCGATCCGCGACGAGCTCCGCGCGCGGGGCCACACGTCGTCCGCGGCGTCGCTCCGCGGATGCGACGAGGGCACCCTGGCGGCGGCGGACGCCGTCATCGTCGGGACGTGGACGGCCGGGAAGATCGTGGCCGGCGTGGGGCCGCCGTCGGAGGCCCTCGAGGGCGTCGCGGCCCTGCCGTCGCTCCTCGGCCGCTCGGCCGCCGTCTTCTGCACGTACGACGTCGCGCCCAGGCGCACGCTCGAGACGCTCGCCGACGCGCTCGTCGAGCGGGGCGCGCGCGTCTCGGTCGGGGAGCGGTTCCGGGGCGGACTCGGGCGAACGAAGCGCGCGAGCCTGACGAAGGCGTCCGGGTTCGTCGACGCCGCGCTGGCGGACTTCGCGGCCGCCGAGGCGACCGCCGCGGGGTGAGGTGATGTCGCCGACCGCCGCCGTCCTCACCGTCTCGGACGGCGTGACGCACGGCACGCGGGTCGACGAGAGCGGGGACGCCGCCGAGGCGCTCCTGCGCGACGCCGGCTTCGACGTGGACGCCCGCGAGGTGGTGCCGGACGAACGCGACCGGATCGAGGAGGCGCTCCGCCGCCTCGCCGCGACCCACGCGCTCGTCGTGACGACGGGCGGGACCGGGTTCGGATCGCGCGACGTCACGCCCGAGGCCACGCTCGCCGTGCTCGATCGCGAGGCGCCCGGCCTCGCGGAGCTGATGCGCGCGGCCGGACTCGAGCACACGCCCATGGCGTCGTTGTCGCGGGCCCGGGCGGGGACGGTCGGCGACGCGCTCGTGGTGAACCTGCCGGGGAGCCCGCGCGGTGTCACCGAGTCGCTCGGCGCGATCCTGCCGGTCGTGCCGCACGCCGTCGGGCTGCTCGCCGGGGGGACCGGCGCGCACCCCACTGGCCACGCGACCACGCCGGCGCCGGTCCCCCCGGCCCCCGAGGCCACGGGTCCCCGGGTCGAGGTCACGGCCGTGAAGGTGGTCAGCGGGACGCCGCCCTGCCGCGTGGGGGCCTCGATGACGATCGAGCCGGGTGGCGCCGTCCGCGGGACGCTCGGCTGCGCCGAATACGACGCGGCCGCCGTCGCCGCCGCCGCGACCGCGGCCGCGACGGGCGAGCCGGCCACCGCGGTCTTCCATCACGACCTCGGCGACGTCGAAGTGTTCGTCGCTCCCCGTCCGGGGCCCACGCGCGCGATCGTGATCTCGGCGACCGACGTCGCGCGCGGCGTGCGCGCGCACCTCGCGCGGCTCGGGTACGACACGGTGCTGGTCGAGCCGCGGTCCGAGCGGGTCACGCCCGGCGACGCCCCGGCCGTCGACGACCTCGCGGGCCTCGACCTCGCGACGTTCGACGCCGCCGTGCTCACCGACCACGACGCGCCGGGCGTCACGGATCAGCTCGCGGAGCTCCTGGGCAGCTCGATCGGGTTCATCGGCGTGATGGGCTCGCGCCGCCACGTGGGCCGCTACGTCGACGAGCTCCGCGAGCGCGGCGTCGCGGAGGACGACATCGCGCGGCTCCGATCGCCGCTGGGCCTCGACCTGGGGGGACGGGAGGCCGAGGAGATCGCCCTCTCCATCGCGGCGGGCGTGGTGGCGGCGGCGCACGGCCGCGGCGGCGGCTGGCTCGACCGGTGAGGCGGGCGCGCGTCGCCTGCGCCCTCGCGGTCGCCGCGCTGATCCTCGTCCTGCTGGCGCCGATCGGCAGATCCGCGCGCTCGCCTGACCTACCGTCCAACGTGATCATCGTCGTCACCGACGACCAGCCGGCCGACTCCGTGACCGGCGCGCCCGACGGGATGCCGTGGCTGCGTGGGCAGCTCGGCGAGCCCGCGAGCGGGTGGCGGTGGTTCCCGCAGACCGTGGTCTCCACCCCGATGTGCTGCCCGTCGCGGGCGACGCTGCTGACCGGGCAGCCGTCGTGGGTGACCGGGGTCACCGACAACGAGACCGGGTGGCGCATGGACGAGGACGCCACGCTGGGCGTGTGGCTCCGCGCCGCGGGCTACCGGACCGCCATGGTCGGCAAGTACCTCAACGGCTACCCGTGGGACCGCGGTCCGTACGTGCCGCCCGGGTGGGACCGGTGGCTCGCGAAGACGAACGACGCGATCGACACGACGTACTACGGGTACGAGCTGATCGACCAGGGCGTCGCCCGCCGCGTCGGGCGCGAGCCCCGCGACTACGTGACCGACGTCCTCGGGCAGGCGGCGCTCGGGTTCGCCCTGGGGGCGCCGCCGGATCGACCGTGGTTCCTGTACCTGGCGCCGCCCGCGCCCCACGCGCCGTACACCCCGGCCCCGGGGGACGCGGGCACGCTGGCGGGTCCCGTCACGCCCGTCCCGAGCGACGCCTCGCTGAACGACGTCCGCGGCAAACCCGCGTGGCTCCGCGCCCGGCCGCCGATCGACGGAGGCAGGGCGGCCGAGCTGGCGGCCACGCGGCTCGCCCAACGCGAGACCCTGCTCGCCGTGGATCGTCTGCTCGCCGAGCTGATGCGCGTGGTGGCCGCACGGGGGGAGACCGAGGACACGATCGTGATCGTCACCTCGGACAACGGGTTCTCCTTCGGCGAGCACCGGTGGGTCGGCAAGCAGGTCCCCTACGAGGCCTCGATCCAGGTCCCGCTCGCCGTCTACGACCCGGGCGCAACGACCGGCGCCGATCCACGGCTCGCGTCGAACCTCGACGTCGTCCCCACGATCTTGGCCGCGGCAGGTGTCGTGCCGCCCGCGCCGCTCCTCGGGCACGACCTGCGCGCGCCGGCGGTGCCGGGCGCGGCGGTCCCGATCGCGTGGGCCGGCAGCGAGGACGTGCCGGCGTGGCGGGGCGTCCGGTCGCACGAGGCCGTGTACATCCGATGGTCGACCGGTGAGGAGGAGCTGTACGATCTCGCCCGCGACCCCGGGCAGCTCGTGAACCTCGCGGCGGCGCGACCGCGCGGACCTGGCGGACCGCCCGCAGGCCCGGGGTAGACTCGCGCGGATGCAACGCCGCCCCGGTCCCGCGCTGCGACCGGTCGCCCGCCGGCGCCGTCCCACGCGGCAGCAGATCGCCCGACGCCGCGTGTTCGCCGTGGTCGTGATCCTCAACGTGGTGCTGATCGGATTCCTGCTGTGGCCGCGCGGCGGCGACGGCGAGCAGGCGAACCCGGGCCCCGGGCAGATCGACAGCCTCA
>DASQKC010000060.1:0-12140 GCA_035630755.1 Actinomycetota bacterium | reverse complement strand
CCGCGAGCGCGTCGACGAGCTCGCCGACGGCTGGTCGCGGGTCGAGTTCCAGATGCTGTACGGTGTCCGCCGGGATCTGCAGCGACGCTACGCGTCGAAGGGGTATCCCGTCCGCGTGTACATCCCGTACGGCACCGAGTGGTATCCGTACCTCACGCGGCGGTTGGCCGAACGGCCCGCCAACCTGTGGTTCTTCCTGTCCAACCTGGTGAGGACGCGATGAGCGAGGTACGCAGACGGACCGCCTTCCTGGGCGGCGGCAAGATGGCCGAGGCATTGATCAACGGCCTGATCCGGTCGGGCGGCCGCACCCCCGACGAGATCATGGTCACGAACCGCCGCGAGGAGCGCGCCCGCGAGCTCGCCGGCAAGTACGGCGTCACCGCGACCCTGGACAACGCCGAGGCCGCACGCTGGGCCAACGTTCTCGTCCTGATGGCCAAGCCGCAGGACACCGAGGTCCTGCTCGAGCAGATCCGCGCGCACGTGACGGACGAGGACCTCGTGATCTCGTTCGCGGCCGGCGTGCGCACGTCGTTCGCCGAGAAGCACCTCCCCGACGACGTGCCCGTGGTCCGCGTGATGTCCAACGTGCCGGTGATGGTCGACGAAGCGATGAGCGTGGTCGCCGCCGGGCGCCGCGCCACCGAGGCGCACGTCGCCATGACCGAGGAGCTCCTCGGCTACGTCGGCAAGGTGCTCCAGCTGAAGGAGACGCACATGGACGCCGTGACCGCGACGAGCGGCAGCGGCCCGGCGTACTTCTTCCTGCTCGCCGAGGCGATGATCGAGGCATGCATCCTGCTCGGGCTGTCGCGTGACGTGGCGACCGAGCTGATCATCCAGACGATGCTGGGGTCCGCGAAGATGCTGCGCGACACAGGCAAGCACCCCGTCGAGCTGCGCGAGATGGTGACCTCGCCGGGCGGGACGACCATCGCGGCGATCCGGCACCTCGAAGAGGCCGGGGTGCGCGCCGCGTTCCTGAACGCGATCGACGCGGCCAAGCGGCGGGGCGAGGAGCTCGCGCAGGGCGGCGACGACGACGACGACTGAGAGGACCCGATCATGGGACGTGGCGATCTGAAGAAGGTACGGAGCGCGAGGGACCGGCAGCGCAAGGTGAAGGTGCGCGAGGCACGACGCGCCGCCGAGCGAGGCGCGGAGCGCAAGGCCGCGAAGAAGCGCTAGGTCCCGCGCGCGCGCCCTCAGGGCGTCGCCGGCGCCAAGCGGTTCCGCAAGGTCCCGACGCCCTCGGCGGCGAGCTCCACCGTGGCCCCCGGCCACAGTTCGCGGCTGGGGAAGGCGCCGAGGGCGAGCGCGTCGCCTCGTCCGAGCGGCGCCTCCTGCGAGGTGTCGCTGATCATCACCAGGAGCGAGGCGGCCGCGCCGTTGAGGTTGCCCTTGTCCACCTCGTCGCCGTCGACCCGGACCTGCAGGTACATCGTCTGCGGGTCGAGGTCGTCGACCGTCACCACGCACGGGCCGATCGCGATCGGGACGCCGTCGGCGGTCGTGACCGGCGCGCCGCTCTCGTCGCGCGCCCGCCAGTCGTTCACCAGCGTGTAGCCGAAGACGTGGTTGCCCATGTCCTCGGGCATCGTGCGATCGGTCTCCAGGCCGAGGACCGCGGCCACCTTCGGCTGGTACTCGAGCCAGGCCGCGCCGGCCGGCCACGGGACCTCCTCCTCGGGCCCCACGAGGCGCCGCTCGACCTCGTCGGCGTCGGGTGACAGCAGGGATCGGGGGAACAGGGGGGTCAGGATCGCGGGGCGCTGGACGCGGTGGTCCATGACGTCGCCGCGCGCGAGCGCGTCGCGCGCCGTGTCCATGACGGTGCCTCGGCTCCGCGAGACGAGACCCTCGAGCGTGGTGGGGAAAGCCGGGTGCCCGACGGCGTCGGGCAGGTCGACCACCTCACCCTCGAGGATCGCCCCCAGTCGCCGCTGCCCCCCGCGGTCGTAGGTGACGAGCCTCATCAGTGGGAGCCGAAGCGTACCCCCTGGTCCGGCCGAACCACGCAGCCGGGCCAGGGTTTTCCACCGACGTCACCCGGCGGACGCCGGATGATGGCCTCGGATACCATGCCGTCCTCCGCGGCCCCGACGACGGGCCGCGGCACCGCCGGAGAGGGGGTCGACCACCATGGCCGAGAAGTTCCGCATCACCTACGCCACGATGTCCGCCGACAACGAGGAGCTCCAGGCGGCGTACGACGCCGCGGCCGAGCGCGCCCGGGCCGAGCTCGGGAAGACCTATCCCGTCGTCGTGAACGGTGAGGAGCGCTGGCGCGACGAGACCTACGACGAGCCCAGCCCGATCGACCACGACCTCCTGATCGGGAAGTTCTCCCAGGCCACGATCCAGGACGTGGACGACGCCGTGGCGGCGGCCAAGGCGTTCCAGCTCGAGTGGGATCGCATGGGGTGGGCCGAGCGCGTCCGGATCCTGCGCAGCGTGGCCGACATCATGGAGGAGCGCGTCTTCGACCTCGCCGCGCTGATGGCGTACGAGGTGGGGAAGAACCGGCTCGAGGCGCTCGGCGACGTCCAGGAGACGGCCGAGCTCATCCGCTGGAACTGCGACGAGGTGGAGAAACACGACGGCTTCCGGGTGCCGATGAGCGGGCTCGGCGCCGCGGGCGACTACTACGACGTGTTGCGTCCCCACGGGGTGTGGGCCGTGATCAGCCCCTTCAACTTCCCGATGGCGCTCTCGGGCGGGCCCTCGAGCGGCGCGCTCGTGGCCGGCAACACCGTGGTGCTGAAGCCGTCGAACCAGGGTGCGCTCCTCGGCTACAAGCTGTACGAGTGCTACCGCGACGGCGGCGTGCCGCCCGGCGCGTTCCACCTGATCACCGGCCGCGGCGCCGTGGCCGGTGACCACCTGTGGAAACACCGCGACGTGAACGGCGTGACCTTCACCGGCTCGTACCCGGTCGGCATGGACATCTACAAGAACTTCTCGACGGATGTGCCCAAGCCCGTGATCTGCGAGATGGGCGGCAAGAACCCGACGATCGTCACGAGGAACGCCGACATCGACAAGGCGAGCGACGGCGTACTCCGCAGCGCGTTCGGGTTCGGCGGGCAGAAATGCTCGGCGTGCAGCCGCGTGTACGTGGAGCGCGAGGTCTACGACGACTTCGTGTCGGCCCTGAAGTCGAAGACCGAGGGCATCAAGGTGGGCAACCCGGTCGAGCGCGACGTCTACCTCGGGCCGATCATCAACGAGCCCGCGATGGAGGCGTACGAGGAGGCCTCCGAGGAGGCCCGCAAGAACGGGACCGTCGTGACCGGCGGGCAGCGGATCACCGAAGGCGACTTCGGCCGCGGTCTGTTCGTCGAGCCCACGATCGTGGAGGTGCCCGAGGACAGCTGGATCTGGCGCAAGGAGCTGTTCGTCCCGTTCGTGGCGGTCGCGCCGTTCGACGAGCTCGACGACGCGATCGACAAGGCGAACGACACCGAATACGGCCTCACGGCCGGGTTCTTCAGCGAGGACCAGGGCGAGGTCGACGAGTGGCTCGACCGGATCCAGGCGGGGGTCGTCTACGTGAACCGCCGGGCGGGCTCGACCACCGGCGCGTGGCCCGGCGTCCAGCCGTTCGGCGGGTGGAAAGGGTCGGGGACGACCGGCAAGGCGGGGGGCGGTCCCTACTACGTCCTGCAGTACCTGCGGGAGCAGTCGCGGACGGTGATCGCGGAGTGAGCTCCGTCGACATGGAGCACGAAGGGCTGGCCGCCCACGTCGGCCCGAAGCTGATCACGGAGATCCCCGGTCCCGAGGCCCGGGCACGCATCGAGCGCGACCAGCGGGTCACGTCCCCGTCCCTCCCGCGCGCGTACCCCTTCGTGCCGAAGCGAGGCGCGGGCTCGATCGTGGAGGACGTGGACGGCAACATCTTCCTCGACCTGAACGCCGGGATCGCGGTGACGTCGACCGGGCACTGCCACCCGACGGTGGTCGAGGCGGTGCAGCGGCAGGCATCGCAGCTGCTCCACTACTCGGCGTCGGACTTCTACCTCCCCATCTACGCCGACGTGTGCGAGCGGCTCGGCGCCGCGGCGCCGTTCGGCGGCGCGACCGCGCGGACGTTCCTGACGAACTCGGGGACCGAGGCGGTCGAGGCCGCCATCAAGCTGGCGCGCTACGCTACCGGCCGCCAGTACCTGATCGGCTTCTACGGGTCGTTCCACGGGCGGTCGATGGGCTCGGTGTCGCTCACGGCGTCGAAGGCGAAGTACCGCACGAACTTCGGCCCGATGCTCCCGAGCGTGTACCACTCCTTCTACGGGGACTTCGACTACCTGGAGGAGGTCCTGTTCACGCGGATGGTCTCCCCGGGTGAGGTGGCCGCGATCGTGGTGGAGTCCTGGCTCGGCGAGGGCGGCTACGTGCTGCCGCCGGAGGGCTGGTTCACCTACCTCCGGGAGCTGTGTGACCGCCACGGGATCCTGCTCGTCTGCGATGAGGTGCAGTCGGGGATGGGCCGCAGCGGGACGATGTGGGCGATCGAGCAGGAAGGCGTGACGCCCGACATCATCACGAGCGGCAAGGGCATCGCGAGCGGGCTCCCGCTCGGCGCGATGATCGCGCGCGAGGACCTGATGTCGTGGGAGCTCGGCGCACACGGGTCGACCTACGGTGGCTCGCCGATCCCGTGCGCCGCGGCGCTGGCGACGTTCGACGTGATCGAGCAGGAGGACCTGCTCGCGAACGCGCGCGCGGTCGGCGACGTGTTCCTCGACGGGATGCGGGCGATCGCCGAGCGGCACCCGATCGTCACCGAGGTCCGGGGCCGTGCGCTCTGGATCGGGGTCTCGCTCGCGGACCACGACCAGGCGGCGGCGGTGGAGCAGCGCTCGTTCCAGCGCGGGCTCCTCGTGCTGGGGTGCGGCGACGATGCGATCAGGATCAGCCCGCCGCTCGTGTTCCGCGAGGACCAGGCCCGGGTCGCCCTCGACATCCTGGACGAGGTCGTGGCCGAGGTCGAAGCGGAGGGGTAGATGGGGCTCACGCCCGACACCCTCACCTTCGACTGTGCCGTGCCGCTCGACGTCGCCACCTTCTGGGCGGGTGCGCTCGGGTACGAGATCGACCACGACCCGGACGACCCCGACGACGACGGCGCGTTCCTGCGCGACCCCACCGGTCGCACACCCGGGATGTACTTCCAGTCGGTGCCCGAGGCGAAGACGGTGAAGAACCGGGTGCACCTCGACGTGCGGCCGACCGGATCCATGGCCGCCGAGGTGGAGCGGCTCCTGGCCCTCGGCGCGACCGTCCGCGGGTACATCGAGGAGGGCGGCTCGTTCTGGACCCAGATGCGCGACGTGGAGGGCAACGAGTTCTGCGTCCTGCGCGGCCCGGAGGACGGGTGGTCGCCCGGTGAGCTCTGACAAGGTCACGACGATGCAGGACGCCGTCCGCGACCTCGTGCGCGACGGCGACACCG
This sequence comes from Actinomycetota bacterium, assembly GCA_035630755.1. Taxonomy (GTDB): domain Bacteria; phylum Actinomycetota; class UBA4738; order UBA4738; family HRBIN12; genus AC-51. The sequence continues at coordinate 6,682 of DASQKC010000060.1, read as the reverse complement.
TCGCGATCGAGGGCTTCACGCACCTCATCTGCTTCGCGGCGGGCCACGAGATCATCCGCCAGCGGCGCCGCGACCTGACGCTCGCGCGGATGACCCCCGACGTCATCTACGACCAGATGATCGGCGCGGGCGTGGCGAGCAAGCTCATCTTCAGCTGGATGGGGAACCCGGGCGTGGGGAACCTGCATGCGGTCCGGCGCCGCGTCGAGAAGGCAGACCCCGCGCCGCTCGAGCTCGAGGAGTACTCCCACTTCGGGATGGTCTCGCGGTACATGGCCGGCGCGGCGCGTCTGCCGTTCTTCCCGATCAGGAGCTACTACGAGTCCGACATCCCCCGGGTGAACCCGAAGATCGTGCCGATGACTTCGCCGTACGACCCCGACGACGAGGTCTACGTCGTGCCGGCGCTGCGGCCCGACGTCTCGATCGTGCACGCGCAGCGCGCCGACGCCGACGGCGACACCCAGATCTGGGGTCTGCTCGGCTGCCAGAAGGAGGCGGCACTCGCCGCCGACCGCGTGATCGTCGTGGTCGAGGAGGTGGTGCCCGAGGCGGTGATCCGGCGCGACCCGAACAGGACCGTGATCCCGGGCGCGGTGGTCGACGCCGTGGTCGAGGAGCCCTTCGCCTGCCACCCCTCGTTCACGCAGGGCTACTACGACCGCGACAACGTGTTCTACCTCGAGTGGGACCGGATCGCGAAGGACCCGGCGACGTTGGACGCGTGGCTCGCGGAGTGGGTGCACGGGCTGGCGAACCACCGCGAGTACGTGGAGAAGTTCGGGGACGCCCACTGGGATCGGCTGCGCCCCGAGCCGGCCCTCTCGGGCGAGGTCGACTACGGGCGGTACGCGTGAGCGAGCCCGCCGCCGGCCCGGGGTACTCGAAGAACGAGCTGATGATCGCCGCGAGCGCGCGGCTGCTCGGCGGCGCCCGGAACTGCTTCGTCGGGGTGGGGTTGCCCAACATCGTGTGCAACCTGGCGCAGCACACCGTGGCCCCGGAACTGCAGCTCATCTACGAGTCCGGCGTCTACGGCGCCAGGCCCGAGCGGCTGCCACTGTCGATCGGCGACCCGACCCTCGCGACGGGCGCCACGGCGATCACGAGCATGTACGAGCTGTTCGCCTACTACCTGCAGCGCGGGCTCGTCGACGTGGCGTTCCTGGGCGGCGCCCAGATCGACCGGCACGGGAACCTCAACACGACCGTGATCGGCGACTACGAGCACCCGACGGTCCGTCTCCCGGGGTCGGGCGGCGCCTGCGAGATCGCGATCCACGCGAAGCGGATCCTCGTGATCATGCGGCAGGCGCCGCGGTCGTTCGTCGACCGGATCGACTTCCGCACTTCGCCGGGCCACAGCGGCGATCCGGCGCACGACGCCGCCCGCGGATGGACGGGCAACGGACCGACCGACGTGGTCACGGACCTCGGGACGTACGTGTTCGACGCCGCGACGGGGGAGATGACCCTGGTGACGCTGCATCCCGGCGTGACCATGGAGGACATCCGCGCCAACATGGGATGGGAACCTCGGGTGGCGGACGACGTCGGCCAGACGCCGTCGCCGAGCGCCGAGGAGATGCGGCTGATCCGCGACGTGCTCGACCCACAGGGGATCTACACGCGATGACCGAGGACCGCATGCCCGAGCCGCCGGACGAGGAGCCGCCGCCGCCCGCCGCGGACGAACCCGAGCCCGAGTGGGCCGCGACGATCCGTGAGCTGCGGAAGGCGCGCGGCGCGCAGCTGGCGGCCGCGCTCGCCGACGACGATCGACCCGAGCCGCCCGTTCGCTGAGGGGCGGCCCGACCCCGGCGGTAGCATGGCGCGCACGATGAGCCACGTGTTCCCGCGGGTCGCGCGCGAGCTCCCCACGGCCGTGTCGGCCGAGGGTGCGTGGATCACCGCCGCCGACGGGAGCCGGTACCTCGACGCCGCGGGCGGCGCCATCGTCGTCGGGGTCGGCCACGGCGACCGTGCGTTGATCGACGCCGCCGCCACGCAGCTGGGGCGGACCCAGTTCGCGCATGGCACGATGTTCACGACCGAGGCGGTCGAGACCTACGCCGACGAGGTCGCGACCGTGTTGCCGCTCGACAGCGCGCGGGTCTACCCCGTGAGCGGTGGCTCCGAGGCGGTCGAGACCGCGCTCAAGATGGCGCGGGCCTACCACCTGGCGGGGGGTCGGCCCGGGCGGGTCAACGTGATCGCGCGTCGCTCCTCGTACCACGGCAACACGCTCGGCGCGCTCGATCTCTCGGGCAAGGAGTCCCTCCGCGCGCCGTACACGTCCTGGCTCGGTCGGTTCCTGCACGCACCCCGCGCCTACGAGTACCGGTGCGGCAACCCGTCGCACCCGGATGGGTGCGGGGCGTGGCACGCGGCCGAGTTGGCGCGGATGATCGATTCCTACGGCCCCGAGACGGTCGCCGCGTTCGTGGCCGAGCCGATCGCCGGCGCGACGTTGGCCGCGGCGGTCCCCTGCGAGGACTACTGGCCCTCCGTCGTCGACGTCTGTCGAAGCGCGGGTGTGCTCGTGGTCGCCGACGAGGTGATGACGGGGTTCGGCCGGTCGGGGCGATGGTTCGGCGTCGACCACTGGGACGTGCGGCCCGACATCGTGACCGCGGGCAAAGGCACCACGAGCGGCTACGTCCCGTTCGGGTTCGCGGCGTGCACCGGCGAGGTGTTCGACGCGATCACGGCGAAGGGTCCGTTCGTGCACGGGTTCACGTGGTCGCACCACGCCCTCGGCGCCGCCGTCGCCTCGGCGACGCTCCGGCGCCTGCGCGACGACGGCCTGGTGGAGCGCAGCCGCGACGTCGGCGCGAAGGTGCAGGGGGACCTGCAGGCCGCGCTCGCCGACGCGCCGACCGTGGGCGACGTCCGGGGTCGCGGCATGATGATCGGGATCGAGCTCGTCCGCGACCGCGACACGAAGGAGCCGTTCTCGCGCGAGGAGCAGGTCACCGAGCGGGTCACGGCCGCCGCGCGCGAGGCCGGCCTGCTGCTGTACGCCTCGACCGGCCACGTCGATGGCCACGACGGCGATCTCCTGATGATCGGCGCGCCGTTCGTGCTCACCGACGAGGACGCCACCACCCTCGTCGACCGCACGGCGGCCGCGATCGCCACGGTGACGTGAGCCGCCGCGTCGGGCTCGTCCGCGCGCCCGGCGTGGCCGCCTACGACCACGGCCCGCAGCATCCCCTGCGCCCCGAACGGGTCCTGCTGACCTGGGACCTGATCGAGGCCACGGGCGTCCAGGACCGGGACGGGGTCAGCGTCCTCGGGGCCGAGCCGGCGCCGCATGAACTGATCGCCCGCGTCCACACCGACGCGTTCATCGACGCGACCACGCGCTCGGGGCACGGGGAGGAGGGGGCGTGGGCCCGCTTCGGGTACGGACCGGGCGACAACCCGATCTTCCCGGACATGCACGAGGCCGCCGCGCTCGTGTGCGGCGCGAGCGTGCGGGCCGCCGACGCCGTGTGGAGCGGCGAACACGATCACGCGTTCAACGCGGCGGGCGGTCTCCACCACGCGATGCCCGAGCGCGCGAGCGGGTTCTGCGTCTACGACGATCCGGCCGTGGCGATCGCGCGGCTCCTGGACCGCGGCGCGACCCGGGTCGCCTACGTCGATGTCGACGTCCATCACGGCGACGGGCCGCAGGCGATCTTCTGGGACGACCCCCGCGTCCTGACCATCTCGATCCACGAGTACGGGGCGCTGTTCCCCGGCACGGGCGGGGCGTCGGAGCGCGGCGGGGCGTCGGCGCCGGGGAGCGCGATCAACATCCCCCTGCCGGCGGGCACCGGGGACGCCGGCTGGCTCGCGGCTTTCCATGCCGTCGTCCCCGACGCGCTCGCGGCGTTCGAGCCCGAGATCATCGTCACGCAGCTGGGCAGCGACACGCACCACAGCGATCCGCTCGCGAACCTCGAGCTGACGACCGCGGCCTACCGGGAGGCGGCGCGCACCGTCCACGTGCTGGCCCACGACCTGACCGACGGGCGCTGGATCGCGACCGGGGGTGGCGGGTACCAGTGGGCGCGGGTGGTGCCGCGCGCCTGGACGCTCTGGTTCGCCGAGATGGCCGGCGCCGCCGACGACCTGGCCGACGAGCTCCCTCCGGACTGGGTCCGGCGCGCCCAGGAGCGCTGGGACGGTCCGGTGCCGGCCACCTTCGCGGACCCGCCGCTGGGTCCCTCGCGGGCGGACGAGGAGGCGGCGCGGATCGGCCGCGCCGTCTCGGACATACTGGGCGGCTGATGGCACGGACGAAGCTGATCTGCACGCTGGGGCCCGCGAGCGCCACCCCCAAGCTCGTCGAGGGCCTCGTCCGGGCCGGGACCTCGGTGTTCCGCCTCAACTTCTCCCACGGCGATCCCGACGGGCACGCGCGGATGGTGGAGCTCGTCCGCGGCGCCGAGCGAAGCGAGGGCAGGCCCCTCGCGGTCCTCGTCGATCTCCCCGGACCCAAGGTGCGGCTCGGCGCCCTGGCCCCCGACCCGTTCCCGTTCAAGCCGGGACAGCGCTTCGACCTGCGGCCCGCCGGTGCGGGCGACGAACGCGGCGCGGCCACGACGTACCCGGCGCTCGCCCAGGACCTGCGGGTCGGGGACCGGGTGCTGCTCGCCGACGGCGCGGTCGAGCTGAGCGTGGCCGCGATCGACGAGGGCGTCGTGCGGACCGCGTGCGTGCGCGGCGGCTCGGTCCGCAGCGGTCAAGGCGTGAACGTCCCCGCCGAACGCCTCAGCCTGCCGGCGGTGACCGACCGCGACCGCGAGGGGCTGGCGCGCGCGCTCGACCTGGGCGCCGACCTCATCGCCCAGTCGTTCGTCCGATCGCCGGAGGACGTGCGCGAGCTGCGCGCGGTGATGGCGGACCGGATCGTCCCGATCGTGGCGAAGATCGAGACCCGTCCCGCCGTCCAGGACGTCGACCGGATCCTCGACGAGGCCGATGCCCTGATGATCGCGCGGGGCGACCTCGGCGTCGAGCTGCCGATGGAGGAGATCCCGCTCATCCAGAAGGACCTCGTCCGCAAGGCCCGGGCGGCCGGCCGTCCGGCGATCGTGGCGACGCAGATGCTCGAGTCGATGATCTCGGCGCCGCGCCCCACCCGCGCCGAGACGACCGACGTGGCGAACGCCGTCCTCGACGGCGCGGACGCCGTCATGCTCTCGGGCGAGACGGCGGTCGGGAGCTACCCGTTCGAATCGGCCGCGGCCGCGACGACGATCGCGGCGTACGTCGAGACGCGGGGGGCGGCGTTCCGCGGCCCCGATCCGCCTCCGCGCCCGATGAGCGAAGGCGCGGCCGTCGCGCATGCCGTCGGCACGATCGCGTTCGAGGACCTCGGCATCGTCGCGATCACCTGCTACACGGAGACGGGGCGCACGGCCCGCCTGCTCTCGGGGGAGCGGCCGGGCGTCCCGGTCTACGCGTTCATCCCGCCCGAGGATGTGCGGCGCAGCGCGTGCCTGCTCTGGGGGGTCGAGCCACTGCCGGCAGAACCTCCGGAGGACACCGACGGGATGATCGGCCTCATGGACCGCGGGCTGCGGGAGCGCGGGCTCGCCGAGCCCGGCGACGCGGTCGTGATGGCGGCGTCCTCGCCGGCGGGGCGCACGACGACGAACATGCTGAAGATCCACACGGTCGGGATGCCGGTCCGTTAGGTCGGATCGACGGCGCGGACGAGCATCTCGAGCAGCTCGCTGAGCGCCAGGTAGACGACCGCCGCGTGTTCGGTCGCCGGGTCCTCGAGGTACGTCTCCATGTCGACGTCCTCGCTGACGTTGAGGTGCGTGCCGAGCATGAGCCGCACGTCGTTGAGGCAGCGGAGCCAGGCGAGCGTCTCCTCCGCGGAGAGCCGCTCGTTCCCGGCCGTGGCCGCCAACACCGTCGCGGCCTCGATCTTCCCGTCGCGGATGGCCTTGCCCATCAGCTGTTCGAACCCGAGCGTGGCCATCGGATCGTCCTCGACCGCGGTGGGGAACAGCCGCGCCAGGATCGGGCTATCCGCGTACTCGTCCTCGGTCAGGACCTCGTGCATCTGACGGGCCACCGAGACGAGCAGGCCCCGCAGCTCGGGCGGCAGGCGGACGTCGACGCCACCCCCCGGGGCAGCGGTGACGGACATCGCGCGGCCCACGTCAGCGGTCCTTCTGCATCGTGGCCCACAGCCCGTACCCGTGCAGCGCCGCCACGTCGGCTTCGCACCGCTCCTTGGGTCCGTGCGACACGGCGGCCTTGCCCTTCGTGTGCACGTCCATCATCAGCCGCTCGGCTTTCCGCCGCGGGTAGCCGAACAGCTTCTGGAACACCCACGTCACGTAGGACATCAGGTTGATCGGGTCGTTCCAGACGATGACCACCCAGGGGACGTCGGGGTCCGCGACGGTCTCCGCGACGGGCCGTTCCAGGACGCTGGGCGCCGTGCTCACGGCTTCACTGGCGTCGCGGGCTTGACGCGGCGCGCGGTCCGCACGCCCCAGCGGTAGAGCGGCGGCGTCAGGACGCGGAACGCCTGCAGCGGCGCGACCGCCCGGGGGATCGAGTACTCCGGCGCGATCCCGCGACGCGCGACCTTCACGACGGCCTCGGCCACCGTCTCGACCTTCAGCACGAGCGAACGTGGCAGGTCCACCGGGAAGCTCTCGGTGTC
>DASQKC010000059.1:0-8403 GCA_035630755.1 Actinomycetota bacterium | reverse complement strand
CAAGCACCGCACCGTGATCGGCGACGGGGCGCGGATCGGGTCGGATACGATGCTGGTGGCGCCGGTCACCATCGGTCCCGGCGCCGTCACGGGGGCAGGCTCGGTGATCACGAAGGACGTGCCGGCGGGCGCGCTCGCGGTGGAGCGCGCCGAGACCACGATCGTCGAGGGCTACCGCGCGCGCCGGGACGCCCGGCGCCGCACGAAGGGGAGCTGAGCGATGGAGATCATCACGAAGAAGCGGATGATGCTCTACTCCGGCACCATCCACCCGTCCCTCGCGCACGAGATCGCCGACAACCTCGGGATCCCGGTGAGCCAGGGCGAGCTCCGGCGGTTCGCCTCGGGCGAGATCTACTTCCGGGCCGACGAGTCCGTCCGCGGCGCCGACGTGTTCGTGGTCCAGACCCACTACGAGCCCGTTAACGAGGCCATCATGGAGCAGCTCGTCATGATCGACGCCATGAAGCGCGCGAGCGCGAAGCGGATCAGCGCCGTCGTCCCGTACTACGGCTACTCCCGACAGGACAAGAAGGCCGTCTCGCGCGAACCGATCAGCGCGAAGCTCGTCGCCGACCTGCTCTCGACGGCGGGCGCGGACCGGGTGGTGTCGGTCGACCTGCACTCCGGGCAGATCCAAGGGTACTTCGACGCGCCGTTCGACCACCTCACGGCGCTCCCGTTGCTCGCCAACTACCTGAAGGACCAGCTCGGGCTCCGCGGCGACGACCTCGTCGTCGTCGCCCCCGACGCGGGCCGCATCAAGACCGCCGAGAAGCTCCGTGAGTACCTGCACGCCGACCTCGCCTTCCTCTACAAGCGTCGCTCCCGGACGGAGGCGCACAAGATCGAGGAGAGCGCGGTCGTCGGTGAGGTCGAGGGACGGCCGTGCGTCGTGGTCGACGACATGATCGACACGGCCGGGACGCTCACGATGGGTGTGCGGGCCCTCGCCGCGATGGGCGCGGGCCCGATCTACGCCGGCGCCACGCACGCGATCTTCAGCGGCAAGGCGCGACAGAACCTGGAGGAGGCGCCGATCGAGCAGGTGATCGTCACGAACACGGTGCCGATCCCCGAGGAGAAGCAGTTCTCGAAGCTCCGCGTGCTGTCGATCGCGCCCCTGATCGCCTCGGCGCTCCGGGCCGTCTTCGAGGACTCGAGCGTCTCGGAGATCTTCGGCGGCGCGAACCAGGTCTAGCTACCCTCCGCGGGTCGCGACCAGGGGCGTTCCGCTACTATCGGCGGGTTCCCGGCCCACCCCAGCGAGGTACACGCACGCCATGGAGACCACCCTCAAGGCACATCCGCGCGACGGCTCCGGCAAGGGCCCGGCCCGCCGGCTCCGCGCCCAGGGGCTCGTCCCCGCGGTCCTGTACGGCCACGGCATGGCGCCACGCTCCCTCGTCGTGCGGGGCCAGGACCTGCTCCACCTGTTCCATGCCTCGGGCGGTGGTTCCGTGATCGTCGACCTCGACGTGGACGGCGACGTCCACCTCGCCCTCCTCCGCGACGTCCAGCGTGACCACCTGCACGGCCGGTACATCCACGTCGACTTCCTCGCCGTGAACCGCGACGAGAAGGTGCGGATGCTGGCCGAGGTGCGCGAGACGGGCGAGGCGCACGGAGTCAAGGAGGGCGGGGTCGTCGAGCACCACCTCCGCGAGATCGAGATCGAGTGCGTGCCCGGGGACGTCCCCGAGTCGATCGAGATCGACATCACCGCGCTGGACATCGGCGACCTGCTCCGCGTGGCCGACATCACCCCGCCCCGCGGGGTCACGCTGCTGACCGACCCGGACACGCCGGTCATCTCCGTCGTCACGCCGGCGGCGCTCCGCGTCGAGGCCGACCTGTCGGTGCCCGGCGAGGCGCCCGTCGAGGTCGAGGCGCCCGAGGAGGCCGCCGAGGAGGAGGCCGCCGAGGCCGCGTCGACCGAGGGTGGCGAGCCCGCGCCCGAGGCATCCGCCGAGTCCGAGGGCTAGGCGCCGGCCCGACCGCCATGGCCTGGGTCATCGCGGGGCTGGGCAACCCCGGCGAGCGGTACGCGACCACCCGGCACAACCTCGGTCGCATGGTCGTCGCCGAGCTGGCAGCCCGCGCCGGCGCGCGGCTGCGCAAGGTCCGGTTCATGCCCGTCGACGCCGCGGAGGTCCGACTGGGGGACCAGGTCGTGTGGCTCGCGACGTCCACCCTCTACATGAACGAGGCGGGCACCGCCTACGCGGGCCTCGCCCGCAAGCACAAGGTCCCGGCGGAGCAGGTCGTGGCCGTGCACGACGAGATCGAGATCCCCGCCGGCGAGCTCCGGCTGAAGCTCGGGGGCGGGAGCGCGGGCCATAACGGTCTGCGCTCGCTCACGTCCGCGCTGCGGACGCCGGACTACCATCGCGTCCGGATCGGGGTCGGGCGGCCGCCCGGGCGCCAGGATCCCGCGGACTTCGTCTTGCAGCCGATCGGGCGTCGGGACGAGGCCGACATCGCGATCTGGACCGGTCGAGCGGCCGACGCCGTGACGTGCCTCGTCACCGAGGGCCTGGCGGCTGCGCAGGACCGCTTCAACAAGACGCAGCCGCCGGCCTGATCGCGCCGCCCACCACCTTCGGTCGGTCCGAGGGTCCTACGCGGCATCGGGTACCGGGGGTGTCGGATCCTCGACCATCGCCCGATAGGCCGCGACCGCGGATCCCCCCATGCTTCGGGCACGACCGAAGGAGGTGATCGGATGCGGGACAAGCTGGTGCGGATCGACCGGCGCCACCCCCCGGTGAGGGGCGCCACCAGGGCCACATCGCTGCTCGCAGCTGGTGCCCGGTGGAAGCCGAAGTAGCGCGCAAGGAGCGTCGGACATGCTGCGGAAGATCGCGTACACCGTGATGACCCTGGCCGCGTTCGCGATGGCCGTGGGCGCCGGTTGGAAGCCCGGCCTGGGTAACTGACGACGGCACACGTACGAAGAGGGCCCCCGGCCGCAGGCCGGGGGCCGCGCCGCGTCTGGGCCGTCCGACCTAGGGAGTGGCGGTGTCGCTCGCCGTGGCCGACCGACACGGATCGTGGACCACCCGCCCGATGCCCTCAGCACCACACCACGGCATCCTGACCCGGCACCAACGACAGGAGGTGACGGGATGCGCAAGTCCATGAACCGGAGGAACTTGCTCAGCACCGGTGCCGCGAAGGCCTCGCTGCTCCTGGCAGCGGGGGCTCGGTGGAAGCCCAGATAGGGCGCGAAGGAGGTCGTCCCCCCATGGTCCGACGGATCATCTTCACGGTCATGACCCTCGCCGCGCTCGCGACGGCGGTGGGGGCCGGTTGGAAGCCGGCCTGGATCTTCGATTGACGGGTCGGTGGCGGGGGCCGGGCATGCAGGTCCGGCTCCCGCCGGGACCCTCGACGCCGGCGCCGTCGTCCCTTCAGGCATCACCCACCGCTCCGATACCACTGCTATGAAGCTGATGTTGGTGACGCTCGCGCTGACGGTGGGCGCCGGCTACCTGCTCGGCGGCCGGCTGTCGAACCTCGCCGGGCTCCGGATCCAGTGGGCTCCGCTGGCGGTGATCGGCTTCGCGATGCAGCTCATCAACCCGCCCGGGCGCTGGCCCCTCGCGATGCTCCTGGGGTCGTTCGTGCTCCTGTCGGTCTTCACGATCGCGAACCGTCGGACCCCCGGGTTCGGCCTGATCCTCATCGGGGTGGCCCTCAACTTCCTCGTCATCGCCGCGAACGCCGGCATGCCGGTCTCGGCGAGCGCCCTCCGCGCCTCCGGGCAAGAGGAGACGGTCGGCGATCTCACGGACCGGGCCGACGCCTACGTGAAGCACCACCTCGCGGGCCCCGAGGACCGCGTGCTCGTCCTCGGCGACGTCATCGGCCTGCCCCCGCCCGTGGGGCAGGCGATCAGCGTGGGCGACATCTTCACGTACGGGGGGGTCGCGGTCGTGATCGCCGCCGGCATGCGCCGCAAGCCCGAGGAGGACGTGGTGACGGACCGGCTCGTCGCGGAGGGCGATCGTGCCGGCGGCTGAGGACGCGACCGTCGGCGTGAGCCCGCACGACGAGCCCGCGGTCGACGAGCACGACCGGCGCTGGCCGCTGCGCCTGTACGAGCTGCTGGTGTCGGCGCCGATGCTCGTCTGGCTGCTCTACGAATCGTTCAGCGACCCCGAGCAGTTCGTCGCGTACGGCTGGGCGCCGGTCGTGTGGGCGGGCGCGGTCACCGTCGTCGAGCTCATGCCGGTGCAGACGAACGTCCCGATGGGGTTCAGCCTGAGCTTCCCGCTCGAGCTGTCGGCCGCGCTGATCTTCCCGACGCCCCTCGCCGCCGCGATCGCGCTGATCGGCTCGATCGACGTGCGCGAGCTCCGCGGCGAGCTGCCGCCGATGAAGGCCCTGTTCATCCGCTCACAGATCGCGGCGTGCGTGGTCGTCGAGAGCCTGTTGTTCAAGCGATGGATCGACCCGGACATGGTGAAGGCCGGGATCAGCCCGTGGTCGTTGATCATCCCGACGGTCGTGGCGGCCATCGTGGGGTACGCGGCGAACACCTTGTTCGTGGCGCTGTACCACCGGCTGCAGACCGGGACGGGCGTGTGGGCGACCGTGCGGGAGATGCACCGCGGCGTCTTCGGGGAGTTCCTCCTCTCCTACATGGGTCTGGCGATGTTCGCCGTGCTGGTGGCGACCTCGTTCGCGCAGCTCGGCGCCTTCGCCATCGTCGTGTTCGCCGCACCGCTGCTGTTCGCCCGCCAGATGTTCCAACGGACGCATTCCCTCCAGGAGGCGACGAACGAGCTCGCGGTGAAGCAGGCCGAGAACGAGCACCAGGCGCTGCACGATTCGCTCACGGGTCTGCCGAACCGGCTGTTGTTCCAGATCGAGCTCGCGGAGGCGATCGAGGCCACGCGCGCCCGCGGCGGCGCGCTCGGCGTGATGCTGATCGACCTCGACCACTTCAAGGAGATCAACGACACGCTGGGGCACCACTTCGGCGACCAGCTGCTGAAGGAGATCGGTCCGCGGCTGTCGCGGGTCCTCCGCGACGGCGACGTGATGGCGCGTCTGGGCGGCGACGAGTTCGGGATCGTGCTGCCCGACCTGCCGAGCCCGGCGGTGGCGACCGCCGTGGCCGAACGGCTGCTCGAGGAGCTCGAGCAGCCGGTCGCCGTCGAGGGTCTCGCCCTGGACGTCTCTGGCTCCGTGGGGATCGCCCTGTTCCCCGCCCACGCGCACGACGCCGAGACCCTGCTGCGGCGCGCCGACGTGGCGATGTACGCGGCCAAGGAGAGCGGCGGCGGCTTCGAGGAGTACGAGGAGCGTCTGGACCGGCACAACCCGCAGAAGCTGACGTTGATCGGCCAGGTGCGGCCCGCGATCGAGGGCGGGGAGTTCGTGACGTACTACCAGCCGAAGGTCCGGCTCTCCGACGGCCGCGTGGCGGGCGCCGAGGCGCTCGTGCGATGGGAGCACCCCACGCTCGGCCTCGTGCCGCCGGACGAGTTCATCCCGCTCGTCGAGAAGACGGTGCTGCTGCGCCCTCTCACGCACCACGTGATCGAGACCGTGCTCCGTCAGTGGCGCACGTGGGCGGACATGGGCATCCGCCTGCCGATCTCGGTGAACATCTCCACCCGCTCGCTCATCGACGGACAGCTCCCCGAGCAGATCGAGGAGCAGCTGCGTCGCTGGGAGGTCCCCCCGGCGTTCCTGCGGCTCGAGCTGACGGAGTCGTTCCTGATGAGCGACTCGGGCCGCTCGACCACGGTGCTGGACCGCCTGGCCGCCGTCGGGGTGGGCCTGTCGATCGACGACTTCGGCACCGGCTACTCCTCGCTCGCGTACCTGAAGCGGATCCCGATCGAGGAGATCAAGATCGACCGGTCGTTCGTGATGCAGATGCACGTCGACGCCAACGACATGAGCATCGTGCGCGCGACCGTGGAGCTGGGCCGCAACCTGAACCTGCGCGTCGTCGCCGAGGGCGTGGAGGATCTCGAGACGTTCGACCGGCTCGCCGCGTTCGCGTGCGACGAGGCGCAGGGGTTCTACATCTCCAAGCCGCTGTCCGCGATCGAGTACACGCGGTGGCTCTCGGTCCGCAACGTCGAGGCCGACGCCTCGATGCGGGGTGCCGAGCAGTCCGGCCCGGGCCGGCTCCACGCGGTCTGAGCGGCGTCACCGCCCGGCGTACACTGCCCGTCGCATGCCCCGGCGCGATCGCGACGGGGCTCGTCGTGGTGCCGGGGGGCGGATCGGATGGGCCTGCGGGACGCGGTGGACGCGCTCGTCGCGTCCGAGCCGTTCGGCGCGCTGCTGCTCGCGCGCGAACGTCCCATCGTGGCGCGCGCGGGCGCCTCCGAGGCCTTCGTCGTGGCCGGCGTCGCCGTCGCGCTCGAGGGGCCGGTGCTCTGCGTCGCGCCGGGTCCGCACGAGGCCGAGGCCCTCGCCGACGATCTGGCGGCCTTCCTGCCCGGCGCCGTCGCCCTGCTGCCGGCCTGGGAGGCCCTCCCGTACGAGGGGATCTCCCCCAGCGCCGAGGTGGCGGCCCGGCGAGCCGACGCGGTGCGGCGCCTTCGCGCCGCGGACGGCCCCTCGGTGGTCGTCGCGCCCGCGCTCGCCGCGATGCACGGCGTCGTCCCGACCCTCGGGACCGCGGCGCCGGCGGTGGTGCGCGCCGGCGCGGGCGTCGCCTTCGACGAGCTGACGGCGCGTCTCGTGGACCTCGGGTACCGCCGCTCGGATCTCGTGGAGCACCGCGGCGAGTTCGCCGTGCGCGGCGGCATCGTCGACGTCTTCCCCGGGATCGCGGCGCGCCCCGTCCGCGTGGAGTTCGACGGGGACGAGGTCGCCTCGATCCGGGACTTCTCGGCCGCGACGCAGCTGTCGACGGGCGAACGGGCGAGCGCGTCGTTCGACCCCGTCGCCGAACTCGTCCCCGACGACGGCCTGCGGGCGCGCGCCGCGGCCGCCGCCGGCGCGCACGCGGGTCGCCTCGGCGACCTGCTGGCCCGGATGGGCGACGGCCTGCACCCGGAGGGGATGGAAACGGTGGCGCCGCTGCTGTTCGACCACCTGCCGACGCCGGCCGAACTGCTGCCCGCCGGCGCCTGGGTGGTCGTGACCGACGTGGCTCGGACGACGGCCCGCGCCGGGCAGGCGTACGCCGACGCGGCGGCGATGGCGGACTCGGTCGCGTGGCCCGCCGCCGAGGTCGTCCGCGACCTCGACGGGGCGCTGGCGGGCCGCGTGCGGCTGCACCTGACCGACTACACCGCCGGCCTCGACCTGGGCATCGGGTCGTGGGCGACGGCCACCGCCAACCCGCCCGAGATGGCCGCACGGCTCGCGGCGCTGGGGGAGGACGGCCACGACCTCACGATCACGGCACGGGGCCACGGTTCGCTGGCCCGCGTCCGTGAGGTCGTGGGGGATGTGCCCGCCGAGGCGGTGGAGTCACCGCTGGCGTCCGGGTTCGTGTTCGGCCCGGGGCGCCTGGCCGTGGCCACGGAGGAGGACATCTTCGGCACCCGCCGCCATACGCGCGGCGCGCCCCGGTTCACCGCCCGCCGCGCGGATCGTGCGGCCGACGACCTGGAACCGGGCGACCACGCCGTGCACCGGATCCACGGCGTCGGTCGGTTCCTCGGCGTGGTCCACCGCGAGCTGGCCGGCGCCGAGCGCGACTACCTCGTGCTCGAGTACGCGGCGGGGGACAAGCTGTACGTCCCGAGCGACGCCGTCGGGATGGTGGCCCGCTATATCGGCGGCGAGTCGCCGCGCGTGATGCGGATGGGGGGGTCGGACTGGACGCGCGCGACGGCCAAGGTGAAGCGGGCGGTCCGCGACATGGCCGGCGAGCTGGTCCGGCTGTACACCGTGCGGATGTCGGTGCCGGGTCGGGCCTTCGGGCCCGACACCCCGTGGCAGGCCGAGCTCGAGGACGCGTTCCCGCACGAGGAGACGCCGGACCAGCTCCGCGTCATCGACGAGGTGAAGGCGGACATGGAACGTCCCGTGCCGATGGACCGGTTGCTGTGCGGCGACGTCGGGTTCGGCAAGACCGAGGTGGCGGTGCGCGCGGCGTTCAAGGCGGTGATGGCGGGGACGCAGGTGGCCGTGCTCGTCCCGACCACCCTGCTCGCCGAGCAGCACTACCTGACGTTCACCGAGCGGTTCGCGCCGTATCCGGTCTCGGTGCGGATGCTGTCGCGGTTCGTCGGCGACGAGGAGCAGGCGGCGACCGTGGGGGCGCTCGCCGGGGGCACCGTCGATATCGTGATCGGCACCCATCGCCTCCTGGGCCGCGACGTCGGGTTCCGTGAGCTCGGGCTCCTCGTCGTCGACGAGGAGCAGCGGTTCGGCGTCTCGCACAAGGAACGGCTGAAGGCGATGCGCGCCCGCGTCGAC
>DASQKC010000058.1:0-2340 GCA_035630755.1 Actinomycetota bacterium | reverse complement strand
GCGTGGCGATCGCCGTGCTGCTGCAACGGGCCGGTCATCGGATCGTCGGGGTGTCCGGTCGTGGTCCGACCCGGGACCGGGTGGCGCGCTACCTCCCGGACGTGCCCGTCCTCGACGCGACGATCGTCGTCGCCGATGCCGAGCTGGTCATCGTCGCCGTTCCCGATGACGACATCGGACCCGTGGTGGGGACGATCGCGGCGGCGGGGGCGTTCCTGCCCGGGCAGTGGGTCGCGCACGTCTCCGGCGCGACACCGCTCGCCGAGCTCGATCCCGCCCGCGAGGCCGGTGCCCGGCGCCTGGGCATCCACCCGCTCCAGACCTTCCCCGATCCGGCAGCCGGCATCGACCGCATCCCGGGCTGCCTCGTCGCGATCTCGGCCGACGACGACGACGGGTGGTTCATGGCCGAGCGGATCGCCGAGGACATCATGGGCGAGCCGTTCCGCTTGCAGGAAGACCATCGGGCGCTGTATCACGCGGCCGCGGTCTTCGCGTCCAACTACCTGGTGACCGCGACGGCCGTGGCCGAACAGCTGCTCGCCGCCGCCGGGGTGAACGATCCCCCCGCCGCGCTCCGGCCCCTCCAGCGCGCCACGATCGACAACGTCGCGTCCCTCGGCGCGGGCGACGCCCTCACCGGCCCCGCCGTGCGCGGCGACGCCGGCACGATCGAGCGGAACCTCGAAGCCCTCGCGGAACGTACCCCGTGGGCGGTCGCCGCCTACGTCGAGATGGCCCGCCTGGCGCTCGACCTCTCGGTCCGAAGCGGGCGCCTCGCGGAAGACCAGCGTGCGTCGGTCGAGGAGGTGCTGGCGCGGTGGACCTGATCCGCGAACCGGCGCAACTCCGGCACGCGACCGACGGCGGCCGCGAGGGGGAGCGGGCCGTGGGGTTCGTCCCCACGATGGGGGCGCTCCATGAAGGGCACGCATCGTTGATCCGCCGTGCCCGTGAGGAACAGGACCTGGTGGTGGTGTCGATCTTCGTGAACCCGCGTCAGTTCGCTCCCGGCGAGGATCTGTCCAGGTATCCCCGGGACGAAGCGCGCGACCTCGAGGTGTGTGCGTCGCTGGACGTCGATCTCGTGTGGGCGCCGTCGGTCGACCAGATGTACCCGCCGGGCGCCGCGCTCGTCGAACCCGACCCAGGGCCTGTGGGCGACCGGTTCGAAGGCGCCTCACGGCCGGGCCATTTCCGGGGGGTGCTGACGGTCGTCCATCGGATGTTCGACGTCGTCGGTCCCGGCACGGCGTACTTCGGACAGAAGGACGCCCAGCAGCTGTTCCTGGTGCGCCGGATGGTGGCCGCCGAGTCGCTCCCCATCGAGATCGTCGCCTGCCCCGTCGTGCGCGAACCCGACGGGGTGGCGATGTCCTCGCGTAACGCGCTGCTCGCGCCCGAGGAGCGCGAGCAGGCGGGTTGTCTGTTCCTGGGATTGTCCGAAGCCGCGGCGCTGGCGCGCGCCGGTGAACGCGACGCGCACGTGCTGATCGCCGCACTCGCCCGGGAGGTTGGCGCCACGCCGCTCGCCCGGCTCGACTACGCCGCCGTGGTCGACGACGAGACATTCACCGCTGTCGACGTGATCGACCGCCCCGCTCGCGCGATCGTGTCGGCCGCGTTCCCGTCGGCACGGCTCATCGACAACCTCGCATTGCCGGCGGCGACGTGAGCGATGCGTCCGGGACGCCCGTGCTCGATCGCGTCACGATCATGCCGGTCGTGATGCAGGCGTTGCTCGACGACGACGCCCGCCCGTTGGGCGATCCGGAGGAGGTCGGCGTCGGGCGCATCGTGGCCCGAGGCGCCGGCATCCTGGCCGGCATGCCGGTCGCCAAGGAAGCCTTCGGACGCATGGGGGTGCGATGCCGGGCGTCGGTGGCCGAAGGTGCACCGATCGTGGGCGGGGACCAGGTCGCCGAACTCGGCGGTCCGGTGGCGGCGATGCGCGGCGCCGCGCCCACCGCCCTGCGGTTCCTCACCTCGTTGTCCGAGGTAGCGTCGGGACGCCGCGAACCCGAGCACGGGAACCCGTTCGGCGACTACGCCCTCGCCCTGCGGTTGTCGGGGCAGGACCCTGTGGGCCACGATGGACCGTCGTTCGCGTTGGAGATCTGAAGGGAGGGGACCCGGGCCGTGCTGCTCGCCGCCGACGTCGGCAACACCGAGATCGTGCTCGGGGTCTTCCGCGGCCCCGAGCTCGAGCACACCTGGCGCCTGTCCACCCAGCCCGAACGCACGCCCGACGAGCTCGCGCTCGCGTTGAGCGGCTTCCTCGCGCAGCGGGGGATGTCGTTCGAGTCCCAGGTCACCGGCGTCGTGATGGCCAGCGTCGTG
>DASQKC010000057.1:0-21777 GCA_035630755.1 Actinomycetota bacterium | reverse complement strand
GAGGATCCGCTCCCAGAGGTCATCGCCCCGCTCGGGCTCGCGCAGGTAGATCTCGTAGCCGACCACCGCGGTCCAGCCGGTGCGGCTGATCACGACGGGGATCCCGTCGAGCTCGGCCTCGTCGCACCAGTAGTACTTCATGTCGAGGATCCGATCGCCGAACATGTCGCGCATCACGTCCTTGGCCTTCGGGCCTTGGACCTGCACGGGGTAGACCTCGGGGTGCCCGACGTGCACGTCCATACCGGCGTTCACCGCGACGCCCATCGCGTAGAGGCCCGCGTCGGAGTCGGCGAGCGCGAGCCACCACCGGTTCTCCTCGATCCGCAGCAGGACCGGGTCGTTCACGATGCCGCCGTCTTCGGCCGTCACGAGCATGTACTTGCCCTGCTTCACGGCGCACGTCGTGAGGTCGCGGCACGTCAGCAGGTTGGTGAACGCGGTGGCGTCGGGGCCGGTGATCTCGACGATGCGCTCCACGCTTACGTCCCAGAGCGTCACGTCGTTGATGAGGGACCAGTACTCCTCGACCGGATCGCCGTAGGTGTTCGGGTGGTACATGTGCTGGTACACGTCGTAGGCGCTGCACCCGGCCCGTTGCGTCGCCTCGAAGTACGGCGATCGGCGGTACCAGGGTCCGAAGTTGAGCGTGGTGCTGGTGGGTCCGGCCATCCTCGGCGTCCTCCCCGTCGGTGTGGCCAGATGGTATGCGGCCCTGCGGTTCGGCGGGTAGCCCGGCCGCCGGTTGCCACGACCGCGTATCCTTGCTGGCCATGACCGTCGATGGCGTCTACCGCACCGAGTCCGGGACGGTCTTCAAGGTGGAGCGCCTGCCCGACGGCCAGCTCAGGGTCTCGACCCTCGAGGACGGCGCGTGGGTCCAGGCCTCGGGGCGGATGGCCGGGCTCCGGCTCAACCCCACCACGAAGCGCCTGACCGCCCGTCAGAGCGCCGCGCTGCTCACGGCCTGACGGGCCGAAGGACGTAGGCCGGGCCACTCCCCGGAACGGCCCACGGCCCGATTCGCCGGGGGAAGCAGGTCACTACGCTTCTGCCTACGAGCGAAAGGAAGTCCATGACCCCCCAGCACACTCAGACCACGGCCACGATCAGCAAACCGTCCTACGACAACACCGCGCTCCGCGAGCGCATCGGCGACGCCGAGATCGCGACCCGTTCGATCGGCGCCGAGCTGCACACGGCGGCCCGCGACGCCGCCGACACCGAGGTCGCCAGCCGCGGCCGGTGGTTCCGTCGGCGTCGCCCCTAGGCGTCAGCTGCCGGGACCGCGGCGGCGGGCTTCCATGGCCTGTGCGATCTGGTCCATCGCGATGCCGGCGACCTCGCTGACATCGCTCACGTTCGCCCGCTGGTTCACGTAGCCCGTCCGCAGCCGGGTCGCACGCTGCCGTTGTCCGGCGAGGAGGTCGACGACCTTGCTCCATCGCCGGTAGTACCGGGCGCCCCCGTAGGAGATGACGACGATCCCGACGCCGAAGATGAGCGTCACGGCCAGGCTGAACCGCCTGATCGCCGCGTCATGTTCCCGGACCTCCGCCATCGCCGCCTAGGGTATCGGCATCGGAGGGAGCCAAGCCATAGACTCGGGCGGGTGACGGCCTGGACGTTCGAACCCACGGCGCGCGGAGGCGGGAAGATCCGCAAGCAGCGGATCGCCGACCAGATGGCGCTGCTCGCGCGCGCCCCGCTGTTCGAGGGCCTCGCGAAGACGCATCTGCGGAAGATCGCCGACGCCAGCGCCTCGAAGACGGCGCTCGCCGGCGACGAGCTGATGAAGGAGGGCCAGGCCGGCCCGACGTTCTTCGTCATCATCGACGGTAAGGCCAAGGTCACGAAGGGCGGTCGCACCGTCGCGCGGTTCGGCCCCGGCGACTTCTTCGGCGAGATGGCGATCCTGACCTCGTCCCCGCGCTCGGCGAGCGTGGCGGCCGAGACCGACATGCTGCTCCTGGTCCTGTCGGCCGCCAACCTCCGGAAGGTCTTGAAGGAGGAGCCGCCGATCGCGCTGCGGATGCTCGACGAGCTCGCGCACCGACTCGTCGACCAGGACAAGCGCTACACAGCCTGAACGCACGATGGCGTCATCGGACACGGTCGAGCAGGCGCGGCGCGCCGCCGTGATCGCAGAGCTCGAGGCGGTCGGCATCGACGGCGGCGTGTTCCACACGATGGCGGCAGCCGGACAGCTCATCGACATCGTCTGCGAGACCCCGAAGTGCTACTGCCCGCAGGGCCGCGAGTTCTTCCCGAAGCCCCCGATCCCCGACTCGGACTGGGACCCGACGATCGACCACTACCCGATCCTCCGGTCGAACGGCGGTCACAAGGATCCGTGGAACGTGCGCCTGGCGCACAAGCTCTGCAACCGCGAGGACTACTCGTGGCGAGCGCGCATCACCGAGATGATCAAGGAAGGTCTCTCGCTCGAGCAGATGGCGGAGGAACTGAACCGCACGGGCGTCCAGCGGCCGCAGGGCTCCGGCCCGTGGTCCGCCGAGAGCGTGCGCCGCGCCTTCGTGTCGTGAGCCAGGACTAGCCCGGTCACGCCCCCTCCCCTACTGTGGCGTGACCGTGGTCACCGACCTCGAACTCGAGCGCGCCCGTGCGGCGCTCGGCCGCCAGGACTGGGCCGATGCCTACGCCGCGTTCCACGTCGCCGACCGGGACGTGATGATGGGAGCCGACCTCGAGGGGTTCGCCGACGCCGCCTGGTGGGGCTCGCACCTCATCGAGGCCACGCAGATCCGGATCGAGGCCTACGCCGCCTACGACGCGGCGGGCGACGACGCGCACGCCGGGTGGAACGCGGGCCGGCTCGCGATCGAGCACTTCATCCGCGGGGACGCCGCGGTGGGCAGCGGCTTCCTGATGCGCGCCCAGCGGCACGCGGCCGAGCTCCCGGAGGGCCGCGAGACCGGCTTCCTCGCGATCCTCGAGGCCACGATCGCGGCCCAGACCGGCGACCCCGAGCGCGCGCTCGTGCGGGTCGAGGACGCGATCCGGATGGCGCGCACCGCCGGCGACCCCGAGCTGGCCGCGCTGGCGATCCACACCAAGGGGCTGGCGATGATCGACCTGGGTCGGGTGCGCGAGGGCGTCGCCTTGCTCGACGAGGCGATGGCATCCATCGTCGCCGGCGAAGTGGGCGCGTACTTCACCGGCATCATCTTCTGCAGCCTGATCGGGGCGTGCCTGGCGCTGAGCGACCTGCGACGTGCGAGCGAGTGGAGCGACGCGGCGCGGGACTGGTGCGCCACGATCCCGCCCGACTCGATGTTCCCGGGGGTCTGCCGCGCGAACCGGGCCGAGGTATCGCGGCTGCGCGGGGCGTGGTCCGAGGCGGAGGCGGAGGCCACCCAGGCGTGCGAGCAGCTGATGCATGTCGAGCCCGCGATCGCCGCGGTCGCCTACGTGCAGCTGGCCGAGATCAAGCGTCGGCGCGGCGACCTGGCCGGCGCGGACGAGGCGTACGCGCACGCGCACGAGCTGGGCGAGAACCCGCAGCCCGGGCTGGCCCTGCTGCGCCTCGCCCAGGGGAAGGTCGCGGGCGCGAAGACGGGGATCGCCGCCGCGCTCGAAGGTGCGGCGACGCCGGCCCGGCGGGTGCGTCTGCTGTCGGCGCAGGTCGAGATCGCGCTCGCGGACGGGTCGCCGGGCGACGCGCGGGCGGCGGCCGATGAGCTCGACGCGCTGGCCGCGCGGACCGGGACGCCCGCGTTCGCCGCGGTGGCGGCCACCGCCGGCGGCGATGTCGCGCTCGCCGACGGAGCGACCGGCGTGGCCCTCGGGCAGCTCCGCGCCGCCTGCGAGGCGTGGCAGGAGCTCCGGCTCCCGTACGAGAACGCCCGGGCCCGCGTGCTGTACGCGCGTGCGCTCCGCGCGGCCGGGGACGAGGACGGCGGGGCCCTGGAGCTCCGCGCCGCGCTCGCCACGTTCGAGCGGCTCGGCGCCGCCCCCGACGTGGGCGCCACCGCCGCGCTGCTGGGCGACGGCTCGGCGCTCCCCGGCGGCCTCACGGCCCGCGAGGCCGAGGTGCTCCGGCTGGTGGCGGCCGGGAAAACGAACCGGGACATCGCCGTCGAGCTGGTGATCAGCGAGCACACCGTGGGGCGCCACCTGCAGAACATGTACGCCAAGCTGGGCGTCTCCTCCCGCTCGGGGGCAACCGCGTACGCGTTCGAGCACGGCCTCAACTGAACGTGGTGCGTTCGCACCATCGAGCCCGGCGCCCGGGTTGGTGGGTTCGGGCGATGCGCCCCCCGAGGCCGCGGCCTAGCGTCCTCGCCATGACGACGACCTCGGAGGAGGGCGGCACCATGGAGACGGAGCGGTTCGACACGATCGTGATCGGGGCCGGGCAGGCTGGGCTCGTCACCGGGTACCACCTGCGGAACACGGGACGTTCGTTCGTGATCCTCGACGGGAACGACCGGATCGGCGACAACTGGCGCCAGCGGTACGACTCCCTGAAGCTGTTCACGCCCGCGTACGGCACGTTCCTGGAGGGGATGCGGTTCCCGAAGGGCGCCGCGACCGCCACCAAGGACCAGTTCGCCGACTACCTGGAAACCTACGCGACGCGGTTCGAGCTGCCGGTGCGGACCGGCGTGCGGGTCGACGGGGTGCGGCGCGAGGGCGACGCGTACGTCGTGACGGCGGGCGCGGCGCGATACGAGGCGGCCAACGTGATCGTCGCCTCGGGTGCGCACCGCGACAAGATGGTGCCCGCGTTCGCCAAGGACCTGGACCCCGCGATCGTGCAGCTGCACTCGAGCGAGTACCGCAACCCATCCCAGCTCCGCGACGGCCCCGTGCTCGTGGTCGGGGTCGGGAACTCGGGCGGCGACATCTCGCTCGAGGTCGCGGCGACGCACCCGACGCTGCTGTCGGGGATCGAGTCGGGGCATATCCCGGTGGACATCGACGGATGGATCGCACGCCAGGTGGCGTTCCGGGTGATCCGTTTCGGCGGAACGCGCGTGCTGACCCGCCGCACGCCGATGGGGCGCCGCGCGATCGCGAAGTCGAGCCACAAGGGCGACCCGCTGGTCCGCGTGAAGCCCAAGCAACTGGCGGCCGCCGGCATCGAGCGCGTCGCTCGGACGGTCGGGGCGCGCGGGGGCCGACCGGTGCTCGAGGACGACCGGGTCCTCGATGACGTGACGAACATCGTCTGGTGCATCGGGTTCCGCCACGACCTGTCGTGGATCGACCTCCCGATCTTCGGTGAGGACGGCGCACCGGTGCACGACCGCGGCGTCGCGACGACCGAGCCCGGCCTGTACTTCGTCGGCCTGCCGTTCCAGTTCTCGCTGGCCTCCGACGTGATCCCGGGCGTCAGCCGCGACGCGCGGTACGTGGTGCAGCAGCTGGACCGGCGCACCCGGGCCGGCACCGCGGCGGCGATGGCAGTCGCCTGATCAGCCGGCGCGGCGCCGGAGCCAGCCGATCTCGGCGCGGTGCTCCGACTCGTGCTGGAGCAGGTGGTGGATCACCCAGGACGGCGAGACGTCGTACCTGGCACGGACGCGGGGGGCGTGGAAGTCCTCGACCGGCATCGGGCCCATCCGCACGAGCAGCGCCGAGCGGACCGCCGCGAGCCGGTCGAGGTGGTCGGCGAGCGGGACCCCCTCGAGCGCCGTGAGCACGCCGGCCTCATCACGATCGTCGAACGGGAACAGCGGCGCCAGGTCGGAGGTCTCGAGCGCCTCGCCGTCGATGTCGTCGACGAGCCAGTCCGCCTCGATGAGCGCGACGTGGTACAGCGTGGTCCCGATGCTGTTCTCGCTGCCCGGCGGCCGGGCGTCGACCATCGCGTCGGTGACACCCTCGAGCTCACGCAGGGTGTCGCGGCGGCCGTCCTCCATCGCCGCCAGCCAGCGCCCCACCTCGGGCGCCGCGGCCAGGTCGGACGTCAGCATCAAACGTTCACGGTCCCGCATCGGGCCACGATAGCCCGGCTTGATAGGCTCGATGGGCTGAACCTCTGTTCGCGTACCTGGTGGATCGGGCTAAGCGCTCCCCCGTGACCGGCGGACCGGTCACGCTCGCCCACGAGGTTCCATCAGGAGGAAACCCGAACATGAGGATCGCCATCATCGCTCCACCCTGGGTCCCCGTCCCGCCACCCGCCTACGGCGGCACCGAAGCCGTGTTGGACACGTTGGCGAGGGGACTGCAGGCGAGCGGCCACGACGTCCTCCTGTACGCGACGGGGGACAGCACCTGCGCCGTCCCCACCGCCTGGGCCTTCGAGCACGCCTTGGGGACGGTCGAGACCGGCGCCGCCTCCGAGCTCTACCACGCGATCCGGGCGTACGAGACGATCGATGACTGGGGCGCCGACGTCGTCCACGACCACACGCTCGTCGGGCCGATCTACGCGGACCGGCTCGACGTCCCCGTCGTCACGACGAACCACGGCCCCTTCGGGGGCGAGCTCGGCCCCCTCTACCGGGTGATGCAGACCCAGGTGCCGATCGTCGCGATCTCGCAGCGGCACGCCGACCTCGCGGCGGGCATCTCGGTGGGCGCCGTGATCCACCACGGGGTCGACGTCGACGCGTTCCCGCTGGGCGACGGTGACGGCGGCTACGCCGCCTTCCTCGGCCGGATGAGCCCGGACAAAGGTGTGCACACGGCCGCGCTCGTGGCCCGCGAGGCCGGCATCCCGCTCCGGATCGCGGCGAAGATGCGCGAGCCCGCGGAGCGCGCGTACTTCCGCGAGCAGGTCGAGCCGCTGCTCGGCGACGACGTCGTCTACGAGGGCGAGCTCGGGTTCGTCGACAAGATCGCGATGCTGCGCGACGCCACGTGCCTCATCAACCCGCTCGCGTGGGAGGAGCCGTTCGGGATGGTGATCGTGGAGTCGATGGCCTGCGGCACGCCGGTGGTGGCCACGCCGTGGGGTTCGACCCCCGAGCTGGTCGACGAGGGCGTGACCGGGTTCCTGCGTCGCGACATCGAAGGACTTGCGGCCGTCGTGGGTCCGGCCTCCCGGCTCGACCGCACCCGCGTGCGGAAGGTGACGGCGGAGCGGTTCACGGCGACCCGGATGGCCGACGAGCACGTTCGGCTGTACCGTCGGGCGATCGCCAACCACCGCGCACGTCTCGCCGCCTGAGGTCCCGCGTGGACCGACCCACGCCGGGGATCGCCGCCGTGCCCTGGGGTGCGGCCGTGCGCGAGCCCGGCGAGGGATGGGACGAAAGCAACCCCGTCCCCGCCACCACGCTCACCCTCGTGGAGGGCGCGACGTTCGTGATCGCCTCGGCGACCGGTGACATCGATCCCGGCGGGGTCGAGGGCCTGTTCGTCGGCGACACGCGGATCTGCTCGGCGCTGCAGCTCCGCATCGACGACCACGTCGTGGAGCCGCTCACGTCGGCGCCGCGTTCGCCGTCCTCGGCCGCGTTCGTCGGAAGGACCATCGATCGACAGCTCGTCTTCCGCGACCTCTCCGTCGGCCGGGGCATGCGTGTGGACCTCCGCGTCCGCAACCTCGCCGGCACCCATCGCGAGGTCGAGGTCGCGCTGCGCATGGACACCGACCTGGCGGGCCTGTTCGAGGTGAAGACGCGCTCGGTGATCGTGCCGCCGGTCCCCCGCCGCGCCGATGGGGCCACGCTCCGGTTCGCGGACGCCGACGGACATCGCGGCCTCACGGCGATCGGGAGCGAGGGCGCCGTGGCGGGCGAGGACGGCACGATCCGCTGGCGCGTGCCGCTGGACGCCGGCCGGGAGTGGTCGGGGTGCGTGGAGTTCCGCGCGTTGCGCGGCGGCCACGATGTCGCCTCGGCCGTGTCGTGCGACGCGCCGCTCACGGCGCCGAAGGGCATCGCGCGGATGGACGAGACACCCCGATGCCATACCGACGTCCCGGGCCTCGCCACGGCTATCCGGCGCGCGGGCGAGGACCTGGGGGCGCTCCAGATCGAGGACCCCGACCACCCCGAGGACGTGCTCGTCGCGGCCGGGGCGCCCTGGTACATGACGTTGTTCGGGCGCGACTCGATCCTCACGTCGTGGATGGCGCTCGTGCTCGACCCCGATATGGCGTTCGGGACGGTGCGCGCGCTCGCCCGGCTCCAGGGTCGCGAGGACGTCCCCGAGACCGAGGAGCAGCCGGGTCGGATCCTGCACGAGATCCGTTCCTCGAGCGGCGCCTCGCTCGCCCTGGCCGACGGCCACATCTACTACGGGTCGATCGACGCGACCCCGCTGTTCGTGATGCTCGTGCACGAGCTGTGGCGCTGGGGCGCGGGCGCGGCGCGGATCCAGGAGCTCATGCCGGCGCTCGATGCCGCGCTCGCGTGGCAGGAGCGCCGGTTCGACGCGGGCGAGGGGTACCTCAGCTACCGGGCCGCGGTGCCGGGCTCGCTCGTGAACCAGTCCTGGAAGGACTCGCACGACGCGATCGGGTTCGCCGACGGCCGGCTCGCCGACCCGCCCATCGCGACCGCCGAGGTCCAGGCGTACGCGTTCGCCGCGTGGCGGGCGGGCGCCGCCCTCGCACGCGCGTTCGGCGATCCCGGGACCGCGGAGGAACGCGATCGCCGCGCCGAGGACCTGCGGTCGCGGTTCGCGCGGGACTTCTGGCTCGAGGACCGGGGCGCGGTCGCGCTGGCGCTCGACGGCGCGGGCCGCCAGGTCGACGCGGTCGCCTCGAACATGGGCCACTGCCTGTGGACGGGCATCGTCGACGAGCCGGCGCAGGGGCCGCGATCGCCGGATGGCTCGTCTCGCCCGAGCTCGCGAGCGGGTGGGGCGTCCGCACGCTCGCCACCTCGATGGCCCGCCACAGCCCGCTCAGCTACCACAACGGCTCGGTGTGGCCGCACGACACCGCGATCGCGATCGCGGGGCTCCGGCGCGCCGGGTTCGTCGAGGAGGCGCACGCGTTGTCGCGGGACCTGCTCCTGGCCGCCGACGCGCTCGGCGGACGCCTGCCCGAGCTGTTCGCCGGGCTCACCGCCGAGGAGATGGTCGTGCCCGTCCGCTACCCCACGTCGTGCTCGCCGCAGGCCTGGGCATCGGCCGCGCCGCTGCTCGTGCTCCGCGCGCTCCTCGGGCTGGAGCCCGACGTCCCGACCGGACACCTCGCGCTCGACCCCCGCCTGCCCGAGGGGTCCGGACACCTCCGCATCGAGGGCCTGCCCCTCGCCGGCGCGCACCTCACGATCGACGTGCGGCACGACGGGTTCGACGTGACCGGGCTGCCCGCGGGCACCTCCCTCGCGACGGCCTCCGACTGAGATGGGCCGCTCGGCGGATGTGCGGGCACCCGTCTCGGACCTCCTCCGCCTCCCCGACGGCGCCGTCGCGACCCAGGTGGACCCGCGCGGCACGCCCGGCGCCGAGGACCGCGCGACGGCCGAGGCGCAGCTGGCCGAGGTGGCTGGGCGGCTCGAGGACCTCCAGCAGCGCCTCCGCGCCGAGGGCACGCGGTCGCTCCTGCTCGTCCTGCAAGGGATGGACACGAGCGGCAAGGGCGGCACGGTCCGCCACGTGATGTCGGCGATGAACCCGGCGTGGGTCGACGTCACGGCGTTCGGCCCGCCGACCGAGGAGGAGCTCGCGCACCACTTCCTGTGGCGGATCGGCCGGCGGCTCCCCGGCCCTGGCCACATCGGGGTCTTCGACCGGTCGCACTACGAAGACGTGCTCATCGTCCGCGTCCGCGAGCTGGTCCCCGAGCACGTGTGGCGGCCCCGGTACGACG
Organism: Actinomycetota bacterium; assembly: GCA_035630755.1. Lineage (GTDB taxonomy): Bacteria > Actinomycetota > UBA4738 > UBA4738 > HRBIN12 > AC-51. The sequence goes on along the minus strand of DASQKC010000057.1, from coordinate 12,035 downwards.
AGATCGCGGCCTGGGAGGGGGGCCTCGTCACCACCGGCACGACGATCGTGAAGTGCTTACTGCACATCTCCCCCGGCGAGCAGCGCGCGCGTCTGCTCGCACGCCTGGACGACCCGACGAAACACTGGAAGTTCGACGAGGCCGACATCGAGGAGCGAGCGAGGTGGGCCGAGTACATGGCCGCGTACGACGAAGCGATCGCGCGCACGTCGACCGAGGACGCGCCCTGGTACGTCGTCCCCGCGGACCGGAAGTGGCACCGGAACTGGGCGATCGCGCACATCCTGGCCGAGACGCTCGAGGCGATGGACCCGCGGTACCCGCCGAGCGACCTCGACGTCCCAGCGTTGCGGGCGCGCCTGGGCCCGCCGAACTGACCTACGGGCCCTCGCCCGCGTCGAGCGCCACGAGCCGGCGGGCAACGCGTTCCTCGCCGAGCAGCGCGCCCTTCGCGCGGTAGGCATCGGCGGCCGCCGCGAGCGCCGCGCGGGCCGCGTCGGTGTCCCCGAGCAGCTGCTCCACCTCGGCGCGCTCGACGTGGGTCTCGGCCAGGTCCATGAGGACGTCGGTGCCGTCGAGGATGGCGAGCGTCTCGTCCATGAGCCGGCGCGCCAGCTCGGCGTCCCCCGCGTGCGCGGCGAGCCGGGACTCCACCCTGCGCCACCAGATCTCGTTCATGATGTCGGCGGGATCGCCGAGCGTGCGGCATTCCTCGGCGAGCGGGTGCGCCTCGTCGAGGCGTCCGAGGCTCACGTACAGGCTCGCGAGGGCCCCGGCGACCGTCGACAGGTGCGCCAGGTCGTGCTGTGATCGCGTCTCCTCGTACGAGGCCTCGATGATCGGCACGGCCTCGGCCGGGCGATCACGGGTGACGGCGAGCTGCGCGCGGGGGTGCTGCAGCGCGGCCGGCACGACGCCTCGGAATTCGCGCGCCAGGGCGTAGGCGTGCTCGAACTCGGCCTCGGACTCCGCCTCGCGCCCTTGGATCCCGAGGATCGACGCCCGCGCGTTCGCGACGAGCACCCGCGCGAGCGGCGCACCGCTCGCGAGCGCCTCGATGTCCTCGGAGTCGGCGAGCATCTGCGGCACCGGCGTCGAGCCGTACCAGCCCGCGGCGCCCCGCGTGGTGGCGGATCGGCGTGCGAACTGCCGGTCGCCCGCGGCGAGAGCGTACTCGAGCGCGCGGCTCAGGATCGCGCGGGCCTCGGCGAACCGGCAGCCGAGCCACGACTCGAGGTGCGAGACGTACCAGAGCAGCGCGAGCCCTTCGTCGTCGCCCGCCGCCTCGAAACCTGGCCGCAGCCGCTCGATCATCTCCCTCAGCTGGCCGAGACCGCCGCCCGGAGCGAGCAGCTGGCGGATGCCCTCCTGGGTCACCCGCACCTGGGCATCCAGACGGGCGTCGCCGCTCGCAGCGGCCGCCCCTCCGGCCTCCTGGATCGCCGCCCACGCGTCGTCGGCCGTGTCGTCGTCGAGCAGCATCCACGTGTACCGGAACAGGTCCCAGCCGCGCTCGGCCGTGTCCGCCGGGTGCAGGGCGGTCGCCCGGGCGAAGAGCGCCCGGGCCCCGGGGACGTCTTCGCGCTCGGCGGCGCGCCGGCCCGCACGAGAGAGCCGGGCCGCGGCCCCCGCCGCCAGGTCGCGCCCCCGCGTATCGGTCGGGCCGAGCTCGGCGCGGAGGTCGGCCGCCTGCCCCAGGTGGTAGCCGACGAACTCGTCGGCTTCGGTGCCCGAACGTTCGTCGAGCCACGCGGCCAGGGCCTCGTGCAGATCGGCCCGCGCCTCCTTCGGCACCATCGCGTAGGCCGCGTCACGAAGGAGCACGTGGTGGAACCGGTACGCGTCCAGACCGGGGAGGTCCGAGGTCCCGGGGCGGATCATCTCGCGGCGGAGCAGCCCCCGCACCCGCTCGGCGGTCCCCTCGCGCTCCCCCTCGGGCGCGAGCGCGCGCACGGCGTCGAGGTAGAACACCTCGCCGACGACCGACGCGCGGCCGAGCACCGCTCGGTCGGCCTCCTCCAGCCGGTCGAGCCGGGCGGCGAGCAGCGCGTTGATCGTCGGCGGGATCGTGGCGCCTTCGTCGGCCCCGCGGTCCTCGGCCAGCATCGCCACGATCTCCTCCACGAACAGCGGGTTCCCCTCGGCCGTGGTGAGGATCCGCGCACGGGTGTCGTCGTCGAGCCCGGCTCCGCCCAGGTGGGTCACCAGCTCGGCGGACTCGGCCTCGCTGAGCGGCTCGAGCGACGCGTTCGCGGCGCGGAGCTTGCCGCCGCCCCAGTCCGGCCGCGCCTCGAGCAGCTCGGGCCGGGCCATGCAGAGCAGCAGGATCGGCGCGTCGCGGCTCCAATCCGACACGTGGTCGATGAGGTCGAGCATCCCCGGCTCTGCCCACTGGATGTCGTCGATGACTACGACGAGCGGCCCCTCACGCGAGAGGGCCTGGAAGAGCCGGCGCGCGGCCCAGGCGGTCTCGTCGGCCGCGGCGAGGTCGTCGGGACCTCCGACCAGGCCGGCGAGCATGGTCGCCACCCGGGTGGCGTGTTCATCGTCGGGGAGCCGCGCCTCGATCGCGGCGGCCGGATCCGGGTCGAGCTCGTCCTCGCCGATCGCGTCACGGACGAGCTCGGCGAGCGGGAAGAAGGCGACGCCCTCGCCGTACGCGAGGCAGCGGCCGCGGATCGCCGTCGCGCCGGCGTCGAGGGTCGACAGGAACTCCCGGACGAGCCGGGACTTGCCCGTCCCGGGCGGCGCGATGACCGTGATCAGGGTGCAGACGCGTTCGGCCGCGACCTCCTCGAACGCCTGGCGCAGCTGCGCGAGCTGGCGCTCACGGCCGACGAGCGGCGTGTCGAACCGCCGGGCGTGGCCCGGCGCGTCGGGGTGCACCTCGACGAGCATCGCTGCGGTGACGGGGGCGGCCTTGCCCTTCAGCTCGAGCGGCGGGACCGGCTCGGCGACCACGGCATCCCGCACGAGCTCGAGCGTGTGCGCGGACAGGTAGATCTCGCCCGGCGGCGCGGCCTGCTCGAGCCGCGCCGCCACGTTCACCGCGTCGCCCACCACGAGCGACTGCCGGGCGGTCGCGTCGCCGGCCACGACCTCGCCCGTGTTCACGCCGATCCTGCATGCGAGGGTCGCCCCGTGATCGCGTTCGAGCTCCTTGTTGAGGACCCCCAGCGCCGTCCGCATGTCCGCGGCGGCGCGGACCGCGCGCAGGGCATCGTCCTCGTGCGTCGTCGGGATCCCGAACACGGCCATCACCGCGTCGCCGATGAACTTCTCGACCGTCCCCTCGTGGGCCTCGATCGCGCGCGTCATCGCCTCGAAGTACCGCGTCATCACCCGACGGAGCGCCTCGGGGTCGAGTCGCTCGCCGAGCGCCGTCGAGCCCGTCACGTCGCAGAACACGACCGTCACGGTCTTGCGGACCTCGGGTGCCGCGGCGGTCTCGGGCAGGCGCTCGCCGCACGCGTTGCAGAAGCGCGCGCCCTCGGCGTTGGCCGTCCCGCATGCCGGGCAGTCACGGACCGTCACGTCCATCGGCTGGAGCCTAGGCCACGCGGTCGATCACCGCGCGGGCAGGACGACGACGCCGTCCCCGTCCGCACAGAGCAGGTCGCCCGGCTCGAACGTCACCTCGCCGAACACGACCCGCCGGCCGATCTCCCCCGCGCCAGCCTTCGCGCTCGGGCGCGGACACGTGCCGAGCGCGAGGATGCCGATGGGGAGGTCGCGGAGCGCCGCGGCGTCGCGGACCATCCCGTTGACCACGATCCCGGCCCAACCGTTGGCGACGCCGAGGCCCGCCACTCGGTCGCCCAGGAGCGCGACCCGGCCCGAGCCGCCGCCGTCGACCACGGCGACCCGTCCGTCGCCGGGCTCGCCGAGCAGCTCCCGCAGACGGACGTTGTCCATCGGGCAGCGGACCGTGGCGATCGGCCCCTCGAACGCGACGCGGCCGCCGAAGGACCGGAACGCCAGCGCGCAGACCTGCGCGTCGGGGTGCTCGTCGAGGAGGTCGGCGGTCGAGGGCATGGCGGCGACAGCCTAGGTCGTGACCACGTCGTCGGCGCGGGGCCAGGCGCCGGTGCACCACAGGGCCCACAGGATCAGCAGGGGCTGGGCGGCCAGGCGTGCCCAGCGCTCGACGTCGGTGTCGAGCGCGAACAGGTCGGTGCCCTCGACGGCCTGCGCCACGTTCCCGGGGAACACCAGCACCAGGTAGAGCGCGAGCGCCCACCCCACCTGCTGCCGACGCGAGCGCCACGCGACGAGCGCCACGGCGAAGCCGATCTCGACGAACCCGGTCGCCACGATCAGCGCGGTCGGGAACGGCAGGAACGACGGCACCTGCGCGCGGAACTCCTCGGTGAACACGACGTGCCCCATCCCGGCGACGCCCATGAACCCGGCGAGCAGCCACCGAGCCACGGTCCGGACGGTGGCCCATCGCGCGGGCGTCACGACCAGTCCCCCACCGGGCCGTCCTCGAGGAACTTGCGCAGGCCGTACGGGACCGACTCGAGATCGTCCCCGCGCTCCTCAGGGGGACGCGGGGCCACGTAGGTCATCCACGCGTACGCCCGCGCGAGCGTGCCGGTGCGGTACGCGAGGTCGGCCAGGCGCGCCAGCTCGGCGCGGTCCCCGGCGAACGGCTCGAGGTACGCGTCGCGCAACCGCCGCACCTCCGGCCCGCCGGGGGTCAGGCCCAGCTTCCAGGTCGTCGCCCGCAGCGCCACGGTGAGCACGTGGAACGGGTGCGAGATGCAGGCATCGCCCCAATCGACGATCCGGGACGCGTCGCCGTCCACGTAGACGTTGCCGTCGTTGAGGTCGTCGTGTTGGACGCTCGGGGCCACCCCGGCCGCGGCGAGCTCCTGGCACATCGCGCGGATCGCGGGGACCTGTGCCACGAGCGTGTCGCGCTGGTCGTGGGTGAGACCCTCGTCCTCGTCGAGCATCAGGAACTCGTCCTGGCCGAGCAGGGCCTCGATGAGATCGGGGAGCCGCTCGAGCCGACGGTCCGGCACGCCCATGGCGAGCATCTCGTCGACGTGGGGCGCGGCCGCGAGCTGGAGCTCCGCGACCGTCCCGAGCGCGCGTTCCCAGTGCGACAGGTCCGGATCGCGTTCGAGGATCTCGCGCAGCCGCGTGCCGGCGTCACGGAGCAGCAGCCAGCCGTGGACGGGGTCGATCGCGACGACCGGGGTGACGGCGTCGGGTGTGAGCGATGCGAGGAACGCCGTGAGCGGCGCCTCGGCCGCTCCGTCGGGCGCCTTCCACCACCACACTCCGTCGGCGGTCGGGACGCGGCGCACCGTCGACCAGAGCTGTTCGTGGGTCGTCTCGATCGGGCCGGTGACCTCGGCGTGGGCGCGGATCCAGGCCTCGGGCTCGTCCATCGGGCGGCAGCCTACGCGGACGGGCCGTGGGCGCTCAGCGGCGCAGGTGCGGGTCCTTGAACAGCTGGCCGCAGACGGCGCAGCGCATGTTCACCCGCGCGGCCGGACCCGCGTGGCCGAACGGCTGCGTCTTCGCCGAGCCGCACGTGGGGCACGGCAGCCGCGGCGAGGGCGCCGGGCCGTCGTCGCGCACGGGCGGTGTCGTCGGCTCGTCGCGCTCGGTGGGCGCGGTCATCGCGGGCGGCGTCGGGCGGTCGTCGCGGGTTGGCGGGCCGTCCGCTTCCGGGGCGGCGCCGGGCGGGCGGTCCGGCCTTCGCCGAGGCCCGCCCGTGAGAACTCCCCCTCGAGCTTCAGGAGCTTCGCGATGACCCGCACGTCGTCGCGCTGCTCGGGCGTCACGAACGTGATCCCGGTCCCGCTGCGGCCGGCGCGGGCGGTCCGCCCGACGCGGTGCACGTAGGTCTTGTCATCGGCAGGAGGATCGTAGTTGATCACGTGGCTGATGTGCTCGAGGTCGAGCCCGCGCGCGGCCACGTCGGTCGCGACGAGCACATCGTTGCGGCCGGCGGCGAAGTGGCCGAGCGCTCGTTCGCGCTGGCCCTGCGTCATGTCCCCGTGCAGCGCCCCGGCCTTGAAGCCGTCACGCTTCAGGTTGCGGGCCAAACGGTCCGCCCCTCGCTTCGTGCGCGTGAACACGAGCGTGAGACCGCGCTCGGCCGCGAGCTCGCGGACGAGCGTGCGGTGGCGGTCCGGATGCGCCACCCCGATGAACCGGTGCGTCGCCGACTCGACGGTCGGGCGGGTCTCGCCGAGCTCGTGGCGCACGGCGTCGTGCGTCGAGCCGTCGGCGAGCTTCGCGATCTCGCCCTCCAGCGTGGCGGAGAACAGCATCGTCTGCCGCTCGTCGCGCAACAGCGCGAGGATCCGGCGGACGTCGGGCAGGAAGCCCATGTCGAGCATCCGGTCGGCCTCGTCGAGCACGACGATGCGGACGCGGTCGAGGCGGATCTGCTTGCGCGACACCAGGTCGAGGAGCCGGCCGGGCGTGGCGATGACGACGTCGGCGTGCCGCGCCTGGCGGGCCTGCGGCCCGATCGCCACGCCGCCGTACACCGCGGCGATCGAGAGCTGCTTCACGTCCGCGATCGCGCGGAACTCCTCGGTCACCTGGCTCGCGAGCTCGCGGGTCGGAACGAGGATCAGGGCCTGCGGCGAGCGGCCCGAGTGCTGGAGCCGCTCCACGATCGGCACGGCGAACGCCAGGGTCTTGCCGCTCCCGGTGCGTGATCGCGCCTGGACGTCACGCCCGGCGATCGCGTCGGGCAGCACGAGCGCCTGGATCGTGAAGGCGTGGCTGATGCCGCGCATCGCGAGCGCCTCGGCCACGGGCGCCGAGACGCCGAGGTCCTCGAACCGCGTCCCGTCCTCGTCGAGGACATGCGCGGTCGAGCTGGTGGTGATGGTCATAGGGTGCGAACCGCCGATCTGCCCGTCGAGCGAGCGTCGTGGGTCGACGCGTGCCGCGTGGCTGAGGCGGGGGCGCCGGATGCGGTCCAGAGGACCGACATCGGTGGGTGAGGGATGCGGCGCCGGACCTCAACCGTCCGGCGCGACCCGATCAGTGTACCTGGCTCAGTCATCCGCGGGGGGACGGCGCAGCCGTTTGGTCCGCGCTCGGCGCTTCTTCTCGTCGATCCGTCGCTGCGTCGCGCGCTTCGACGGCGTCGTCGCCCTCCGTGCGCGCGGCGGTGGCGCGATCGCCGCGGCCAGGATCGCCGCCATACGTTCCATCGCCGCCTCCCGGTTCCGCAGCTGCGAACGCTCCTCCTGCGCGGTCACGGTGAGGACGCCGTCGACGAGCCTGCCGGCCAGCCGCTCGAGCGCCCGCGCGCGCTGGATCGGGCCGAACGCCGTGCTGGTCGCCACGTCGAGGCTGAGCTCGGCGCGGGAGTCGGCGGTGTTCACCGACTGCCCGCCGGGGCCCGACGAGCGGCTGAACCGCCAGCGGAGCTCCCGCTCGGGCACCAGGACCGACCGGCTGACGCGCAGGGGACCCATCGGCCGAGTATGAGCGCGACGCGACCGCGGGCGCCGGAGGGGCTAGGATCGTGCCCAGACCCCGGCCAGAGGAGCGACCATGTCGCACGCGAAGGACAAAGGTTCGTCGAAGAACGTCAAGAAGAAGTCCGCGAAGAGCGTGAAGGAGAAGCGGGCCGAGAAGAAGGCGAAGCACGCCGCCCAGATGCCGCGCCACATCGAGGTCTCGGGCGGAGCCGGCTAGCCCCGGTCGGGCACCGTCAGCACGTAGTCGTCGGCCTCGTCGTCCCACGCGAGCGTCACCACGCCCTGGGTGGCGGCGGCCTTCACGAACTGCAGGAACCCGCCGTAGCCGAACGTCTTCTCGGTGAACCCCGGCTTCACCTTGCGCACCTTGTTCTTGAGACCCGACAACAGCACCGCGCCGTCCTGGCCCGCGACGACATCGCGGAGCAGCGTGAACGCCTCGGTCTCGCCGCCATGGCTCGGCAGCGACACCTCGGGGTCGCCCTTCGCCGAGCCCTCGGACAGCTCGATCACGTTGCGCTCGGCGAGGTGCCGCATCAGCTCCCCGAACGCGCGGAACCCGTATTCGGCCTCGCTGAACGTGGGGTCCTTGCGGAGCAGAGCCCGCTTCACGGTCGAGGCGAGCACCGCGCCGCCGCCCGAGCGCTGCAGGCCGGCGACCGTCTGGGCCACCCGGACCGCGAGCTCGTCGACGTCGCCCGAGGCCGCCGCGGGTGTCTCGACGACCGGCTCGGCCGCGTCGGGCTCGGCGGCGTCGCTCGTCTTGCGGCGGCCCCTGCCACTCCGCCGGCCCGCGTTCGCGGGCGCGTCCACGCCCTCGAGCGTGTCGTAGAAGAGGAACTCATCGCACGCGGGCGGCAGCAGCGCCGAGGTCGAGCCCTTGATGCCCACGCCGATGACCCGCTTGTTCAGCTCGCGGAGCTTGTGGACCAGCGGCGTCAGGTCGCTGTCGCCGGTGCAGATCACGAAGGTCGAGATGTAGCCGCGCTCGAAGGCCGACTCGAGCGCGTCGACCGCCAGCTTGATGTCGGCGGCGTTCTTGCGCGAGGCGCCCATCCGCTGCGGGATCTCGACGAGCTCGACGTGGAACCGCGTGAGCATCCGTCGGTCCTCGTCGAACCGGGACCAGTCCGCGTACGCCTTGCGCGCGATCACGCGGCCGCGTTCGGCGAGCGCGTCCACCACCGGCTGCAGGTCGAACGAGAGCCCCAGCATGTCCCGCGCCCCGATGGCGAGGTTCTCGTAGTCCAGGAACAGGGCGATCCGTTCTTCGTCGGCTTCCACGGCGCCCACCCTACGACGCCCGGCAGGACGCGGGCCGGGCGCGTCCCCCGTGCCCACGCGCTACGGTGCCGCGCGATGCGGACGGTGACCGACGCCGAGCGCCAGGCGCGCCTGGGGCGCCGCCATCACCTCGCGCGGCGCACCGGCTCGGTCGAGCGGGTGGCCGGCGACCTCGCCGGGCTGCACTCGAGCGACCCGACGACCGTCTACCTGTCGGCGTGGGCGCGGGTGGCACGGTTCCGGCCCGCCGACCTCGAGGACGCCTTGTACACGTCGCGCGCGCTCCTGCGGATGCTGGTGATGCGCCGGACGTTGTTCGTGGTGCCCCGCGACGCCGCGGGCGCGATGGAGGTCGCGTGCGCCCGGACCTACGCGGCGGCCGAGCGGCGCCGGCTCGCGACGATGCTCGCCGACCAGGGCGTCACGCGGCGACCCGAGCGGTGGATCGCCGAGACGGAGGGCCAGGTCCTCGAGGCGCTCGCCGACGGGGAGCGATCGGCCACCGAGCTCACCGCCGCCGTCCCGCGGCTGGGGACGAAGCTCACGTTCGGCGAGGGGACCAAGTGGGCCGCGCAGGTGGGCGTCTCGACCCGGATCCTGTTCCTGCTCGCGGGCGAGGCGAAGGTGGTCCGCGCGCGCCCGCGCGGCGCCTGGACGAGCGGGCAATACCGGTGGGCGCGGGTCGACCGCTGGGTCGGCGGCGCCCTCGACGAGCCCTCTGACGAAGACGCCTGCGCGGCCGTGCTCACGCGGTGGCTGCGCGCCTTCGGGCCGGCCACGACGACCGACGTCCGCTGGTGGACCGGCTGGACGGCGCGGCGATCGACCGCGGCGCTCGGCGCCGTCGGCGCCGAACAGGTCGCGCTCGAGGACGGCACCCCCGCCTACCTGCTCCCCAACGACGTCGCGCCGGTCCACGCTCCCGCGCCGTGGGTGGCGCTCCTCCCCTCCCTCGACCCGACCACGATGGGGTGGAAGGAGCGGGCCTGGTACCTGGGTCCCCACGCCACGGACCTGTTCGACCGCAACGGGAACGCGGGGCCGACGATCTGGGTGGACGGCCGGATCGTCGGGGGGTGGGCGCAGGCCGGCGACGGCGCGATCCGGATCGAGCTGCTCGAGGACATCGCGGCGCCGACCCGGGCGAGGATCGACGCCGAGGCCGCGCGGCTGGCGGCGTGGCTGGGCGACGTCCGGTTCCGCACGAGGTTCCCGACGCCGCTCGAGCGGCGGCTCGTCGCCGGTCCCCAGCCGTGACGATCGTGTGACGCCGCCGTAGAAACCTGGCCGCGTACCGATCCGGATGGGGTCCGAGGGGGTATCCATATGCATATGGACCGCACCGAACTACTGACCCTCGTCTCGAACGCCTCCACGCTGAACCAGATCTCCTCGGTCATGGCGGCCGTCCGCGCCTGGCTCGCCGAGAACCCCGATGACCAGGAGATGCGCGACGCGATCGCGGTGCTCTCGCGGATGGAGCGCGAGCACTTCGCCACCGCGCGCCGCTAGGGCCCCCGGCCGCCGCGCTATCGTTCCCGGCCATGGACGCCGGGTTCGACACGGTGCTGCGGGCCAGCCCCCCGGCGTTCACCGACGACGACGCCCCTGACCTGGGCCGACGCTCGTTCGGGGTCGAGGCCGCGAGCGCCGAGAACCTGGGGTCCGAACGCGATCAGACGTTCCTGCTGCGCGACGCCGCGGGCGGGCCGCTCGCGATCATGAAGGTCTCGAACGCCGCCGAGGACCCCGCGACCCTCGACATGGAGGCCCTCGCGGCGCTCCACGCCGGCTCGACCGACCCCGAGCTCCCCGTCGCCCTCCCCCGGCTCGCGCCCGGCGCCGACCCCGCCGACGGCCCGGCCGCCCACCGCACGGCCCTGGACGCCGGCGGCGCGACCCACCAGATCCGGATGTACGACGTCCTGCCGGGGCGGAGCCGCTTCGTGGCCGCGGATCTGGACGACGACGCCTGCGTGGCCTGGGGTGAGACGACCGCGCGGCTCGGACGGGCCCTGCGGAGCTTCTTCCACCCGAACGCGCAGCGGACCATGCTCTGGGACGTCCAGCACGCCCCCGCCACGCGCGCCTTCCTCGACGACGTCGCCGACCCGCGCCACCGCGACCTGATCGCCCGGACCCTCGACCGCTTCGAGGAGGTGGTCGTCCCGGCCTGGCCGCGGCTCCGCGCGCAAGTGGTGCACGGCGACCTGACCGTCGACAACGCGCTGATCGACGAGCGGGGGTCCATCACCGCGGTCATCGACTTCGGCGACATGAGCTTCTCGGCGCTCGCGATGGACGTGAGCTCGGCCGTCGAGTCGCTCGTGGCGGGCCGCGGCGCCGACCTGTTCCGCGCGGCCCGGCTGATCCTGGACGGGTACCAGCGGATCACCCCGCTCGAGCCCCTGGAGCTGCGGCTCATGGGCGAGCTCGTGGCGACCCGGGCCGCGATCACCGTCGCGATCACCTCGTGGCGGGTGGCGAGCGGGCTGGAGGAGGCCGCGTTCGCCCAGCGGTTCAACGACCTGTCGATCCAGACGCTCGACACGATCCTCGGCGCCGGCTGGGACGAGACGGCGCGGCGCCTGGACGCCGACGTCCCGCGCGGCACCGACGCCGAGCTGGCCGCCCGGCGCGCCGCCGCGATGGGCCCGGCGATGGAGCCGCTCACCTACGACCATCCGATCCGCATGGCGAGCGCCCGCGGGGTCTGGATGACCGACGCCGACGGCCGGACCTACCTCGACTGCTACAACAACGTCCCCTGCGTCGGGCACGCGCACCCGCGGGTGACCGAGGCGATCGCGCGCCGGTCCCGCACGCTCAACACGAACCTGCGTTACCTGCACGGCGACGCGATCGAGCTCGCCGAGCGGCTCATCGCCACCTGCCCGCCCGGCCTGGACACCGTGGCGTTCGTGAACTCGGGCTCGGAGGCCAACGATCTGGCGTGGCGTCTGGCCACCGCGTTCACCGGCCACACCGGTGGGATCTGCACGTCGTTCGCCTACCACGGCATCAGCGACGCGATCGCAGCGCTCTCCCCCGAGACCTGGCCCCCCGGTGGCCACGACCACGTCGAGACGTGGGCGCCGCCCGACCCGTACCGGAGGGTCCCGGCCGACCCGGCGGCGTTCGGCGCGGCGATCGAGCGCCTCGCGGCGCGCGGGCACGCGCCGGCCGTGGCGATCCTCGACGGCGTCCTGACGAGCGACGGGTTCCTCGACCTCGACCCCGGCTACGTGCAGGACCTGGTCCGGCGGACCCACGCGGCGGGCGGGC
>DASQKC010000056.1:0-4913 GCA_035630755.1 Actinomycetota bacterium | reverse complement strand
CCAGCTGAAGGAAGCCGGGGTCGCCTAGGAGGCCTCGGCCGGCCGCTGCAGGGGCATGCCCGTCCCGTGGCGGTAGAACGCCACCGGTTCTGGCGCGAGCGGGGTGTTGCCCGCGATCAGGTCCGCCGCCTTCTCCGCGGTCATCATCACCGGGGCGTAGATGTTGCCGTTCGTCACGTACGGGAACGACCCGGCGTCCACGACGCGCAGGCCCGTGGTGCCGTGCACGCCCATGGTCAGCGGGTCGAGGCACGAGAGGTCGTCGACCCCCATGCGGGTGGTGCACGAGGGGTGCAGCGCGGTCTCGGCGTCCTTCGCGACCCACGCGAGGATCTCCTCGTCGGTCCCGACGGCCGTTCCGGGCGACGCCTCGCCGCCGTCGAACGGCCCCATCGCCGGCTGCCCGAGGATCGACCGTGCCACGTGGATCGCCTCGACCCATTCCCGGCGATCCTGTTCGGTGGACAGGTAGTTGAACGTCATCGCCGGATGCACCGTCGGATCGGCCGACGTGATCTCGAGCGTCCCCCGGGAGTCGGAGTACATCGGCCCGATGTGCACCTGGTAACCGTGCCCGCCCTGGGGCGCCGACCCGTCGTAGCGGATCGCGATGGGCAGGAAGTGGAACATCAGGTTCGGGTACGCCACGTCGTCGTTGCTCCGCGCGAACCCGCCGCCCTCGAAATGGTTCGTCGCCCCCGGCCCCGACCGCAGGAACAGCCACCGCGCCCCGATGATCGGCCGGCGCCACATGGCCAGGTTGGGCTGCATCGAGACGGGCTGCGTGCACGCATGCTGGACGTAGACCTCGAGGTGATCCTGCAGATGTCGTCCCACGCCCGGGAGGTGGTGGACCACCGGGACGCCGTGCCGCTCGAGCAGGTCGGCGGGCCCGACGCCGGAGAGCTGCAGCAGCTGGGGGGAGTTGATGGCGCCGCCGCAGAGGATGACCTCGCCAGCGGTGACGCGCTGGGGAGACGCGTTGCCGCGCATGTACTCCACGCCGACCGCTCGCGTGCCATCGAACACGATCTTCGTCACGAAGGCCCGGGTCCGCACGTCCAGGTTGGGCCGCGACATGACCGGGTGCAGGTACGCGCGGGCCGCGGAGAGCCGTCGTCCGCGGTGCACGTTGCGGTCGAAGGGCGCGAACCCCTCCTGGCGGTACCCGTTGACGTCCTCGGTCAGCGGGTAGCCGGCCTGTTGCGCCGCCTCGAAGAAGGCGCCGAACAGCGGGTTCGTGGCCGGTCCGCGTTCCAGGACCAGCGGCCCCGCGTGGCCGCGGTACGGGTCGTCGCGCTCGGCCGCGAGGCAGTTCTCCATCCGCTTGAAGTAGGGGAGGACGTGGGCGTGGTCCCAGGTCTGCATGCCAGGGTCCGAGGCCCATCGCTCGTAGTCGAGCGGGTTCCCGCGCTGGAAGATCATCCCGTTGATGCTGCTGGAGCCGCCCAGGACCTTGCCGCGCGCGTGGTACACGCGCCGCCCGCCCATGTACGGCTCCGGTTCGGACTCGTACTTCCAGTCGTAGAACCTGCTCCCAATCGGGAAGGCCAGGGCCGCCGGCATGTGGATGAAGACGTCCCAGATCGAGTCCATCCGGCCGGCTTCGAGCACGAGCACGGACGTGCCGGCGTCCGAGGACAGGCGGTTCGCGAGCGCGCTGCCCGCCGAGCCACCTCCCACGATGATGTAGTCGAACGTCTTCGGCATCGCGCCCCCCTGGTGGGCGGAGCCTAGCAACGGTGTCCGTCGCGCGCGCCGCCGCCGCGGGCGGGGGTAGGGTCCGCCCGTGGCACGCATCGCGTTCACGTCCGATCGAGCGTGGCTGGCGCCGGGTCAGGTGCTCGACGGGGCCGAGGTGCAGGTCGAGGACGACACGGTCGCGTGGATCGGCGCGCGGGGGAGCGGCCCGGAAGCGCCCGAGGTCGTCGCCCTCGGGGGGTTCCTGATGCCCGCCGGCGCCGATCGCCACGTCCACGTCGCGATGCACGAGCCGGGCGAGGTCCTGCGTCGCGGCGTGACCGCCGTCCGCGACCTCGGCTGGCCGGCCGATCGGATCTTCCCCCTCGCCGACCTCTCCGAGGGACCGGGTTTCGACGGGCCGTTCATCCGTGCGGCCGGGCCGATGCTCACCGCGCCCGGCGGGTATCCGACCGGCGCGTTCTGGGCACCGGTCGGGACGGGGCTCGAGGTCGCCGACGCTGCGGGGGCCGCCGCCGCGGTGGCCGATCTGGCGTCGGCGGGGGCGGTCGCGATCAAGGTGGCGCTCAACGCGGAGGCCGGACCGACCCTCGGGGACGCCACCCTGCTGGCGATCGTGGGCGCCGCCGCGGCGTTCGATCTGCCGGTCACCGCACACGCGCAAGGGGTCGGCCAGGTCGAGCGGGCGCTCGGCGCCGGCGTCGCCGAGCTGGCCCACACGCCATGGGATCCCCTGCCCGACGACGTGCTGCGCCGCGCCGCGGGGGTCCTGCGCATCGTCTCCACGCTCGACATCACCTCGTTCGGACGCGACACACCCGAGCTCGGGCAGGCGCTGCGGAACCTCGAGCGCTTCCTCGCGGCCGGCGGCGAGGTCGTCTACGGCACCGACCTGGGGAACGGTTCGATCCCACCCGGGATCCACACGCGCGAGCTCCAGCTGCTGCGCCGGGCCGGGCTCGACCCCGACGGCGTCCTCCAAGCGCTGATCCGCGCGCCCCTCGCGGTGGGCGCCCCCGCGGACCTGATCGGGCTCGGAGCCGACCCGCTCGAGGACCTCCGCGCGTTCGACGACTTGTCGGTGGTGATCCGCGCGGGCCGGATCGTGGTCTAGGACCCCGTGAGCAGCGGGACGAGCTCCTCGAACAGGCCGTCGACGTCCTCCTCCAGGGTGAAGAAGTGCGGGCTGATCCGCAGGCCGTCGCCCCGGAAGTCCGTGCAGACGTCGCGCGCGAGCAGCCGGTGGCAGATCGCGTCGGCATCGGGGCCGACCCGCACGTTGACCACGCCGCCCCGGGCCGTGGGGATCCGTGGGGTGCGGACCTCCAAGCCGAGCTCGTCGGCCCGCGCGATCACGAGGTCCTGCAGCTCCCACTGCCGCTCGCGGATGCGCTGGACGCCGACCTCCGCGATCACCTCGAGCCCGCCGAGCGCGATGGGGAAGACCGGGGCGGGCGGCGTGCCGTGCTCCAGCCGCCGCGCCCCGGCGTGGTAGGGCGCCGCGTCGGTCGCGAAGGCGAACGGCTCGGCCGTGCCGAACCACCCGGTGAGGGTGGGTGACAACCGTGGGAGCAGGTCGGCGCGCGCGTAGAGGAAGACGCAGCCGGGCCCGCCGCACAGGAACTTCAGCGCGCCGGCCGCGTAGACGTCGCACCCCAGCGCGTGCAGGTCGAGCGGGACGACGCCGAGGCCGTGGTAGTCGTCGACGAACGACATCGCGCCGCGCTCGCGGGCGATCGCGCACACCGCCGCCGCGTCGAGCAACGCGCTCGATCGGTACAGGACGCGGTTCACGAGCACGAACGCCGTCCGCTCGTCGATCGCCTCGTCGAACGCCTCCTCGGGGAGGGTCAGCCCGTCGGGGGAGCGGAGGGTGACGACCTCGAACCCGTGTCGCGCGGCCCAGGCGTGGAGCACGTTCGTGTCGCTGGGGAAGTCGAGCTCCGACAGCACGATGCGGCGCCGCGGACCCGCCAGGTCCAGGCACGAGAGGATCGTGGCGAGCGCGATGGAGATGTTCGGTGTGAGGGCCACCTCGTTCGGATCGCATCCGGCGAGCGCGGCGAACCCGTCCTTGAGCCGCGCCATCGTGGGGAAGATGTCCTCGAACCACACGTGGTCCGGCGCGCCCTTCGTCGCCCACGCGTCGATGTAGGCGTCGAGGTGCGCGCGCGAACGCCGCCCGACCGGCCCGAGCGACGCGCTGATCAGGTAGCGCTTGCGGCGGACGACCTCGAACTCGGCCCGGTAGTCGGCGAGCGCGTGCTCGGGCATGCGCGCGACGATACCGCCCGGACGCTCAATGCACCGCGCCGAGGAGGAGTCCGGCGGCGGCGCTCACGAGCACCACCCAGACGACGCTCACCCGGAACCGGACGATCGCCACGAACGCGGCGACGGCCAACAGCACGGAGGAGATCTCCAGCGTCCCGAGCCGCGGGACGGGGATCGCGATGCGGAACGGCGTGACCTCGTCCGCCTCGCCGAACAGGACCAGGGTCGCGACGGTCAGGCCCAGCCCCGCGATCACGCCGACGACGGCGGCCGTGATCGCCGAGAACGCGGCACGCAGCGGCCGGCTCGCGCGGAGCCGCTCCACGTACGGGGCGCCGACGAAGATCCACAGGAAGCTGGGGACGAAGGTCGCCCAGAGGGTGACGAGGGCGCCGAGCGTGCCCGCCACGGCCGGCGGAAGGCTGCCCGGGTTGCGGTAGGCCGCCAGGAAGCCGAGGAACTCGAGCACCAGGATCAGGGGACCCGGCGTCGTCTCCGCGAGGCTCAGTCCCGCGACGACGTCGTCGCCCGTCAGCCCGAAGCGCGCGATCATCTCGCGACCGACGTAGGCGAGGATGGCGTACGCCCCGCCGAACGTGACGACCGCGACCTTCGAGAAGAAGAAGCCCTCCTGCGCGTAGACGGACCCGATGCCGGTGAACGCCGCGACCGCGAGCAACGGGAGCCACCAGATCGCGAGGCCGGCGATGAGGACCGTCGCGGTGCGCGCGACGGTCCTCGGGATCGCTGCCCTGCCGGCCTCGCTGGGCTCGTCGGGGGACCGCATCCTCGTGGGTCCGAGCGCCGCGCCGACCAGGGCCGCCGTCAGGATGACCCAAGGGTAGGGGAGCCCGATCACGCTCGTCGCCAGGAACACGCCGACCGCGATGACGACGGCGGCGAGCCCGCGCAGGCCGCGTGGCGCGATCCGGACGAGC
>DASQKC010000055.1:0-13316 GCA_035630755.1 Actinomycetota bacterium | reverse complement strand
CTGCATGTTGTGCGTCACGATGACGATCGTGTAATCGGCCACGAGCTCGCGCATCAGGTCCTCGATCCGCGCCGTCGCGATCGGGTCCAGCGACGAGCACGGCTCGTCCATCAGGATAACGTCGGGCCGCGTCGCGATCGCGCGCGCGATGCACAGCCGCTGCTGCTGACCGCCCGAGAGCGCCATGCCGGACTCCTTCAGCTTGTCCTTCACCTCGTCCCAGAGCGCGGCCCGCCGCAGCGAGCCCTCCACGAGCTCGTCCATGTCGCCCTTGAACCCGGCGATCTTGGGCCCGAACGAGATGTTGTCGTAGATGGACTTCGGGAACGGGTTCGGCTTCTGGAAGACCATGCCGATCCGCCGCCGGACCTCGACCGGATCGACCTGGGGGTCGTAGAGGTCGACCCCGTGGTAGCGGACCGACCCCTCCACGCGGGCGCCCTCGATGAGGTCGTTCATCCGGTTCAGCGTCCGGATGAACGTGCTCTTCCCACAGCCCGAGGGACCGATGAGCGCGGTGATCTCCTGCTGCCGGATCGGGATCGTCACGTCGCGGATGGCGCGGAACGAGCCGTAGTACACGGCCACGTCGCGGACGTCGAACACGACCTCGCGTTCGGCCTCCTCGGGCTCTGCACGAGCCCGTACCTGGAGCCCCTCGCCCTGGACCACCTGGGGCGGATCGCTCCGTTCCTCGGATCTCACGTCCGTCGCCTCCATCTCGATCACCACTTCCGCTCGTATCTGTTCCGCAACAGGATGGCGATCGCGTTGACCGCCAGGATAGCGATGAGGAGCACCACGATCGCGGCCGACGTGAGCGCTCCCCACGCCGCCGCCGGTTTCGTGGCGAAGGAGAAGATCTGCGTCGGCAGGGCCGTGTACGACCCCTGGAGGATGTCAGCCGCACCGCGACCGCCCGGCGAGGAGAAGTAGCCGGTGATGGCGCCCACGAGGAGCAGCGGCGCCGTCTCGCCGAACGCGCGCGCCATCGCGAGGATGACCCCGGTGAACATCCCGGGTGCCGCGTACGGCAGCACGTGGCTCCGCACGACCTCCCAGCGGGTCGCGCCGACGCCGTAGGCGGCCTCGCGGATGCTGGGCGGCACGGCGCGCAGGGCCTCCATCCCCACCAGGATCACGATCGGCATGACCAAGATCGCGATCGTGAGGCCCCCCGAGATGTAGGAGAGCCCCGGCTTCCCCCCGCCGGGCCCCGTGACCGACCGCATGGTCTGGGCGAAGACGATCAATCCGAGGATCCCGAAGACCACGGACGGCACCCCCGCCAGGTTGCGGATGTTCGCGATCAACAGCCGGTTGATCCGCGTGTCCCGCGCGTACTCCTGGAGGTAGATCGCCGAAGCGCTCCCCAACGGGATCGCGAACACCACCACGAACCCTGCCAGGATGAGCGACCCGATGAGCCCCTGCCGGACACCGGCTCGGGTCGGGATCGCCGACGTGCCGCTCGTGACGAAGTCGACGCCGCGATCGCGCAACACGGGCATCGCGTCCGCGATCGTGACCCAGAGCAGGGCGATCAGGACGCCGACGGAGACCAGGAGCGTCGCGAGCAGGGCGAGCTGGAACGCCTGACCGGCCACGTCGCGCTTCCGGCCCCGCAGGGCCGCCGCGACGCTGGCACGGATCTGCTCCGTCGGCGCGACCGTCGCCATCAGAGGACCCTCCGGATCCGGCGGACGACCCGCTCGGACGCGATGTTCAGAGCGAACGTGATGATGAAGAGCAGCAACCCCACGAAGAACAGGCTGTCGAAGGCGTAGCTCGACCCCTGCACCTGGTCCGAGCCGATGGCGAGCGAGGAGATCGCGCCCGTCATCGTCTGCCCGCCGTCGAAGGGGTTGATGTTGCGCAGGGCGCCGCCCGTGGCGCCGGCGGCGATGGCGATCACCATCGTCTCCCCGATCGCCCGCGAGAGCCCCAGGATCAGCGCGGCGACGATCCCCGACGTGGCGGCGGGAACCACGACCCGGATCGCCACCGTGCGCTTGCGCGCGCCGATCCCGTACGCCGCCTCACGGAGGTGGCGCGGGACCGCGTACAGCGCATCCTCGGAGACCGACGCGACGAGCGGGACGATGAGGATCCCGACGGCGAGCCCCGCGGCCAGGAACGACGAGCTGCCCTGCGCGCCGAAGACGCCCACGACGATCGTCGGCTGGATGACGGTCAGCGCGAAGAACCCGAGCACGACGCTCGGGATCCCGGCGAGCGTCTCGAGGATGGGTTTGAGTGTGCGGCGGGCGCGTGGCGAGGCGTACTCGGAGAGGTACAGGGCCGCGCCGAGCCCGAGCGGCGCCGCGACCACCATCGCGATCAGCGAGATCACGATGCTCCCCTCCAACAGCGTGAGGATGTCGAACTCGTTGCGGCGCGGGAACCAGCCCTCGCCGATCAGCCACGACTGGTCGATCGACGTCATCCACCGGATCGCCCGCGCGAGCAGCGTCACGATGATCGCGATGCTGATGACCAGGGACCCCGCTGCCGCCCCCGCGAAGATCACGCGGATCGTGGCTTCGCGGCGGCGCCGCTTCGGCGCGCCTCGGAGCGACGCCGGGGTCAGGGGAGCCGTCGTGGCCATGGGGTCAGATCCTACTCCGCGTCCGAGGGGGGCCGGGGGGCGCGGACGCGGTCCGCGTCCGCGCCCCCCGAGCGGCTTCGATCAGGACGGGCTCGCAGCGGAGCCCTCCGCGGCCGTGGCCGCCTGACGGGTCGCGTCCATGCGATCGGCCGGCAGCGGCACGTAGCCGGCGCCGCCGACCGCCTCGGTCAGACCCGCGTCACTGACGTACAGATCGACGAAGGCCTGCACCTCGGGCCGCGCCATCGCCTCACCGGTCACGTAGATGTACAGCGACCGCGACAGCGGGTAGGAGCCGTCGATCACGGTCTCCGCCGACGGAGCCACGCAGCCCTCGCCGCCGTCGATCTCGAACTCCTTGACGGCCTCGCCGGCGCTCTGCGCGAAGGCGTAGCCCACGAACCCGAGGGCGCCTTCGGAGCTCTCCATCGCCGACACGATCACGTTGTCGTTGGGCGAGGCGGTGTAGTCCTTGCGCAGCGTCTCCCAGTCGTCCTCGGGCACGCCCTGCGCCTCGGCGAGGTCGGGGATACCGGACAGCTCGATGAACGCGTCGTACGTCCCGGACTCCTCTCCCGGGGCCGTGATATCGAGCGCGGTGGCGGGGAACCCACCCGTGCCGCCGACCTCCGACGCCAGGGTGTCGGCACCGTCCCACGTCTCGATCCCCTCGGACTCGGGGCCGAAGAGGGCGTAGAGGTCGCCGTGGTTGAGGCACGTCGTCGGGTTGGCGGGGTTGCCCATCACGGTCAGACCGTCGAGCCCCACCTCGAGTTCGGTGTACGTGATGCCGGCCTCGTCGCAGGCGGCGATCTCGTCCTCTTCGATCGGTCGCGACGCGTCGTTGATGTCGATCTCGCCGGCGCAGAAGAGCTCGAAGCCGTCCCCGGTCCCCGGACCGCTCACCGTCACCTCAACGTCGGGGTTGTCCGCGTTGAAGAACTCCGCCACCGCGGACGAGATGGGCTCGACCGTCGATGAGCCCGACACCACGATGCTGCCAGTCAGGCCGGCGACGTCGCCCCCTGACGTCGAGCTGTCGCTGCCGCACGCGGCCGCCACGAGCGCGAGCGCGGCCAGCCCGGCCCCGACCCGCGCGGTCCTACGGAACGTCCTCATCCGGTCCCCTCCTGTCACGGTGGTCCTCCGTCGGACGGGACGCTAGCCAGGCCAGGTGGATGGCTCCGATCGGCCGGGTGAACGGTGGGTGAACGAGCCAGCGGCCCGGCGAACGGACGACGAACGCCCAGGCCAGCGCCTCTACACTGCGCCCGTCATGGGGACCCTCGGGTGGCTCGTCCTGGCAACGCTGGCGGGGGTGGCCGCCGTCCTCGTGGTCCGCGCTAGGGCGGCTGCCCGGCGTGAGGCAGCCCGTGCCGAGGCGATCGCCGCCGAGGTCGCGACCCTGCGCGAGGAGGCCGACCGGCAGGACGACGCGCGGGACGCGATCCTCGGCACGATGCGCGAGGGCGTGCTCCTCCTCGATGGCGACGGCGGGGTCGTGTACGCGAACCCGGCGCTGGAACGGCACCTGGGGGCCCGGCCGGGCTCGGCCGGCGACCTGTTCCCCCTCGCGCTGCGGGACGCGGTGGCCGCGCCGCCCGCCACCCTGGAGGTCGAGCTCGGCTCGCCCGCACGCTGGCTCGCGGTCCGGGCCGAGCCCACGGCCGTCGACGGAGCGGTCCTGCTCATCGTGCGCGACGTCACCGCCCGCCGCCGGCTCGACGCCGTGCGGCGCGACTTCGTCGCCAACGCCTCGCACGAGCTGAAGAGCCCCGCCGCCACGATCCGGGCGGCGGCCGAGATGCTGGCCCAGGCCGCGGAGGACGATCCCGCGGCGGTCCCGCGCTTCGCCGCCCAGCTCGAGCGCCAGTCGCTCCGCCTGTCGAGGATCGTGAACGACCTGCTCGACCTCTCGCGTTTGGAGGCCGGCGGCGCCGCCGCCGAGGTGGTCCGTCTCGACGCGCTCGTGCGCGAGGAGAGCCAGCGGGTCGAGGACGAGGCCGACGACGCGGGCCTGACGCTCACGACGGAGACGCCGGACGCGGTGACGGTCCGCGGCTCGGACCGCGACCTCGCCCTGCTGACCCGCAACCTGATCGAGAACGCGCTGCGCTACACCCCCACGGGCGGGACGATCACCGTCCGCGTCATCGCGACCCCGGGCGGCGGGTCCGTCCTCGAGGTCCGCGACACGGGGATCGGGATCCCGTCGCGCGACCTGCCGCGCGTCTTCGAGCGCTTCTACCGCGTCGACCGTGCCCGCGCGCGCGGCACCGGGGGCACGGGCCTCGGCCTCGCGATCGCGAAGCACGTCGCGGACAACCACGGCGCCTCGATCGACCTCACGAGCGAGCTCGGTGCCGGGACGACGGTCCGGGTCACTTTCGCTGCCGGCGACGACGCACCGTAGGCTGTGCCGCCATGGCCACCCTCTTCTTGATCCGGCACGGGCTGACGTCACAGACCGGCAAGGTGTTGTACGGCCGGACAGCGGGCGTCGAGCTCGACCGGCGCGGGCGCGCGCAGGCCGAGGAGCTCGTCCGCCGGTTCGATCGGGTCCGGCTCACCGCGATCTACGCCAGCCCGCTCGAGCGCTGCGTCCAGACGGTCGGCCCGCTCGCGACGGCGCAGGGCCTGGCCGTGCGTCCGAGCGACGCGCTCATCGAGATGGACGCCGGGACGTGGACGGGCCGTTCGCTGGCTCGGCTGCGGCGGTCGAAGGAGTGGCCGACGGTCCAGACGAACCCGGCCGCCTTCGCGTTCCCGCAGGGCGAGGCCTTCGTCGCGGCCCAGGAGCGAGCGGTGGCCGAGGTGCGGCGGATCGCCGCCCGTCACCCGCGAGGCCGCGTGGCGGTGGCGAGCCACGGCGACATCATCCGGATCGTGGCGGCCCACTTCCTCGGCACGCCGCTGGACCGGTTCCAGGCCGTCGTCATCGACACGGCCGCGGTCTCGGTCCTCGCGATGCAGCGCGGGCACGGACGCGTCGTGCTGTTGAACGACACCGGTGGGCTCTCGCGGTTCGGGATCGACCCGACGCCGCCGTGGGAGGCCACGTCCGCGGTGAAGCTGCGAGGATAGCCCGCATGGAGCTGGGGGACGTCGACCGGATCACCGCGGACGCCATCGGCGAGCCCGGGACGCGCACGTTCTACCTCCAAGCCCGCGCGGGGACCCAGCTCGTGACGGTGATCGTCGAGAAGGAACAGGTGCAGCTCCTCGCGACCTCCGTGCTCGAGCTGCTGAGCGACATCCCGCTCGGGACCGGCGCCGGTCCCGAGGACGACGAGATGGCGCTCGAGTGGCCCGACGACCCGCGCTGGCGCGCGGGTCGGTTGTCGATCGGCTACGATACCGAGCTCGACCGGTTCGTCCTCGAGCTCATCGAGTACCGGCCCGAGCTGGAGGACGAGGAGGCCGACGATCCGCGCTCGCTCCTCGAGGGCGAGGCCGAGGTGATCGTCCTGCGGGCGACCCGGGAGCAGATGTTCGCCCTCTCGCGGTACGGCGCGGCCGTGGCCGAGCGCGGACGTCCGGCCTGTCCCCTGTGCGGCAACCCGATGGATCCGGAAGGGCACGTGTGTCCGGCCACGAACGGTCACCGGACGCCCCGGTCGTGAGCCCCGTTCCCCCGGCGCTCCTGACGGGTGAGATGACCCCGCTCGGGCTGCTGCCCGGTTCGTCGAACGCGGCGTTGCTGACGCGATGCGCCCTGGGCACGGAGGAGCTCCTCGCCGTCTACAAGCCGATGCGCGGCGAGACGCCGCTGTGGGACTTCCCCGACGGCACGTTGCACCGACGCGAGGTCGCGGCCTTCGAGGTCGCCCGGGCGCTCGGGTGGCCGAACGTGCCGCCCACCGTGCTGCGGGACGGCCCCTACGGGCCCGGGTCCGTCCAGACCTTCATCACGTTCGATCCCGAGCAGCACTACTTCACCCTGGGCGAGGAACGGGCCGACGACTTCCGTCTGGTGGCCCTGTTCGACATGCTCGTGAACAACGCCGATCGCAAGGCCGGGCACTGCCTGCTCGACCCCGATGGGACGATCTGGGTGATCGATCACGGGGTGTGCTTCGCGGACGAGCCGAAGCTCCGCACGGTCATCTGGGAGTTCATCCACGAACCGTTCCCCTCCCCGGCGAGGGCCGACCTCGCCCGGGTCGTCGAGGACCTCGCCGATGAGGGCGGCATGCGGGCGACGCTCGACGCGCTGCTGGGCCCCGACGAGGTCGCGGCGACCCTGGCGCGCGGTCGGGCGCTCCTGGCGGCCGGCGCCTACCCCGAGCCCGACCCCTCGACCCGGCCGTTCCCATGGCCGCCGATCTGAGCCGCGTGGGCGTCGCGACCCCGATCGGCCACCTCACGGTCGTCGTCTCGCCCGACGGCGTCGTGTGCACCACGACGGACGATCCGGCGTCGCTCGACGACGTGCTTGGCGCCCGCCCGGTCGAACGGCGGCACCGGGCGATCGCGCAGGAGATCGCCGCCTACTTCGCCGGGCGGCGGCGGTCGTTCGCGACCGCTCCCGACCTGCGGCTGGTCACGACGCCCTTCGCCCGCGCCGTGCTGGAGCGCACCGTCGAGATCCCGTACGGCGAGATGGCGACCTACGGCGACGTCGCGGCCGCCGCCGGACGGCCGGGCGCGGCGCGGGCCGCGGGGACCGCGCTCCGCCGGTCCCCGATCGAGCTGTTCGTCCCGTGCCACCGGGTGGTCCCGGCCGGCCCCGGCTACGGCCGCTACGGCGGTCACGAGGACCGCCGGACGTTCCTCCTGCGGCTCGAAGGCGCGATCTGACAGACTGACCGCATGCCCCGCCGGCTCGGCCTGCTCTCGCTCGTCATCGGTCTGCTCGTGGCGTGCGGCGCCGAGGCCCCGTCGTCCACCTCCGCCCCGGCGACGACGCCGCTCACCGTCGAGGCGCAGGTCGCCACCTCGGATCTGTACGTCGACGCCCCGCAGCGCGTGCAGATCGGTCTGGTCGCGAACGACGAGGCCCAGGGCGTCCGCCTGGTCACCTCGGGGACGCTCCAGGTCGAGCTCGCCCCCGCCGGCGGGACCGCAGGCACGCCGGTCACGGGGACCGCGGGCTACGTCGCGGCGCCGGGGACCGAGGGCACCGCCGACGGGACCCCCCGGCTCACCTCGCCCGATGTGGGGCGCGGGGTCTACCAACTCGACGCCACGTTCGACGCCCCCGGCATCTGGGAGGCCACCGTCGAGGGGGACGTCGACGGCGCTCCGGTCGCCGCCTCGGCGCGGTTCGAGGTCCTCGAGGAGCCCCGGCTCCCGGCGCCGGGCCAACCCGCGCTCCGCACCGAGAACCTGACCCTCGACGCGCCCGATCCCGAAGCAGTGGACTCGCGCGCGATGGACGGCGCGCCCATCCCCGATCCGGAGCTGCACGACACCACCATCCGCGACGCGCTCGCGGCGGGCCGTCCGATCCTCGCCCTGTTCGCGACGCCCGTCTACTGCCAGAGCCAGTTCTGCGGCCCCACCGTCGACGCCTTCGCCGAGGTCGCCGGCGGCGGTCCGGAGGATGCGGCGTACGTCCATGTCGAGGTCTGGCACGACTTCCAGGCGAGCGAGATCAACCGCGCCGCCGCAGACTGGCTGCTGCGCGACGGGGACCTCACGGAGCCTTGGCTGTTCCTCATCGACGCCGGCGGCACGATCGTCGACCGATGGAGCCCGCTGTTCGACCCCGACGAGGTCCGCGCCGAGCTCGCGGCGCTCTGAGCGGGTCCCGCGAACGCGCGGGGGTAGGGTTCGGCGGGATGGACGGGGACCGGCCGCACCACCACGATGGCACGCCGGCCGAACACGGGCACGAGCACTTCGGCCCGGCCGACGCGGCCGCGATGGCGACCCGCGACGGCGTGCGGGCGACCTGGCTCTCCCTCGGCATCCTCGCCGCGACGGCGCTGCTCCAGGTCGCCATCTACCTCGCGTCGGGTTCGGTCGCGCTGCTCGCCGACACGATCCACAACCTGACGGACGCGCTCACGGCCATCCCGCTGCTCATCGCGTTCCGGCTGGGCCGCCAGCCCCCGTCCCGCCGCTTCCCCTACGGCTACCACCGCGCCGAGGACATCGCCGGGCTCGTGATCGTGGCCCTGATCCTGGTGTCGGCCGTGCTGGCCGCCTGGGAGGCGATCGATCGGCTCCGCCACCCCCAGGAGGTCACCGAGATCGCGTGGGTCCTGGTGGCCGGGCTCATCGGCGTGGCCGGGAACCAGGTCGTGGCGGCCTACCGCATGCGCGTGGGCCGCCGCATCGGATCCGAGGCGCTCGTCGCCGACGGCCTGCACGCGCGCACCGACGCCCTCACCTCCCTCGCCGTCGTCGTCTCGGCGATCGCCACGTGGATCGGGTTCGGCAACGCGGACGCGGTGATCGGGCTCGTGATCGTCGGCGCGATCGTGGTCACGCTCGTGCAGGCGGCCCGGTCGGTCCTGCACCGCGCCCTCGACGGCACCGAGGAGTCCACGATCGCCCTGATCGAGACCGTCGCGGCCTCGGTCCCGGGGGTCGAGCACGTCAGCGAGGCCCGGGCGCGGTGGAGCGGCCATCGGCTGCTCGCCGAGCTGGCGGTCGACGTGGACGGCGGCCTGCGCGTGGAGGAGGGCCACGCGATCGCCGAACGCGTGCGGCAGGAGCTGCTCCGCGACGTGCCTCGCCTGGCCGAGGCCACGGTCCACGTGGACCCGCACGAACACGCCTCGCATACGGGCTGAGGCCGCCTAGCATGGGGGACGTGGAGCCCGGACCGACGATCCCGCCGCCGCCTCCGGTCGACGACCGGTGCTACCGGCATCCCGACCAGGTCACCGGCGTGCACTGCACGCGGTGCGGCCGGGCGATCTGCAGCGACTGCATGCGTCCGGCCCCGGTTGGTCACCAGTGCCCGGACTGCGTCCGCGAGGCACGCGCCGAGTTCCGCCGCGGCCCCGGACGCCGCGACGCGGTCGCCAGGGCGAAGGGGCTGTCGGGCGTCAAGATCCTGTTGGCGCTGCTGGCCCTGGGCTACCTGTGGATCCTCGCGAAGGTCGGCGTCGGCGCGCTCGTCTCCGGGCCGGGCGGCGAGGGGATGTTCGCTGCGGGCGGGGGGTTCGGGTTCGCGAGCGGGAGCCGCGCGATCGGCCTGGCCGCCGGCCAGTACTGGCGGCTCGTCTCCCCGATGTTCCTGCACTACGGCCTGCTGCACCTGGCCGTGAACGCTTACTCGCTGTGGATCATCGGCGCGCTGGTCGAGGACGTGTACGGGCGCTGGCGGCTGATCGGCCTCTTCCTCGCCACGGGGATCTTCGCGTCGGCGGCGAGCTACGCGTTCGGTCCTCCGGCGGTCGGGGCCGGGGCGTCGGGCGCCGTGTTCGGCCTGCTCGGGGTCGTGCTCGTGCACGCGTACCAGCTGCGCGGCACGGCGTTCGGGTCGGTGCGGATGCGGATGATCGGGCAGGTGCTCCTGATGAACGTGATCCTCACGTTCGTCTCGCCGGTCATCGACTGGCGCGCGCACCTCGGGGGGTTCGTCGCCGGCATCGTGGGCGGCTACCTCGCCGAGCGGGGGCGCGGCACCGCGGTGACGAACGCTGTCGGGATCGGCGCGGTCGCCGCGGCGGGCCTCGTGGTCGCGATCGCGAAGACCTCCACGCTCACGGGGTGAGCCGTCGTCAGGCCGGCGGGGGCGTTCCCTCGTCGCTCAGCCCGTACAGGTAGCCCTCCCGGGTGCCCACGTAGAGCCACCCGCGCCAGACGGCCGGCGTCGACTCGATGCAGTCCCCCAGGTCCACCGACCAGCGCAGCGGCGGCAGCACGTGGGGGTCGGTCACGTCCCACGCGTAGAGGCGCCCCGAGCAGTCGCCCTGGATCAGCGTCCCGTCGACCACCACGGGCGAGCCGATCGCGGGCGAGCCGATCTGCAGCTCCCAGGCGGCGCGCCCGGTGACGCGGTCCACGCCCAGCACGCGCCCGGCCGCCGTCGTGAAGAAGACGTAGTTGCCGTACAGAGCCGGGGTCGACCAGCTGCCGCCGGCGCCCTGGAACGCGATCTCGGTCGCGGCGATGCGCCACACCACCGGGTCGGCGGCGCTCAACGGGTCGAGCTTCATCAGCTGGCCGAGGTGCTGGCTCGTGCGGTTGAACCGCTGGTACTCGGTCGCCACGTAGAGGTACCCGAGCTCATCGATCACGATCGTCGCGTCCGTGTCGTCGCCGGTCCAGAAGCGGAAGACCTGCGTCACGACGTCCCCGCCGGCCAGGACGTCGGAGATGTCCCACCCCTGGACCAGGCCGCCGGAGTTCGCCGCGTAGACGACGCCGTCCCGGAACGCCACCGAACCCTCGAACGAGACGTCCTCGTCCCCGATTCCCCGCAGCAGCTCGTCGTCCCACCCCTGGATCGTCGCGACCACCTCGGGCGAGACGGTGACGAGCCCTCGCTCGTCACGGCCGCGGTTCAGCCGGATCACGTAGATCCACCCGTTCTCGCCCGCCTCGATGAGGTAACCGTCGACGACGAGCGCCGAGCCGTCCCAATCGTCGTTCCACTTCCACTCCGGGACCGAGGTACGGGCGTCGAGCGTCCAGAGCACCTCGGGCGGGTCGCGGTCGGTGGCGATGATCCGGAACAGGTTGTCGCGCGAGCCGGCGTAGTACAGCGGGTAGTTGTCCGGGTCGGTCGTGGCCGAGCCTTTGGCCAGGTCGCCGGTCTGCAGCGGCAGCAGCTGGTCGCGGCCGTCCCCGGCGTCGACGAAGTGGTAGGCGCCGTCGAACATGCCAACGCGCACCTGCATCGCGTCCTCCCACGGCACGACGTTGGGCTGCCCGGTCCATCCGGTGCCGCACCACTCCTTCACCTCCGAGCCCTCCAGCCCTTCGGATGACAGCCGGCAGGCCTTCGGGTCCGGGATCGCCCAGCGCACGGCCGGAGCGGCCGGCACCGGGCCCTCGCCGTAGTAGCTGCGGCTGGCGTTGCCCCGGAACATCGTGAGGCCCGGGAACGTGTTGATCGGGGCGGCCACGACCACGGGGTCCTGCTGGGGGGTGAGCAGCGGCTCGGGGGGCGTCGACGCCGCGTCGATCACGAGGGTGGCGACCGCGACGAGCGTCGCCACCGAGATCAGGGCCATGAGCCATGAGGGGAGCCGGTCCCGCGACGTGGGCACGTGACGCCCGGCGGCCGCCATCTCAGACGGGCTCGCCGGCCGACCGGTACGACCCGAGCACGCGCAGGAGCGACGTGTGCCGCTCGATCTCGGCGAGCGCCTCGCCCAGGGCGGGGTCGTCGTCGGCGGCCATCACGTCGACGTACATCACGTATTCGAAGGGCCGGCCGCGCCGGGGGCGGGACTCGAGCTTGTGCATGTTGATGCCGCGGGTGGCGAACGGTTCCAAGGAATGCAGCAGCGAGCCCGGCTCGTCGAGCACCGCCATCACGAGGGAGGTCTTGTCGTGGGGCCCGAGGTCGGCGGGTGTGGTGCCGATGACCGCGAACTTGGTGAAGTTCTCCTTGTCGGTCTGGATCCGCTCGGCGAGGACGGCCAGGCCGTTGATCGCGGCGGCATCGACGCTCGCCACCGCGGCCTCGTGCGGATCGGCGCGCTCGGCGACGAGGCGGGCGGCCCCGGCGGTGTCGTGGACGGGGACCGGCTCGATCCGCATCGACGCCAGGAACTCCTCGCACTGGGCGAGGGCCTGCCAATGCGACCGCGCGCGACGGACCTCCTCGAGGCGCGCCCCCGGCACGCCGAGCAGCGCGTGGTCCACCCGGACCACCTCCTCGCCCACGATGCGGAGCAACGTCGTCACCGACAGGAGGTCGTAGGTCTCGTTGACCGACCCCGCCTGGGAGTTCTCCAACGGAACGACCCCGAACGCGGCCTCCCCGCTCGTGACGCGTGAGAACACCAGGCGGACCGCATCGCAGGGCAACGGTTCGGCGTCGGGGAACAGGGAGCGAACCGCACGCTCGCTGTAGGCGCCCGGTTCGCCCTGGTAGGCGACCTTCATGGCCGCCCAGGCTACCAAGGGCCCCTGCGGGGCCGGTGATACGCTCGCGCCGGCCAGGGATCCGTGGTCCGGGCCGCGACGTACGCCCTCCGACCGCCATGCGTGACCCTCAGCCCACCGAGGCCACCTCGTCCGCGCCGCCGCGCCGCCGGCGACGCTGGCTCCTGATCCCGGCCGTGCTGGTCGCAGTCCTCGCCTGGAGCGCGATCACGCTGATCTTGGCGGGCACGGCGCTGCGCGACGGTCGCGCGGACCTCGGGGAGGCCCGGCGCACGCTCACATCGGGCGACCTAACCGCGGCGGCGGCGGCGTTCGAGGAGGCCGGCGCGGCGTTCGATCGCGCGGCGGATGCGAACGGCTGGGGCCCGGGCTTCGTCCCGTTCCTCGGCGACGACCACGACGCCGTCGGCGCGATGGCCGAGGGCGGCGCGCACCTGGCGGCCGCCGGAGACATCCTAGTCGAGGGGCTGGCGGACGTCCCGGGCGGTCTCGACGGGCTGGCGCCGACGGCCGGCGGCCTCCCGCTCGACGCGTACCGGGAGCTCGCCGGGGCGCTCGAGACGGCCGCGGCCGAGGCGGCGACCGCGGCGCGGACGATCGCCGAGGCTCCCTCGTCCTACCTGCTCCCGCCCGTGGCCCAGGCGTGATGGGACGCCGAGGCGGAGACCGCCGGGCTCGCGGACGCCCTGGA
>DASQKC010000054.1:0-2335 GCA_035630755.1 Actinomycetota bacterium | reverse complement strand
GCCGGCGGCGCGCCTGGTCCAGACCGCCTCCGCGTTCGACGCCAGCGTGCGCGTCTCCAACCTCACGACCGGAGAAGGTCCGGTTAGCGCCCGGAGCCTCAACGCGGTGGCGACGCTCGGCGTGGTGGCCGGCAACGAGATCGAGGTCTCGGCGTCGGGTCGGCAGGGGCGCGAGGCCGTCGACGCCGTCCGCGCGCTCGCCGAGCGTGGGTTCGACGAAGGAATGGAACCGGCCGAGGTCGAAGCAGGCCCGCACCGGACATCCGTGACGCTCGAGGAGGGGATCCTCGGTCTGCCCGCGTCACCCGGCATCGCCGTGGGCGAGATCCGACGGTTCCACGTGCCCGCGATCGAGGTTCCCGAACGACAGGCGAGCGACGCGGCCGAGGAGGACCGGCGCCTGGACGCTGCGATCGCCACGGCCCGCAACGACATCGAGCACCAGCGGGTCTCGGTAGCCCGTCGCGCCGGCCCGTACCAGGCGGCGATCTTCGAGGCGCACCTGCTGTTCCTCGACGACCAGGAGCTGATCGCGCCGGCACGACGCGCGATCGCGACGGGCGCGACGGCAGAGAAGGCATGGCGGGACGCGATCGAGGACATGGCGCGGGCATGGGAACGGCTCGACGACGAGTACCAGCGCGCCCGTGCCGCCGACCTCCGAAGCGTCGGCGCGCAGGTGCTGGCTCGGCTCCTGGGGATCGATCCGCCAGGACCGAAGCTGGAGGCTGCCGGCGTGGTCGTGGCCCCCGAGCTGTCGCCGGCCGACGCCGCGGCGCTCGACCCGGCGGTCGCGCTCGGCATCGTGACCGCGTTCGGCGGCCCGACCTCCCACGCCGCGGTGCTCGCCCGTTCGATCGGCATCCCCGCCGTGGTCGGGGCAGGCGAGGACGTCCTCGACCTCGCCGAGGGCACGACGCTCGCGATCGACGGCGAGCTCGGCGTCGTTCGCGTCGACCCGTCCGGACGCGAGCTCGAGGCGTTCGAGGCCCGTGCGCGCGAGCGCCGGGTGGCCGAGGAGGCGGCGCGCGCGACCGCGCGATCTCCCGCCGCCACCGCCGACGGCGTCCTGATCAAGGTGGATGCCAACGTGGGGTCGCCGACCGAGATCGCGACCGCGGTCGACGCCGGCTGCGACGGGGTGGGCCTGTTCCGATCGGAGTTCCTGTTCCTCGGGCGCGATGCGATGCCGACGGAGGACGAACAGGAGGCCGCGTATCGAGCCTCGGCCGAAGCGCTCGAGGGGCGGCGGCTCATCGTTCGAACGCTGGATGCGGGCGCCGACAAACCGCTCCCCTTCCTCGATCAACCGGCCGAGGACAACCCGTTCCTCGGCGTCAGGGGGTTGCGGTTGAGCCTGGCCAGACCCGAGCTGTTCGACGCGCAACTTCGGGCGATCCTGCGCGTCGCGGCCGATCATCCGGTCGGCGTGCTGTTCCCGATGGTCACGACCGTGGAGGAGCTCCGCGCCGGCCGGGCGGCGGTCGAGCGCGCCCGTGACGGCCTCGCCGCCATCGGGCGGAGGGTTCCCGAACGCCTCACGCTGGGCGCCATGATCGAGGTGCCCTCGGCGGCGCTCCTGGCCGACCGCCTTGCCCGCGAGGTCGATTTCTTCTCGATCGGCACCAACGATCTCACGATGTACACGCTGGCCGCCGATCGCGGGAACGAGCGGGTCGCGCAGATCTCGGACGCACTCGATCCGGCCGTCCTAGAGCTGATCCGCCGCACCACCGCCGCCGGGAACGCGCGTGGCATCTGGACCGCCGTCTGCGGCGAGCTCGCGGGCGACCCGCGTGCGGCGACCCTGCTGATCGGCCTCGGCGTCCGCGAGCTCTCGATGAGCGCCCCCTCGATCCCCCACGTCAAGGCTGCGGTGCGCGCGACCGATCTCCGGCGGGCCGAGGCTGCTGCGCGAGAGGCCCTCAGCCTCTCCTCGGCGGGCGAGGTACGGGGGCTGCTGCACGGAGTGGGCCATGGCCCCGCTGCTACGATGCCGCAGTAGCCGTGACGGGAGCCCAGCATCACACGCAAGTCCGGCGTCGCCCCCCCCGTCTGGCCTTTCGTTGCCCCACGAGTCGGCGTACGGTTCGGCCGCGGTGGAGTTCCGGATCCTGGGACCACTGGAGATCTCGGCCGACGACGTCGCGATCAAGGCGGGCGGCCGAAGCAACGGGCATTGCTCGCGCATCCACCGTCTTCAACTACGCGAGGCGCGGTCGGGGGAAGAGCGGTGACACCCGGCCCTACGCCGTGCAACGCGAGATCGAGAACATCGAGGGCGCTGGTTGCCGAGGCGGGCGGCAGCGGGCGGGCTCACGATCGACACCGTCCG
>DASQKC010000053.1:0-3417 GCA_035630755.1 Actinomycetota bacterium | reverse complement strand
GGGGGCTCGGGGCCTGACGCCATCGACGCCGGGGCCAACGGCGGCTCGGTGGATGGAGGGACCGGCCAGGACTTCATGGACGTGGCGCTGGGCGGCCGCGACTGGAACGTGACCGACACGAGCCTCCAGCGAACGAGCCCTGACCCCATCCTCTTCACGATGGCATCGATCGAAGAAATCCGGACCCGAACCGAAAGCAGCACGGACGCGGCCGACCTCATCGACGGTTCCGCGTACAGGGGGAGGCTTTACCTCACGACCTACGACGGCAACGACCGGATCCTCGGTGGCAGCGGGGAGGATGCGATGTCGGCGATGGGCGGTACCGACCGCCTGTTCGGAACCTACGGCGACGACGTGTTACGCGGAGGAGCCGGGAGGGATCTCCTCCGTGGCGGTCATGGTGATGATCTGCTGAACGGGGGTCCTGGCTTCGACAGGTGCAATGGTGGTCGCGGTCGGGACGCCTACCGTGGCTGCGAGGTCATCTCGCGCCCCCCGGTCTCGTAGTCGGACTGCGAAGTGGCCTCGAGCATCGCCTGACGATGAGCTGTGCAATGTGGACCGGCACGGCTACTA
This sequence comes from Actinomycetota bacterium, assembly GCA_035630755.1. Classification (GTDB taxonomy): domain Bacteria; phylum Actinomycetota; class UBA4738; order UBA4738; family HRBIN12; genus AC-51. The sequence continues at coordinate 2,838 of DASQKC010000053.1, read as the reverse complement.
ACCTTCTGACCTGCGAAAAGTGGACCCAAGGGGATTCGAACCCCTGACCTTCTGGCTGCCAGCCAGACGCTCTACCAGCTGAGCTATGGGCCCCGGGTGCGGCAGGGGGCAGTCTACCGGCCGCTCGCGGCCTCGGCGGGCTGTTCCCACGCCACGCGCGGGGCGTCGCGCCAGAGCCGCTCCAGGTCGTAGTACTCGCGTTCCTCGGTGCCGAACACGTGGACGACGACGTCGATGTAGTCGAGCAGCGACCAGCCGGCGCCCGCCTCGCCTTCGCGGCGGGTGGGCCGCTCGCCCAGGCCCCGGACGGCGTCCTCGATGGCCTCGAGCACGCTCTTCACCTGGCGGTCGCTGCCGGCGGAGCAGATCACGAAGTGGTCGGTGATCACGAGGGTGGTGCTGACGTCGAGCACGACGATGTCGGCCGCCTGCTTGTCGGCGGCCGCGCGGGCGGCGGTGATGGCCACGTCTCTGCTGGTGGGCGTGCTCATGAGAGGTCGGCTCCGATGACGATGGTCACGTCGGCGATACCCGATGGTACCTGGGACACGCGGACCGTCCCGACCCCCAGGGCGTCGCGGATAGCCTGGGCCTCGGGTTGGTGATCCACGCCGTTCGCCACGATCTCGGTGCGCTGCACGTCGAACGTCTCGGCGTTGCCGCTCAGGACCACGCGGTAGCCGATCGGCACGATCGCCTCCCCCACCGCGCCGCCCGCGCCCGGCACCCCGCTGCCGTTGCGGACCTCCACGGGGACGGGCGCCTCGGTCCCGAAGGCGGTCGCCACGTCGTCGTCCAACCGCGGCTGGGCGGGCACCAGGAGCGTCCCGGCGACGAACTCGGTCGGGACGACCACGGGGTCCGCGCCGCGCGCGCCGAGCAGCACCGTCGTGGCGGCCTCGGCGTCGGTGGCCTCGGTCGGGAGCGGGATCCGGTCGGGGCTCGCGAGGAGGGCCGTGAGGATCGCGTCCCACCGCAGGTCCGGGTCCTCGCTCGCCGCCGCGAGCAGGTCGCCGACCTGGGTCGGTGTCAGCTCCACCTCGCCCGGCCCGATGGCCACGCCGCCGAGCGTCTCGGCCGTGGGCAGGTTCACGGTGAGCGGCACGTCGCCGAGCCCGGCGACCAGGTCGTCCAGATCGATGCGCGCTGCCTCCTGCGACCACGCGCCCATCCCGTTCGACAGACCCATGCGCATCTCCTCGAGCGGCAGCAGCGCCGTCTCGCGGACCTCGAGCTCGCCGGCGCCGGGCACGACCATCGTGAGCGACGGCGGGAGCACGAACGCGGCCGGCGCCAGGTCGCCGCCTGCGCCGATCATCGCGACCGCCGGCTCGGCGCCGCCCGTCACGACGAACGCGAGCCGCGTGGGCTCCTCCGGGCCCTCCGCCGCGCCCGGGCTGCGGGTCACCGTCGCGGGGTCGTCGTCCTCGCCGGCAAGGACGACGATCAACGCGACCACCGCCACGGCGGCGACCACAACGGCGATCCACCGGCCCACCGGCGGCCGGTGGCGCGCGGCACGCCCCGCGCCGTTCACGCTCACCGGTACAGGACCGCTTTCTGCACGTAGCTGTTGACGCCCTCGGGGACCAGGTAGCGGATCGGCCGGCCGTCGCGGAACCGTGCGCGGATGTCGGTCGAGCTGATCGCGAGCGCGGGGATGTGCATCACCGTGATCGCGGGGTGCGCGTCGAAGGCGGCGATGTCGTAGCCCGGGCGAGTGGCCGCGATGAAGTGCGCGAGCTCGAACAGCTCCTCCTGGTCCTTCCACTGGACGATCTCGAGGATCGCGTCGCCGCCGGTGATGAAGAACAGGTCGGCGTCCGGCCCGTGTTCGTCCTTGAGCCACCGGAGGGTGTCGATCGTGTACGTGGGACCGTCGCGGTCCACCTCGAGGCGGGAGACGCGGAACCGCGGGTTCGAGGCGGTGGCGATGACGGTCATCAGGTAGCGGTCCTCCGGCGGCGACACGGCCTCGTGCTCCTTCATCCACGGCTGGCCGGTCGGGACGAAGATCACCGCGTCGAGCGAGAACTGCTGCAACGCTTCCTCGGCGGTCAACAGGTGCCCGTAGTGGACGGGGTCGAACGTCCCACCCATGACCCCGAGCCTGCTCATCCGCGCCGGATCATACCGCCGCCTTCACGCGGACCCGGCAGCGAGCGAGCGCATCGGCTCGAGGTGCTCTTCGTAGTGGTCGGTCGCGTCGCCCACGAACGCGCCCTTCGCCGCCTTCGACGGCGCCGGCAGACCCGCGAACGTGAGCCGCAGGCGCAGGCGCCGATCGTCCAGCGCCTCGCGGGTGGGCGCATACGCGAGGTCCTCGCTCTCGGCGAGATAGCCGGCGTTGAGGTCGTCCATCGAGACGCCACCGCTCGAGGGCAAGCCCGCGTTCTCCCCGATGCCGGCGATCGCGCGGTCCATCCAGCGGACCAGGTGGTGCGCGACGTCGACCGCGCGGAACCCGTCCTCGGCACGGCCGCCGTCGCCCGCCGCCGCATCCAGCGCGGGGGCGAACGCGATCCACGCGTCGGACTCGGCGTCGATCAGGTCGCCGACGTCCGGGTCGCTCGACGCGCCGGCGAGCCAGGCGCGCAGGTCGTGCAGGTGCTTCATGGCGTGGCGCGGCCCGGACTCCTCGAACCAGACCCAGGCGTCCGACTCCGCGTCGAGCAGGTCGCCCACCTCGGGGTCGCTCGAGCGGTCGTCGAGCCAGGCGCGCAGGTCGTGCAGGTGCTTCAGGGCGTGACGCGGTCCGGACTCCTCGAACCACACCCACGCGTCGCGGGTCAGCTGTGGGAGGGCGGCCAGGGCCGCGCGCGCCCGGTCCCGGGCCGC
>DASQKC010000052.1:0-4029 GCA_035630755.1 Actinomycetota bacterium | reverse complement strand
GAGGCGCTCGGGCTGGGGCACGCGGTCGCGCAGGCGGCGCCGCTCGTCGGTGATCGCCCGTTCGCCGTCCTCCTGGGCGACGACCTGGTCGACCACCGGACCCCGCTGCTGCAGCGCATGATCGCCGCGGCGGATCGGACCGGGGGGTCGGTGATCGCCGCGATGGAGGTCGGCGACCGGGAGATCGCGATGTACGGCTGCGTCGGGCCCGGCGAGACCGACGGCGAGCTGGTCCGGGTCGCGACGATCGTCGAGAAGCCGGCGCCCGAGGACGCACCGTCGCGCCTCGCGGTCATCGGTCGCTACGTGTTCACCCCGGCGATCTTCGACGCGCTCGCACGGACGGCGCCGGGCAAGGGAGGCGAGATCCAGCTCACGGACGCGATCGCGATCCTCGCCGGCGAGCAGCGTGTCGACGCGCTGCCGTTCACCGACGGCCGCTTCGACGTCGGCAACCCGCTCGACGCGATGCAGGCGCAGGTCGAGCTGGCGCTCGCGCGGGACGACATCGGCCCGCCGTTGCGCGACCGCCTGCGCCGGCTGCTCGACGGCGTGTGAGGCGGCGCGCGGGCGCCGGGCGCGGCGGCCCTCGATAGACTGCCGGTCCCGATGGCGCGCACCGTGCACGATCACGACTCCGGCGAGGGACTCGTCTCCGTCGATCAGGCGAGGGACCGCGTGCTGGCGGCCGTCGAGCCGCTCCCGCCGCTCGCGCTGCCGCTCACCGATGCCTATGGATGCGTCGTCGTGCAGGACCAGATCGCGCGCGTCGACCTGCCGGAGTTCCCCTCCTCGGGGATGGACGGCTTCGCGGTCCGCGCCGGCGACCTGGCCGACGCGGCGCCCGACGCGCCCGCCGAGCTGAAGATCGTGGGGCGCGCGATGATCGGGCACCGGCCCGAGGCCACCGTGGGCGCGGGCGAGGCCGTCAAGATCGCGACGGGCGCGCCGATCCCGGCCGGCGCCGACGCCGTCGTCCCGGTCGAGAACGCGGAGGAGTCCGGGGACCTGGTGCGTCTGTTCGACGCGCCCTCGTCCGGCCGGCACGTCCGCCCGCGGGGCGAGGACGTACGCGCCGGCGACGTGCTCGTCCCGGCCGGCCGGCGCCTGGGTGCGCCCGAGATGGGGCTGCTGGCCAACGCAGGCGTGCCGCACCCGCTCGTGCGGCCGCGCCCCCGCGTCATCGTCCTGTCCACGGGCGACGAGCTGATCCCCCCGACGGAGCACCCCGACTTCGGCCAGGTCCGCGACGCCAACGCCTACACGATCTACGGCGCGCTCCGCGAGGCCGGCGCGATGCCCGTGCTGGCGGGGATCGTCCGCGACGACCCCGAGTCGTTGAAGGAGACCGTGCTCAGCCACGAGCTGCAGGCCGACGCCTTCGTGTCCTCGGGAGGCGTGAGCGTGGGCGAGCGCGACGTCGTGAAGGCGGCGTTCTTCAAGCGCGGCGACATCGACTTCTACCGCGTGGCGATGCAGCCCGGGATGCCACAGGGGTTCGGCCACATCGAAGGCAAGCCCTTCTTCGGCCTGCCCGGCAACCCGGTCAGCGTCTTCGTCTCCTTCGAGGTCTTCGTCCGGCCCGCGATGCTCAAGATGATGGGCCGCACGAACCTCGGCCGCCCCGAGATCACGGCGACCCTGGCCGAGGACGTCACGGGTCCGGGCGGGAAGACCCAGTTCGCGCGGGTCGAGGTCGCGCGGGCAGCCGAGGGATGGGTGGCTACGCCGACGGGGGGCCGCGGGTCGAACCTCATCTCGACGGTCGCACGGGCGAACGGCTTGGCCGTGATCCCGGCCGGGACGGCGACCGCCGCGGCGGGGAGCGACGTCAAGGTCATGTTGTTCCGTGCGTCGGAGGACTGAGGGATGGCCGACCAGACCGGCGCCGACGGGACGACCCGCATCGTCGAGGTCGGCGCGAAGCCCGAGACCGATCGCACGGCCGTGGCCGAGGCGTTCCTGATCACGACGCCGGAGGCCGTGGCCCAGCTCGAGGCCGGCACCGCGAAGGGATCGCCCCTGGAGAGCGCCAAGCTCGCCGGCGTGATCGGTGCGAAACGGACGCCCGACCTGCTGCCGCACTGCCATCCGGTCCGGGTCACCGGCGCCGAGGTGCGCGTCGAGGCCGACGCCCACGCCGGCCGTCTGCGGGTGGAGGCCACGGTCCGGGCGCACGACCGCACCGGGGTGGAGATGGAAGCGCTGACGGCGGCCGCGGTCGCGGCTCTCTCGCTCTACGACACGGCCAAGGCGTTCGACCGGGCCGCCAGGATCGACGGCGTCCGGCTCCTCTCGAAGACCGGGGGGCGCCGCGGCGACTACTCGGCGGTCACCCCGCCCGCCTGATCGGCGTCCATCCTGCGTTCACGGTATCTCCACGTTCTCGTCGGATCTCACGGATGTAGTTCCTTCACACCACATCTGGTGCTACCTTCCCGGCCCAGCCTAGATGTTGTGTCGATAACCGGGGGCTCGACGGACGGGAGGCTGGATTTGGAGTGGTGGCTCCTCATCGGATCCGCCATCATGTGGGTCGTCTTCCTCGTCCCCGTCGGGCGCGTGCGCTCCGAACGGCGGACCATCACGGACCACGAACGCAGGATGGAGCTGTTGGCGAGCGCAGAGGTACACGGCACGAACGGCAGGTGGATCGTCACGCCCCGCAAGGGCATGCGGTTCCTGAGCCCGCAGGAGCGCCAGCGGGCGAGGGCTCGTGAGCGCCGGCGCCACATCTTCATCGTCCTCCTCGAGGGGCTCGGCCTGACGCTGCTGATCGGGCTCGTCCCCCCGCTGCGCGCGGTGTGGATCGCGAGCGCCGTCCTGGCCGGTCTGCTCCTCATCTACGTGTGGCTGCTCCTGTTCATGAAGCACCGTCCGCCGGTCGTCGGAACCACGGCGGAGGCCGTGGCGGTGCCGCGGCGACCCGCCCGCGCGCCGGCGATCCGGCACGTCGCGGACGGGCTCAAGGGGTTCGCGCGCCCGACGATCGACGGGCTCGGCAGCCTCGGTGAAGGCGACCACGTGCACGTGGTCGTGCGGGACGCCTCCGCGGGCTGAACCGCTCGCGGGCGCCTGCTACGCTCGGCTCCTCGGGGGTGTAGCTCAGCCCGGTAGAGCACTGCGTTCGCAACGCAGGGGCCGTCGGTTCAAATCCGATCACCTCCACCGCACGGTCGACCCGACCCGCGCCGACGGCGCGGGTCGTTGCATCCCGGCGGTCCCCGGTACACGATCTGCCCATCCGGCGACCTGAAGGGGCTCGACATGGACACGAAGCGGTTCAGCTACGAAGGCGTCGCGTGCGCGGTGGCCGGGGTGCTCGGCATCGTGGGCGTGTTGAGCGCCTGGTGGCAGGTCGGTGACCTAACCTTCGACGGCACGAACGTCACCTCGGGCATGTGGGCGTTCTCGTTCGCGATCGCCACGTTCGCCTTTGGCGTGGCGTTCGTGGTGATGTCGGACCCCGCGATCCGCAAGATCTCCAGCATCCTGATGGCCGTATCGGCCACGCTGATGACGGCCGCGGCCGTCGCGGGGATCGGGGAGGCGGGCGACCTCGCCGCGGGCGCGGAGCCGGGGATGGGCCTGTGGCTCACGCTCGTCGCGGGCGTCATCGGGATGATCGGCGGCTACCTCGGCGTGCGCGCATCGATGCGCCCCGCGGCGGCCGACGAGGACACCGTCGCGACGGGATGACGGGCGCGCTGCCCGTCGCCCACCCGTGGTTCCGCGCGGAGGACGCCGGCGCAGGGATCACGCGGCTCTGGGAGCCGCACATCGACGAGCTGCTCTGGTCGAACGTGTGGCACGTGCCGGGACGCGACGCGGACCTGGTCGTCGACGCGGCGAACGGTGTCGGGCCCCTGCGCCCCGCGATCGAGGCGATCGCCGGCGACCACGCCGTGATCGCCGTCGCCACGCACGGGCATTTCGACCACGTCGGCGGGCTGCACGAGTTCGACGACCGTCGGGTCCACGCCGACGATGCGGCGATGACGCGCGACCCGTTCCCGCTGCGGCTCCGAC
>DASQKC010000051.1:0-17739 GCA_035630755.1 Actinomycetota bacterium | reverse complement strand
TCCGGCGTGAACATGCCTGCCATCACGCGGATCATCACGACCTTGCCCGCGGCACGTGCCTGGGCGAGGGCCCGATCAACCTTGGCCCACCGGTAGTCGCCGGGCGAGGGCTCGAGGGCCGCCCAGCCGAACCGGACGCTGATGCCGCTCACGTACGGATCGGCAAGCACGGTGTCGATGCGGGTGCTCGGCGTGTTCATCGACAGGATGTCGACCGGCCAGTCCGTGGCGGCACGGGCGGTCGGCGGACGCCCCGGGGCGACGCCGGCGGCCAGGGCCGCCGTGAGCACCACGGCGAGCCCGACCGTGACCGACCGCCGACTCAGGGGTTCCCCCGCGTCGCGAGGTACCGAAGGTTCCACTGGTTCGCGGACTCGAGGATGTCGGCGCCGTACACCTCGACGTAGGAGACGTGGTCCTGGATCGCCACCGTGAACGCGTCCTTCAGGGACGAGCTCGTGGGGGCGGCGCCGATCATCTGGTAGCCCACGCGCGTCCGCCGCGACGACCAACGGACCGCCTCACGGTACGGCCCCACCCAGCCGAGCATGTCCGCGCGCAGGGCGTTGCTCTGGATCCACGCCTTCTTGCGGTCGCTCCTCGTGGCGAACCGGACGACCGGGTCGACCACGTCGCTGCTCCCCCCGGCGCCCCACGGCTCGACGATGTCGAGGTTGATCGGCGTGTGCGGGAAGGCGCGACGGTAGTACGTGATGATCCGCTTCCAGGTGCGGATGTACTTCCGATCCGTGTAGCCGGCACGCCGCCACTTGTCGATGTCCGTGGGCAAGGTCATCTCACCGATGAAGCCCCCGCCCGCCATCTGGACGCTGTAGAGGCCGGCACGTCCGTCGTACCGACGCCCCAGCGCCTTCACGAACCGCTCCCACCGGTGCCGGAACGAGCGTCTCCACGGGATCGGCATCGTCACCTGGGAGGGGTACGCGGCCGCGTTGTAGAGGTACTCGTCGGCGAACGTCAGGGTGGGCGTCTGACGCTTGACCCAGTCCGGGCTGTAGATCCCGGCCATCACGCGGATCATCGCGAGCTTGCCCGCCGACCGCGCGCGCCGGATGGCGTCATCGATGATGCCCCAGCGGTACCTGCCCGGGCGGGGTTCGATCCGCGCCCACGTGAACCGAACGCTGAGACCGCTGACGTACCGGTTCGAGAGCGCCGCCCCGATCCGGTTGTACGGCGTGCTGACGGTGAAGATCTTGACGGGCCATCGGCCGCCGGCATCGGCGGCGGGCGGGTGGTCGGTGATCGCTTCGCCCGCGATGCCGCTGGCCAGCGCGATCACGAGGGTGATGACGATGAGTCGCCTCATGTGGATGCCTCGGGGGTCGTGTGCGTCCCGGCGCCGCCGCGTGGTGAAACGTTACGGCTCGGCAGACGCCGGCCGTCGCTCGGGCGGTGCGGGAAGGGGAGGTGGTGCCGGGAGGAAGCTCCTGACGTGGTGGATCTCGCCACCGGGGGGATGCTGCTCGCCAGGTCGGAATAGACGCTCATTCGCATGAGATCTCCTCTCTCCTGTGGTGGAGCGGAAGCACGTGGCCCTCGGGGTGACCCTCCTTTCGAACGTCCTCCGGAAATGCGAGATCCAGCCGGGGCGGCTGGATTGGGGCACACCCTACCGGGCGAGGAGGGGGTGTCAAACGGCGCCTCGACGGGGAACGAGCACGCTCCCGCCCGGCGCGGTCCCGCGTCCTCGCAGGTCAGGCCAGCCGTCGGCGACAGGTCTCGGACGAACGACCTAGCCCCGGATCTACCCCAGATCAGGTACGAAAGTTGGATGCCGCGTGCTCGCCCGCCCGCCGATGCCTGTCGGAACGAGGCAGCGAAGGGGTGCGGATGCGGTTCCGGGTGGCGTTGGCGTGGCTCGTCGTCCTCAGCTTGGTCGTCGGACTCGTCGGCGTCCTCGGGAGCCACCGACCCGCCCAGCGCGCCGAGGCCGGCGAACGCTTCGAGGTCCACCGCGAGACCGTCCGGGTCGAGGGCCACGTCGGGCCTCGTCACCGCACCTGGCGACAGGCCTTCGACGTGCCGGCCGACGCGACGGTCGACACGCACGTCCGATGGTTCAACGACCGGGCCCGCCTGCGGCACGGCGTGCGCCGCGCCGATGACCGGCTGGCGCCCGAGGCGTCCGCGAGCGGTCGGTTCACCCTGACGCGGCGGTTCGAGCTGAAGGAGGACCGATACCTGTTCACGGTCGCCGACCGCACCCGGCACGTCGGGACGCGGTTCGTCGGCCACGCGCGCATCACCTGGCGCACGGAGATCACGACGCCCCCGCCGAGCCCCTCGCCCGAGCCGACCACCTCACCCGAGCCGACGGCGACACCGACACCGTCGCCCGAACCCTCGCCCTCACCCGATCCATCGCCCGCTCCCGACCCGTCGCCGACGCCCGATCCCGGGCCGGCACCGGGCGCTGGCGTCCACGTCTTCTCGGTGGGTACCCCGGCGAACCGCGTGGACGAGGCGCTCGCGATGCCGACCGTGCACGGCATCAGCCTGCGGATCGGATGGGCGGGGATCGAGCCGTCCCCCGGTGACTACCGCTGGGCGAAGATCGACGAGACGATCGCCCAGGCGCGCGCGGCCGGCAAGGTCGCGATGATCCGCGTCATCGCGGGGATCTTCTCGCCGGACTGGGTGACCGCGCAGGTTGAGACCATCCGGTTCTCGGACCGGTTCCTCTACAACCCCGCGAACTACCCCGACCAGGTCACGATGCCGGTCCCTTGGGACGGAAGGTACCTGGCGCTCTGGGATCGATTCATCGCGGCGTTCGGCGCGCGCTACGACGGCGCGGCCGGCCTGTACAGCGTCCAGATGAGCGGCGGCGGATTCATCGGCGAGATGACCCTGCCGACCGACGTCGGCGCGTGGCTCGATGCCGGCTACACGGACGCGCGCCTCATCGGGGCATGGCGCGACATCATCGGGTCGTACCGACGCGCGTTCCCCCGCACGCCGTTCAACCTCGACATCACCGAGCCGTTCGGGAGCCTCCTCGCGACGAACGTCGTGCGTCCCGTCGTGACCGGCGCGACCTCCGACGGCGGGAAGCGGGCGTGGATCCAGTCCAACGCCCTGCGGGCGGCGGCGCTCGGCTTCATCGGACCGTACCGTCAGGTGATCCGCGACGTGAACGGGATCACCACGGTGGGCTACCAGATGATCGGGGACGCCCCCACCGCGGCGAGCCTGCACGACGCCTTCACCGTCGCGCTGCAGGACGGCGCGGACTACGTGGAGGTGTACGGGACCGACGTCCTCGACGCGGTGAACCGCGACGAGCTCCGCTACCTCGCGGACGGCGGGTGAGGCCGGACGCGACGGGACCCCGGCCCTGGGGGCCGGGGTCCCGTCCGAGCCGATCTCAGCTCAGGTCACGCGCCACTTGGAGACCTTGCCGGCGTAGAGCTCCGCGACGACCACGAGCCCGTTGGCGCCGACCGACACCGCGTGCGGTCCCTTCAGGCCCGTGATCGACCCCACGTACTGGCGGGTCGACTTGTCATAGATCTTCACCTGCAGCGACGGGGTGTCCGCCACGTACAGGTACCTGTCGTCCACGGCCGACTGGCTCGGGCTCTGCAGGATCGCCCCGAGGCCGGCGCTGGTCCCGAACGTCGAGATGTGGGTCCCGTCGTTACGGAGCCGGTACACGGCTTTGCCCGACCAGTCCGACACGTAGAGGTCGCCGTTGGCCTGGTCCACGGTCACGCCACGGGGATCCTTCATCGTGAACCCGGCGGAGGACGTGATGTTGCGCAGCCACGTCCCGCCGGCGCTGAACACCGCGATCCGCTTGTTCCACGAGTCGGCCACGTAGATGGTCCCGTCGGGACCGACGGCAGCCTGCGACGGGTGGTCCACCTGCCCGTTGCCCGCGCCCGCCCCGCCGGCGGTCCACACATGGGTCCCGTCGGGAGCGAACTTCTTGATCAGGGAGCTGAAGTTGTCGGCGAGCACGATGTCGCCGTTCCGCGGGTCGGTGTCGACCCCGCGCGAGTAGTTCAGCGCGTAGCCGGAGAACCGGCCGCGGAGCCCGCGCTGCCACACGAACTGGCCCGTCGAGGAGAACTTCTGGATGCGGAAGTTCCGCGTGTCGCTGACGATGACGTTGCCGTCCTTGTCGAGCGCCACCCCCTGCGGATAGTTGAACCCGCCGGGCTTGGGGAACGCGTCGGGGCCCGTGGCCGCGAACAGCGGCGTCCCGCTGGGGGAGAAGACCTGCGCGCGGAAGCTCGGCATGTCCATCACCCAGAGGTTGCCGTTGCCGTCCACCGTGGACTCACGGCCGCCATCGGTGAACTTGCCGAGCGGCGTGGAGCAACACTGCACCACCCCGGTGCGCCCACCGGTCCCGCCGAAGTTCATCAGGAACGTCCCGTCGAGCGCGAACTTCTTGATGAGGTTCGAGTTGCCGTCGACCGCGTAGAGCCACCCGTTATCCCGGTCGATGGACAGGCCCCGGATGTCGCTGCCCGCGAACTGCTGGGGCTGCGTCCCCTTGGAGCCGAACTTGTACAGGAACTGCCCGGTCTCGGAGAACACCGAGATCCGGAAGTTGAAGGCATCGACCACGAACAGCCGGCCCTGATCGTCGAACACCATCGCACGAGGCTGCCGGAGCTGACCGTTGGCCCCACCTTTCGTCGCGATCGTGAACCGGAAGTTCAGCCCGGCGTCGTAGACGAAGATCTGCCCCTGCAGCATGTCGGCGACGTAGACCCATCCGTCGTCACGCACCGTGACGCGCGAGGGGTACTTGAAGTTATTGTTGGTGATCGTGGGCCCCTGCGTGTATGCACCGGTGGTCGGGTTGCGGTCGTACGTGTACACCCAGCAGCAGGAGCTCGCGCCCACGTAGATGGTCCCGTCACGTGGGTCGACGGCGAGGCCATAGGGGTTCTCGCCGTTCGGGAGCTTGAACAGCACGCCGAGACGCTGCCCGGTCGTCGAGAAGCGCTGGACGTTGGCCTGCCAGATGCTGCCGATCGCGACGGTGCCGTCGGGCAGCGTCGCCGCGCCCCATGCGTAGAGCGCGGTCTTGCCGTTGACCACCGGGCTAGGCACCGAACCAAGCGAGGTGATCGTCGGTGCCGCCGTCTCAGCGACCGCGACGTTGCCGGGGACCGACGTCGCCAGCAGGCCCACGGTCAACACGGAGACCACGGAAGCCACCGCGACCCGGCGCCTGATCCGGCCCCGGCGGGGAGTTGTCGGGTTGCCCATCTACTCGTCCTTTCGTCTGGTCGCCACGCTCACGTGGCCTGGAACACCTGGATGCGATCGTTGAAGGCGTCGGCGACGTACACCAGGCCACCCACGACCTTGATCCGCTGCGGGAAGTTGAACTGGGCGTTGCTGCTGCCCTTCGTCCCGACCATCACGTTCGCGAACGTGCCGTCGGCGTTGAACTTCTCGATCCGGTTGTTGCCGGTGTCCGAGATCCAGATCTCGCCGGTCCCGGAGACCGCGACCCCGCGCGGCGACCTGATCCGCCCCGCCTGCACACCCTTGGCGATCGGCAGGACGCCGAGCCAGTTGCCCGTCTGGGCGTTGAGCGAGACGATCCGGCTGTTCCGGGTGTCGGCGACCAGGATCCTCGGCGTCGCCGACGATCCGTCGTAGTCGAGCGCGAACGGGCGGCTGAACTGGTTCGTGCCCGCCCCCAGGGAGCCGGTCGTCCATAGGTGCGTGACGCCGGTCGACGTCACCGCGAAGGCCTGGATCCGGTTGTTGAACGAGTCGGCGACGTACATGCGCCCGGTCGGGGTGAAGACCACGTCCATGGGCCAGTTGAAGTTCGGCGTCCCCGTCCCCACGCGCTGTCCGAGGCGACGCAGCGGCGCGTTGCCACCGTTCGGGCCGAACTCGTCCAGGCGGTTGTTGCGCGTGTTCGCGACCCAGATGTTGCCGCTGTCGGGGTTGTAACCGACGCCCTGCGCCCAGTTGAAGGCGGCGGAGGTCTCCGAGACGCCCTTGTCGCCCCACATGATCGGGCTCGACCCGTTCACGTCGAAGCGCTGGATCCGCTGGTTCACGGTGTCGGTCACGAACACGTACCCGCCGCCCACCGCGATGCCGTGCGGCTCGTTGAGGCCGCCGGCGGCCGGGTAGTTGCCGGTCCCGAGCTTCGTCCCGGTGAGCGTGCCGTTGCTCTGGTAGATGAGGATCTTCAGCCCCCAGAGGTCGGCGGCGTAGACGAGCGGGTTCGTCCCCTCGCCCACGGCCACGCGGCGCAGCTGCAGGAGCTGGTTCCCGGCGGCGCCGCGGGTCCCGATCGAACCCAGGCACGTGCCGTTGGCCTGGAACTCCTTGACGGTCCCCACGGTCGAGGACGCGACGTAGACGTGGTTCTCGTCGTCGATGTCGATGCCGTAGGGCGCCGTGATCCGCTCGCAGACGGGGGCCGAGGCCCCGCCGCCGAAGGTCGTGAGGACGTTCCCGCTCGGTCCGTACTTGATGACGCGGTTCCCGCGGTAGTCGATCGTGTAGACGTTGCCGTTCGAGTCGGTGGCCGCGTCGCGGGTCCCGGCGTTGCCGATCAGCGGGTTCAACGACCGCACGAAGCCGAGGCCGCCGGTGAACAGGTCGACCTTGCCCGACCCCCCGTTCGACACGAGGATCAGCTTGTTCCCGTCGTCGTCGGCCCCCACGCTCACGCCGATGGGGGTCGTGAACGCGTGGTTGATCTTCGCGATGAAGCTGCCGTCGCTCTTGTCGAGCACCTGCACGGTGTTGTTGTCCGTATCGGCGACGTAGACGCGCGTGGCGTCCACGGCGACGTCGCGCGGGTTCTGGAACCCGTTCGGGCTCCCACCCGCCGTGGCGCCGCGGACCCCCACGACCCAGGCCGCGTTGGTCGATCCCGCCGGGTAGAAGCTGACCTTGTCGTTCCCGGTGTCGGCGACGACGACGTTCCCGTTGTCATCGACGTCCAGGCCCGAGGGGTACATCTCGGAGTGACCCGGCACGCCGATCGTCCGAACGTACGGCGGTGCGATGGGCGCGGCGACCGCCGGCGTCACCGAGGCGGGCAGCACCGACGCGAAGGCGGCGGCGAGCAGTGCGGCGACCGCGACCGCGGCCGCGCGGCGGCGGGATCCGTGGGTTCGGGGGGAGATCATGGGGTCTGGTCCTTTCGTTCCTAGGTCGAGCAACTGGAGTCGACGCACCACACGGCGATGCGGTCGTTCTGGACGTCGGAGATGTAGATCTTGCCGCCGTGGTAGGCCATGGACTGCGGGTCGCGGAGCTGGCCGATGCCACCTCCGAGTCCACCGAACGAACCCATGAACGCGCCGCTGCCCTTGTTGAACACGAAGAACTTGTTCTGGCCACGGTCTACCGCGAAGACCCGGGTGTCGTCCACGGCCACCCCGTAGGGGCGCCGCATCTGCGTGTTCGTGATGGAGCGGATGAACGCGCCCGACGAGCTGAAGACCTGGATCGCCTTGCGGCCGGGGTCGGTCACGTACACGTTGCCGGTCGCGTGGTCCACCACGATGCCCGTCGGCGTCGTCAGGTTCGCCGAGCCGAACTGCGATTGGAACGCTCCCGTCGCGCCGTTGAGGACCTGGACCCGCTTGTTCCGCGTGTCGGCGACGAACACCCGCCCGTCGGCCCCCACGGCCACCCCCGCGGGCTGCGAGAACAGGCCGGGGCCCGCGCCCGCGTTGCCGCCGATCTGCCAGACGAAGGTGCCGCCCGCGGTGAACTTCTTGACCTTGTTGTTCTGGGTGTCCGCGATGACGATCGACCGATCGTCGGGATCGGTGCTCACGGCGCCCGGGTAGTTCAGGAAGTAGCCGTTCGCGCTGCCGATGCCGCGGACGCCGAGGGACCAGTCCCAATCGCCGTTCGCGTCGAACTTCTGGAGCCGCTGGTTGTAGGTGTCGGCGACGATCACGTTGCCGGCCGCGTCCACTCCGACGCCGCGGGGCGCGTTGAAGCCGCCGTGCGGCGGGTGCTGGGGAGGATCGGGCCGCGCGAACAGGAACTGCCCGGTGGGGCTGAACACCTGGACCCGGAAGTTCGGCATGTCCCCGACCCAGACGTTGCCGTTGCCGTCGACCGCGACCTCGCGCCCGCCGTTGGAGAACTGTCCGCCCGGCGTGCTGCAGCACGTGGTCTGCGAGAGGCCGCCGGCGGTGCCGATGTTCCGCTCCCACACGCCGCTGAGGTCGTACTTGAACACGGTCTGACCGCCGATGCTGACCACGTACAGCTTGCCGGCGTCGCGATCGATCGCGAGACCCCGGAGGTTGCCTTTGAGCCGGGTCTTGATCGTGAACAGGTAGGCGCCGTTCGTGCTGTTGAACACCTGGACCCGAACGTTGTTCGCGTCGGCGACGTAGACCCGCTGCGGGTTCGACCCGTCCAGCGCGATGCCGCGCGGCTGGCGGAACTGGCCGTTGCCGGTCCCTTCCGAGCCCCACGAGAACAGGAAGGACCCTGCGGCGTTGAAGACGAAGATCTTGTTCGCGTACATGTCCGCGACGTAGACGCGGCCGTCATCGCCCACCGCGACGCGCGACGGGTACTGGAACCCGCTGTACGAGATCGGGGCGATCTGGTGGTAGTCACCCGTCACCGGGTCCGGGGCCCACCGCTGGATCACCGAGGGGATCTTGGGGACGAGGTAGTAGGTGCCGACGTACACGACCCCGTCGGCGTCCACGGCCAGCCCGTACGGCGTGGTGTTGGGGCCGACGGGCCCACCGCCGGAGATGTCGAACAGCACACCGAGGTCCGCCCCGTTCATCCCGTAGTGCAGGACCCGGCCGTTCCAGTAGTCGCCGACGACGATCGAACCGTCGGGCATCGTCGCGACGCCCCACGCGTAAGAACCCGCGTGCCCGTCGACGTCGGGCGTCGGCAGCGGGCTCATAGGCGTCGGGGTGATCGCCGTGGCGATCGCGCGGTCGACCGACGAGACGAGCATCGGAACGACGGCGACGAGGAGCGCCAGCGCCATCGCGATGCGTCGGCGGACGCGGACGGACCCCTCGGTTGGTGCGGCTGTCACGGTGCGCTCTGCGTCCACGGTGAAACATCCCTCCCGGTTGATCTATCTGCGTGCGGCACCCGTGGGGGCCGGCGGCTGAGCGTTCCATCCAGGCGCACTTGAAGTCAACCCTCACCCTGCCGGACATTGGTCCCGGGACTCCGGATGGTGTCCTCGGCCTGGTCGTTTCCGACGTACCCCCGGCTCCCGAGATGGGCGACCAGAGCGCCCTCGAGGAGGGCCAGATCATCGTCCCCGAGGTCGGCGCGATAGGCCTGGGTGCGGTCCCCGCTGAAGGTGTACCGCGCGAAGCCCCGCTCGAAACGTGGCTCCCACTCGAGCCCGAGGAAGGCCAGGAGGCGGCCGGTGACCTCGCGCGGCTCGGCGACGAAGTCCTCGTACCGGACCTCGAGCCAGCGGTCGGCCGGCAGCAGGCCCGCGGCGCGATCGTACGCGTCGATCAGCAGCTTCCATTCGAGCCCCGCGAGGAGCGGGAACCGCCGGCCCGACGCCTCCCACGCGGCGCGGTCCTCGGGCGCGAGCGGCCCCCATCCCCAGGCATCGGGGCCCTCGTACCCACGCCACCACGTCATCTGGAGGAAGGAGTTCGCCACGGCGCGTCCGTCGCGGACGACGTGCACGAACCGGGCGTCGGGGAAGACCCGGTCGAGGAACCCCGCCCGGGGCCACCCGGTGAGCTTGTGGACGAACGCCGGGCGTCCCTGCGCGGCGGCGCGCCGATCGACGAACGCCCTCGTCCGCGCCGCGAGCCAGGGCGTCGCGTCCTCGGCCACCAGGTCGCGCTCGGGCGCCGACAGCGCCGGCGACACCTCGCGGTCGAGCGCGCGGTACCCCTCGCTCGGCGCGAACCGCAGGCGGCCCTTCCGCGTGAACGACGCCGGGAGGGACCGGTACACCGCGTTGTTCCACCTGCCGAGCGCGGCGGGGAGCGGCAGGCGGTCCTCGAGGTTCGACAGGAAGGCCACGTCGGGGTGCCGCGCGATCACCTCGTGGACGAGCGTGGACCCGCACCGCCCGGTGCCGAGCACGAACGCGATCCGGGGCTCAGTCGCCATAGCCGTACCGCTCCAACACGGACCCCTGGATCTCGTCGATCGTCGCGCGCGCGGCGGGGTCGAGCACGTCGAGCCAGGCGTCGTTGCGGTCCGGGAACCGCACGTGATCGATCGCGGCGTCCCATGCCGCGCTGTCGTCGAGCCCCGCGAAGGCGCGCACCTCGCCGAGCCGAGCTCGCGGCGCCGCGATCACGTCTTCGTATCGGAGCCGCAGGATCTGCCCGCCCGGGACCACCTCGAGCCCCCGCTCCATGGCCGCGAGCTCGTCCACCCAGTTTCGGGCGCAGAGCTCCCACGGGTCGCCGCCCTGGGCGGCCCATCGCTCGGGCGTCCCGCCGTACCCGACCACGGTCGATGACGGCCACCAATCGACCTTCGACAACGAGAGGGCCACGGCCCGTCCGTCGCGGACGAGGGCCACGAACCGCGCGGCGGGGAACGCACCCAGGAGGGCGGGCACCCGGTAGATGTTCGCGATCCGCTTGTTCACGAGGACGGCACCCCCGTCGGCCGCGCGCACCGACCGGATAGCGGCGCGCAGGCGGCGCTCGGCCTCGCTGCGCCGGGCCTCGGCGGGCATCGCGTCGGGTGGCAGGCCGGCGCGGGCGAACACCGGCTCCCCCTCCACCGGCATCGGGAACAGACGATCCGCGAGCGGGCGCCGTTCCCCGTAGACGTAGGCGTTGGTCCCCGACCCGCCGAACCAGACCCGGTGACGCCGTTCGGGAGCGCGAGCCGCGATCCGGTTGACCGACGCGAGCCAGGGCGCCCACGGGGCCCGCGCGACGTAGTTGGAGATGAACGCGGCGTCCGGGTGCAGGCACAGGAGCTTGTAGAGGAGGCTCGTGCCCGAGCGCGCCGGTCCCACCAGGAACACGGGTGCCTCGGGCGAGCCGGGCTCACCTCGCGGGCTCGCCACGTTCCCCTCCACGGTCGGTCCGACCACCACGGGTTCCCTCCAGGCCGTCACCGGGCGGCCGACGCCACCCACCCCCCATGATGGCGCACGTCAGGGCCGTGCGTCGTCCCCCACAAGCCGCGAGCGGATAGGTCCTTCGGTCCCCTTCCGGCGGGGACCGGCCGCCCGAGGCTAGGCGGCGGGGCGCCGCAGGGGACCGCCCCCGGCGTCGACGTCGTCGGTGTCCTCACCACGGCGCCGGTCCATGAGCTGGAGCAAGATCACGAGGCCCAACGCCAGCAGGAACCCGATCGCGGCGACGAACACGAACCGGCGGGCCGCCTCCTGGAGTTTGCCCACGCGGATCGGCCGGGTGGGCTCGACGGTGAGGGTCTCGGCCGCGGACAGCGCACCCTGCGCGTCGAAGACGACGCTCTGCTGGGCGAAGACGGACTGTTGGGCCGCCTGGCTCCTCTGGTACAACGCCTGCAGCTGCAGCATGTCGTTGATCCGGCTCTGCTTGCGTTCCAGCTTCTCGGTCGCGAGGGCCGCCGCATCGAGATCTTGGTCGGCGATCGCGACGTTCACGTCGTTGCTGAGCCGTTCCGCTTGGCGCTGCAGTATCAGGAGCACGTCCGGTGAGTACGTGAGCCCGAGGTTCTCCTGCTCCTCGATCAGCGCCGCGTAGGCCGCGTCGACGCCGGCGATCGTCGCGTCGAGCTCCGCCTGGGCGACGTCCACGCGAGCCTGCGCGATCGTGGCCATGGCCTTGCGGGTGGCGGCCTCGGCGACGATCGCGACGTCTTCGGCGTGCGAGCTCGTGAATCCGACCACGATCACGCCGCTGGATCCCGAGCGGCCCACCGTGATCGAGTCCAGGTCGCCACGAGGGACGCCCGTGTCGCGTGACACGGCGTCGAGCACACCCTCGGAGCGGACCGCGGCCGTGAGATCGGCCACCCGCTGCGCGGTGACGGCGGTGATGGGGCCGGCCTGCGCGTCCTCGGGGAGGATCAAGGTGGCCGACGCCTGATACGACGCCGGTCCGACGAGCGTGATGAGGGCCGCGATCGAGCCCGCCGCGAGCGGGATGATGACGAGCAGCCGCGCCCGGTCGCCGAGCGACCGTATCCATTCCCTGATCTCCACCGATACCTCCGACCGCCGCCGACCACCGGGCGGAGCCGACATGGTAGCCGGGAGACGGCCGCGCGGACCATGCGCCTTCGGTCCTAGGCCCGGCGATCGCGACCCGACCGACGTCGCGGCTAGGTGGTGGCTCCCCGGTCGGCCCGGACCGACCGCAGTCGCGCCGTCAGCCGGTCGCACGCCGCGCGGATCGCGGGGGGCAGGTCCAGCGGGACCCGTTCCGTCGCGCCGCGACGCCCGATGTGGGCGACGAACGCGGGGTCGAACGCCACATCCACCGTGCGGCAAAGCGCCCGCATCGTCCCCTCGGCGTCGCGCACCATCGCGTCGTAAGAGACGAGCGCCACGTCCTCGCGCCCATCGAGACCCAATTCGAAGTAGGGGAGGTTGCGGACGTACCAGAAGGCCGCGGCGCCGGCCTCGGCGTCCATCGCGTCCAGATCAAGCCCTCGCAGGAACGCGAGCGCATCCTCGGAGAGCCCCGACCTAACGAGCTCGATCATCTCTTGCGACGGGCCGTCCACGCTGATCGACCGCGACCCCCCGCGCACGATGGCGCGGATGGTCAACAGGTTGTTCGGACCGAACTTCGAGACCGCCGAGCGGATGCGATCGTCGACGTCGCGCCACGCCCAGATGACCGCGGGCGGCGTCGGCGTGCCGATCCCGAGGAGCTCCAGCGCGCGATGCGATTCGGCGAGCGGCTTCAGCAGGACGTGGCGGTGAGGATCACCCTCTATGAAGGTGCGCACCTCGTCGAGCGGCCGCAGGCGGAACCGGACGAACGCCCGGCCGTCGTTCTCGTTCGCGACGTCGAAGGCGGGAGACGTCTCGAACCCCCGCACCAGCATGTTGGTCCCCGAGCGCTGCACGCCCAGGAGGAAGACGGGACGCGCGCCCGGCGCGATGCCCGGGTGGGCGGCCACCCAGGCGCGGCGGGCCGATGCCATCCGCCGGCGCTGACGTGGGTCGAGCTGATCCTCCTCGATCAGGCGACCGACGCCTTCGCGCCGTGCCCATCCCAGATGCCGGCGGACGCGCACCAACCGCCGGCGCCACGCATCACGCATCGGCCCATAGTAGGCGGCGCCCACCCCACGAGACATCCCGCTTCGGACCTAGGCCCGCCGCGTACGCGCACGACCGGCGGACGCATGTCCCGCACCACGCCCGCGGCTACCCTGAGCGGATGATGCGCGGACGGGTCGGGGCACCGTGAGGACGCCGGAGGAGCTCGGTGAGGCGCTCGTCGCGATCCTCCGCGATCCGCCGCCGCCCGGGCTGCGGCCGCAGCTCGACTGGTTCCTCCGCGACGACGCCGAGCAGCTCGCGAGGCACGCGGTGCACCACCGCGTGGCGCCGTTCCTGCGGCAAGCGCTGCGTGGTGCCCGGCTCTCCCTGGCGGGGGACGTCTCCCGCGCCCTGGAGAAGTCTCACGCCCGCTTCACGGCCGTGCACCTCATGGCGCTCGAGGACCTGACCGAGGTCGGCGACATCCTGCGGCAGGTGGATGTGGAGGCCCTCGTGATGAAGGGGCCCGTCCTCGCCGAACGGCACTACCCGTCGGCCGACCTGCGCCCGTACGGCGACCTCGATCTGCTCATCCCACCGGCCGACTTCGAGCGGACGATCGACGCCCTCGAAGCCGCCGGTCTCGAACTCGTCGACAAGAACTGGCACCTGATCCGCACCGAGGGACGGGCGCAGCTGCACGTCGTGCTGCCGCACGGCACCCTAGCCGACATCCATTGGAGCGTCCTCAACCGGCGATCCGTCCGCGACACGTTCCGCATCCCGACGCTCGACCTCCTCGCTCGTGCCCGCAGCGTCGAGATCGACGGGAGGTCCGTCCCGACGCTGGATCCGACGGACACGTTGCTCCACCTCTGCCTGCACGGGACGCTGTCCGGCGGCGACCGGCTGATCTGGTCGAAGGACGTCGAGCGGGTCATCGCCACCGAACCGCCACGGTGGGACGAGGTGGTGCGGCGCGCCGACGCGTGGATGGCCGGCCCGAGCGTCGCGATCGCGCTCGACAGGGCCCGCCGGATCCTCGGCGCGGATGTCCCGACCGACGTCCTGCGGGACCTGTACGGATCCGGGATCCGGGGCGGGATCACCCGGCTGGTCGACCACGTCCGCCCGCCCGAGCGGGCCCTCGGCGAGATGAACGCCTCGGTCCTGTGGTCGCAGGTGTGTCGCGCCGACTGGCGCACGACCCTCGAGGCGCTGAGCGGGCGAGCCTCGCGTCGATCCCGGCACCTCCTCAAGGGGGGGTCATACGAGGGGTCGACGATCTTCCGCCCGGTCGGCGACGCCCGCGACGAACGCCGCTACCTCGAAGAGGTCGAGGACCTCGACCGCGGCGACGCCGACGGATCACCCCGTCGGCCTTGATCCCTCGGTCCTGGAGCCGTCAGGGATCGAGGTCGACCACGACGCGGGGGGCCGTCCGTCGCAGCGCCTCCAGCAGGGCGGTGAGCGCGAGCACCAGACCGACGCCCTCGAGCGACTCCTCGACCGAGGTGAACACCATCCGGTAGCCGGCCTCGCTCCCCCCCGCGTCCAGCCACGCCCCCCCGAGCATCTCCAGGCCGAGGGCCCCCAGCAGGTAGAGCCCGCCGCCCAGCACGAGCAGCCGAGCCACGTCGCGGTCCAGGACCCGCAGGAGCCGCACCGTCAGGACGATCACCCCGACGGCGACGACGAGGCCGGGGATCACCCATCCGTAGCGGAAGACCCCGCCGGTGTCCAGGAGGCGGTCGATCGGCACGATCAGCAGCTCGTGGACCTGGCTCGCTTCGTCGACGGCGACCCAGAGCGTCGCCGCCGCCAGGATCCACGCGACCGTGCGGATCCTCACGTCGGCTCGACCCAGCAGCCACAGGAGCACCGCCGCGGCGACGAGGAAGGTCGACTGGACGAAGGTGGACACGCTCGTCTCGACGTCCAGATCGAACAGGCCGTACAAGCCCCCCAACCGCCCGTGCCCGAGGAAGAAGCGCGAGGACAGCACGAGCTCGTCGAGGACGAGGAGCACCCCGACGAGCGTCAGCAACCCGAACCGGACCCAACGTACCCGCACGCCGATCGTGAGGTCGGCGCTCAGATCCAACACCACCCGTCGGGTGGCGGCCCAGGTACGAACGAGGGATGCGGCGGGTCACCGGTGAGGAGCTCGGCACGGCAATCGCGGAACCACATCCGTGCCTGCCAGGCGTCCGGCTCGAGCGGCACCCACGCGGCGATCGGGTAGAACCACGCGAACAGCGCGACGATCACCGGCAGATAGACGGCGACGACCGCGACCGCCCACCGGCGGCCGACCACCAGCCGCTGACCGAGCCGGACCAGGGCGAGCACGAGGAACGGCACCGCGGGCAGCAGGTAGAAGATGAAGACGAACGACCGCTGCTGGGTCAGCACCAGCCACGGGACGTAGGCCGCCGCGAACCCCGCCACGATCACCCCCTCCGGCTGCGACATGTCGCGGCGACGCGCCCATCGCACCGCGAGCACCACGACGGCGACCAGCGCGGGGATCCAGACGAGCGGGTTGCCCAGCGCGAGGACCTCGACGAAGCGGCCTCCGTCCTGCTCGAACGCGAACACGACGGGGCGCTTCACGACCGGCCACGCCCACGCGGGTGACGTCCACGGGAACGGGGTGCCCTCGAGCTGCAGATGGAACGTCAGCATCATCTTCTGCCGTTGCGCGAAGTCCCACCACCACGAGTCGTGCGACCACGGCGGCACGAGGAGCCCACCCGGGAATCGGTTGCCGAAGGAGGCGACGTAGAGGATCCCCGGCAGGACGACGAGGGACCACAGGCGCATCCGCCACGTCGCCCGCCACACAGCGGCGTAGCCCCCGCCGTCCACCTCCCCCCGGCGCCGGGCCGCGTCCCACGCGAAGGGCACGGTGACGACCAGCGCCCAGAACCAGATCCCGGACCACTTCGAGGCCGTCGCCGCGCCCGCCGCGAGGCCGCCGGCGAGGAGCCAGGGTCGGTCCCGGATCCGCTCCCGGTCACGGCTCGCCGGATCCGCGTCCGCCCGGTCGCGATCCACGACGACGAACAGGACCGCGGCGAGGACGAACGTCGCGACGAACACGTCGAGCATCGCGACCCGCGACTGGACGAACCACAGCAGGTCGACGGCGAGCAGGCCGGCCGCGAAGGTGGCCGCGAGGGTGGAGCCGAGCAGCCGGCGGGCCAGGACGTACAGGAGCGCGACCCCGAGGGTCCCGATGAGCGCGGGCGCCATGCGCCAGCCGAACGGGGTGTACCCGAAGAGCTCGATCCCCCCGGCGATGAGCCATTTCGCCAGATGCGGGTGCTCGTCGGCGAGCGGGCTCGCGATCGTGCAGACCCCGCCCCCGCCCCGCACGAAGACACAGGCATCCTGGGCGTAGTAGACCTCGTCGAAGACGACACGGCCCGGTGTCGACAGCCGCAGGAAGCGCACCACGCCGGCGAGCAGGGTCACCCCGACCACCGCGAACGTGTCCATCCGGCCCCAGCGGCGAGGCGATCTGGCGGGTGGAGGAGCCTCGGCCACCATGGGCGAATCAGCCTAGCCGCCAACGGTTCCCGGGAGCACCCGACCGCCGTCTCGGGTCCTTGCGGCGAAAAGACTAGGTCGAAGGACCTGCTTCCCAGATGGGTCGATGGTTAACCTTGACACCCCCCGGGAAGGGGACCTACAGTCGCACAGGAGTAAAACGAGACACGAAGGGAGGTTCCCCCCGGATGCGCTACGAGCAGCCCAGCATCGCTGACTTCGGCTCGATCGCCGGCCACACGTTCGACAACCCTGGTGTGGGCGACAAGAGCGACTTCACGGATTACGAGACGGACAAGTTCGGCGAGTTCTCGCACCCCGCCGCTTCTTGACCTGACGCTCCGCTCGACGGAGTGCGAGATACCCGGCCGATGGCCGGGTATCTCTGCGTTCGGGGGCAGTGATGCGCCGGACGAAGGTCCGTCCTTTACCGCCTTCGGGCCGTGGTCCCTCTCCGGGGTCGTGCCTACACTGGCCGATATGGGATCCCTCGCTGCCTCCTTCGCGCGCGCTCAGCCCGATCCCGATCGGGTGGATCGGATGCTCGCCGCGGCGCCGCACCGGGGGGATCGGACAATCGTCGCGCGACGAGGGTCCAGCATGCTGGGCGTGAGCTATCAGCACGCCGCCGAGGACGCGTGGCTGGCGGAGGAAGCGGACCTGGTGGCCGTCCTCTCCGGGGTGCTGGACGATCAGGAACAGCTCGCGAAGGAGCTCGCGATGTCCGGGCACCCCGCCGCGGAGCTCCAGCCCGCATCCCTCGTCGCCGCGGCGTGGCGCGCCTGGGGCGAGGATGCGCCGACGCGCCTGCGCGGCGTGTTCTCGGCGGCCGTCACGGACGGCCGGCACCTGTGGGCCTGGCGCGACCATCTCGGGTACCGGGCGCTCTTCTTCCGCAACGACGCGAGCGGCGTCCTCCTGGCGTCGGAGGCCAAACAGGTCGTGGCGGGCGCCGGCATCTCCCGTGAGCCGGACCTCGACGTCCTCGAGCACATCCTGTTCACCGACTACGACGACGA
>DASQKC010000050.1:0-14016 GCA_035630755.1 Actinomycetota bacterium | reverse complement strand
CCACTCGCCCGGCGAGTTCGACCTCCTCAACGCGGTGCAGCTCTAGACGACCGGCATACGATCGTCGGCGATGGCTGCCGGAACGAGGGCCGGTCGATCGCACGGGACGCTCATCCTGTGGGGCATCATCGCGTTCCTGTGGATGATCCCCGTCGCGAGCGGGCAGGTGTCGGTCTGGTTCGCGCTCGGCCAGCTCGGCGTGGCGGTGGGCGTGCTGTTCGCCTTGATCGTGACGCACGAGATGGGCCACGCGATCCTCGGATGGCTCCTCGGCTACCGCGTCTTCGAGGTGTCGATCGGCGCGGGGTACACGCTCGTCCAGGCCGTCATCGGCCGCACCATCGTCCGGTTCTCGCTGGTCCCGGCCGGCGGGCACACGTTGCTCGCGCCGAAGGGCGACCGTCTCGTCCCGGCACGCGAGGTCTTCGTCTCGCTGGCGGGTCCCGCCGTCAACCTCGTCACGCTCCTGTGGGCGATCGTCGCGGAGCCGCCGCCCGCCGTCCGGTTCCCCGCGATCGCGATGGGCGTCGTCCTCGTGGTCGGGAACCTCTGGCCCCGCCAGGCACCGACGCCGCTCGGCGTGACCCCGAGCGATGGTCTGCGCGCCGCGCACGCGCTCGACCTCGACGATGCGCAGGTCCGCCAGCTCATCGGCGGCCGGTACCTCGGCGAGAGCTACGTGGAGCACGTGAAGGGGGATCACGAGGCGGCGCTCGCGTGGGACGAGCGTGGTCTCGCCGCGTTCCCCGACGATCCGTCGCTCTCGGGCGACGTGGCGACATCGCTGCTCTTGCTGGGCCGGTTCGAGGGAGCGCAGGATCGGCTGCGCCGCCTGCTGGCACGCGACGACCTGCTCCCGCTCCAACGCGCGCTCTTCCAGAACAACCTCGCCTGGGCCGACCTGATGTCGGGCGACCCCTCGCTCGTCGCGGAGGCGCTCGCGGCGTCGGAGGCGGCGTTCGCGGAGCTGCCGATGTTGCCCGCGGTGCAGGGCACGCGCGGCTTCGCGCTGATCCTCAGCGGCGCGATCGACGACGGTATCGACCTGTGCACCCGGTCGTCGCGCCGGCATCGCGTCCTCGACGACCGTGCGTCGAACCTGTGCGCGATCTCGATCGGCGCCGCGCGCCAGGGACGCGTCGCCGCCGCGGAACGCCACCTCACGCAGGCGATCCGTCTGTCACCGGAGAACCGGCTGATCGATCGGGCGGGCGCGGAGCTCCGGTCGGCGCGCGAGGCCGCCGTCTGAGCGGGTGCTGCAGATCAGCTCGACGCGATGAGCTCGGCGTACCGCTCCCGCGACACCCGCTGGGTCTGGCCGCAGTCTCCGTCGTGCTGGTAGCGCCCGCCGTCCTTGCGCTTCGCGATGATCACCCATCGCTCGCCGACGGCGAACTCCACGCTGTGTTCCGCCCAGACGCCCGGCGGATAGGCCCGGAACCGGACGCGTATCCGCTCCGGCACGTACCCGGTGGGATGGGCGGCCACGTGGACCACCGCGGTGGCCCGACCACCGACCTCACCTCGATCACGGACGCGGACTACACGCCCGATGATCATCCGGTCGAAGTCGTCGTCGCCCGTCGTGCCCTGGTCGATCATCTGCTCGAACGTGAGCGTGTCGGGATCGGGAGCGGCGCACACGGCCCGGGCCGGTGTCGCGATGGGCAGCAGGCCGAACGAGAGGAGCACGATGAGGAGCAGCCGTCGCACGCGGCAACGATATGTCATCGGGCCCAGACGCCCACCGGTTCGAACTCCTTCGGCACGTCGATGAGGATCAGCTCGGACTCCGCGGTGGCGCGGAGCGCCATCGACGGCTCCGGTCCGTGGATCTTCACCGCGTCGCCCGTGGCGAGGGCGCCGTCGAGCTCGACGGCGCCCTCGATCAGGTAGAGGTAGCCGGCCCGGTCGTCGGCGAAGGGGTGCGAGACCATGGCACCCGGGCTGAGCGATGCGACGTACACCGACGCGTCCTGATGGACCAGCACGACGTCGCGGCCCTCGGCACCGATCACGCGCAGGAGTCGGTCGCGTCGATCCTCGCGCGTGAACTGCCGCTGCTCGAGGCTCGGTTCCAGCGACGGGGTGTCGGGCAGGATCCAGAACTGGAGGAACCGCATCGGCTCGGTCGCCGAGCCGTTGCGTTCGGAGTGGAGCGCGCCCGAGCCGAGCGTCATCCGCTGGATGCCGCCGGGCCGCAGCTGCCCGCCGTTGCCCATCGAGTCGGCGTGTTCGAACGTGCCCTCGACGACGTACGTCAGTCCCTCGACGTCGGCGTGCGGATGCATCGGCCAGTCGGCGCCGGGCACCAGCCGGTCGTCGTTGAAGACGCGG
The DNA here is from genome assembly GCA_035630755.1 of Actinomycetota bacterium. Lineage (GTDB taxonomy): Bacteria > Actinomycetota > UBA4738 > UBA4738 > HRBIN12 > AC-51. Next base: position 11,679 of record DASQKC010000050.1, on the reverse strand, counting down.
AGCGGCCCGATCCCTCGTTGCGCGGGATCGCGGTACCGGTCGAACGAGAAGTGCCACCGCGCCTGGAACCAGCCGCCCTCCTCGGCGTGGATCTCTGCGTCACGGCGGATCTCGAGCACGCCGCCACCCTCGCCCCGGCGGGCTATCCCACGCGGTCGAGGAGCGCGAGCGTCCGTTCGATCACGAGGTCCGTCGACGCCTCGTCGTATTCCTCCCACGAGCTGTCCGTGAACAGGTGCCCGGCGCCCGGGTAGAGGAAGAGCTCGCCGTCCGCTTCTTTGGCGAGCTGCTCGCCGCCCTCGCGGTTGAACCACTTGTCGCCTTCGCTGACGTGGATCTGCAGCGGCACCTGCGGCGGCCACGGCGTCTCGAACTCCGACGGCGGGACGTCGCCGGCGTGATACAGCAGCGCGCCGAGCGCTCCCGCGCGCGTCTGCGCGAGCCGCTGGCCGTACACGGCGCCGAGCGAGAACCCACCGATCACGACCGCCGGCGGGAGCGGCGCGATCGCCACCTCGCTCCGCCTGATCATCTCGTCCCAGCCCAGCTGCTCCTCGTGGGCGACCCCCGTATCGATGTCGTCGAAGGTCTTCCCGTCGAACAGGTCGGCCACCGTCACGTCGTGACCGCCCTCGCGCAGGCGGTCGGCGAAGGCGTGCATGCCGTCGGTCACGCCCAGCGCGTGGTGGAACAGGATCACATCGGTCATCGTGGGCTCCCTCCCTCGGTTGGCCGCCCCGTACCCGATCGGGCGTCGTCTCGATCCTTCATCCGTCCGAGCCCGTCGAGCATCAGGTCCAGGGCGAACTCGAACTCGAACTGGTCGTCGCAGCCTGGGCCGACGGTCGAGGCGTCGTCGTGCGAGACCGCCAGGAACAGCTCGTAGATGGAAGGGTAGCGGCCGGCCATCGCGGCGTACATCTCGGCTTTCATCTGCGGGTCGGTGTCGGACTGATCGTTGAACAGCTCCTGCGAGAAGCCCATCATGCGGCTCCCCATCGCGTGCATCGCGTGGTGCGTCAGGTCGATCGTGAACCCCCCTGCGCGGAACATCCCGATCATCGAGTCCATGTAGGCCATCACGGTGGGGGTGGGCTCGGAGCGTGTTTCCATCACGCGCGAGGCCCACGGGTGCCGCAGGAGCGCCCGGCGCGCCGACAGGATCCGCTCGCGGACCGCGGTCTTCCAGTCGGTGTCGGTCCGCGGCGGGTCGATCTCGCCGACGACCACGTCGAGCATGCCGTCGAGCATCTCCTCTTTGTTGGCCAGATGTTTGTAGAGCGCCATCGGCACGACCTCGAGCTCGGTCGCCACCCGCCGCATGCTGATGGCCTCGGCGCCTTCCCGGTCGGCGAGCGCGAGCGCGGCCGCCAGGATCCGCTCCCGGCTGAGGGGCTCGCGGCGTGGGGTCTCGACGTCGGGGTCGGTCTTCACCTTGACAAGTGTACGCCGTACACGTAGGGTCCGGGTATCGGTGTACGGCGTACACCGCCTCGCAACGCATCCGAGGAGGAGATCCAGATGAAGGCGATCGTCCAGGACCGGTTCGGCTCACCCGACGTGCTCGAGCTCCGCGACGTCCCCGACCCCGTGGTCGGCGACGACGAGGTCCTCGTGCAGGTCCGCGCGGCGGGGTGCGGTCCCGACGTGTGGCACCTGATGACCGGCCTGCCGTACTTCGTCCGGGTGATGCCCGGGTTCCGGAAGATGAACGCCGGCGTCCGTGGCAGGGACGTGGCCGGCCGCGTCGAGGCCGTCGGCAAGGACGTCACGAACCTCGCTCCCGGTGACGAGGTGATGGGTGTCGTCGACGGCTCCTTCGCCGACCTCGCCGCCGGCACCGCCGAGAAGCTCGTCCGCAAGCCCGAACGACTCACCTTCGAGGAGGCCGCGGCCGCCCCCATCTCGGGGATCACCGCGCTGCAGGCGTTCCGCGACGTTGCCCCGGTGCAGCCCGGGCAGTCGGTGCTGATCATCGGCGCCGGCGGGGGCGTGGGCACCCTCGCGATCCAGATCGCGAAGGCGTTCGGCGCCTCACACGTGACCGCGGTGTGCAGCGGGGCGAAGGCCGACCTCGTCCGCTCGCTGGGCGCCGACGAGGTGATCGACTACACGCGCGAGGACTTCACCGACGGCACGCGCCGCTGGGACGTCATCCTCGACAACGCGGGCCGGCGTCCGCTGCGCACGCTGCGCCGCGCGCTCACCCCGAAGGGCACCCTCGCGATCGTCGGCGGCGATGGCGGCGGGAAGTGGACCGGGGGGTTCTTCCGCCAGATCCTGCGGGCGCCGATCCTGTCGATGTTCGTCGGCCAGCGCCTGCGCCCCGTGGTGTCGACCGAGAACGGCGCGGACCTCGAGGAGTTGCGCGAGCTGATCGAGTCAGGTGCCGTGACGCCGGTCGTCGGCCGGACGTTCGGGCTGACCGAAGCCGCCGACGCGATGCGCTACCTCGAGCAGGGGCACCCCGCCGGTAAGGTCGTCATCACCGTCTGACCGCCTCGGGGCATCTAGCGGAGGCGCCGGCGGACCCACCAGACGGTCGCGGCGAACAGCAGAAGCGCGAGGACCAGGAAGATCGCGGTCTCGAGCGCTTGGAAGGTCCAGAACCGGCTCGCCGGATGGAACAGCTCCAGATTGTAGGCGCCCTTCCCGACCTCGGCGAGGCACTCGGCGTCCGGTGGGGGACAGATCCGCTGACCGCCCGCGATCCGCTCGCCGTTCGCGCGGAGCACCACGCCGACACCGGGACCGCCGCCGCCGTAGAGCCAGTCGCCGAGCAAGCGGTTCGGGATCATGTCGCCGAGGACCGGGTAGGTCCGTTCGAGCGGCGACGCCAGCTTCGGGCGCGCCCAGACCGCGACGCCGAACCGGATGACCAGGAAGCCGATCGCGGCGATCGCCATCGCGCGGAGCGTCCGGCCGGTGACGGCGCCCAGGAACGCGGCGAGCGCCATGGCGAACACCGCGTAGCCGATGGGCACCAGCCCCTGCTGGTCGTAGATGAGCCACTGGAACCGGTCGCCGGTCGCCGCGTTGAGCGGTCCGTACCACCAGCTCACGAGGGCGCCGAGCGTGCCGGCGGCGACGACCGTGATCGCCCCGACGACGAGCAGGTGCGACCACGTCCACCGTCGGCGCGTGATCCCCTGCGTCCACGCCAGCGAGACGGTGTCCTGCTCCAGCTCCCGCGCCACGATCGGCGCGCCCAGGAACATCCCGAGCGCGAGCGGGGCGATCGTGAACGCGACCAGCCCCAGGAGCCGCATCGAGAAGAACCGCGACGCGAACGCCTCGGCCGGCCTGGTCGATGCAGCCACCGTCGGACGGGATCATCGTGGCGCCGCCCACGCCGTCGAGGCACGCCGCGAGTCCGTCGTCTCCGAACGACGCGAACATCGAACGACCCGTGACCACGAGGAGCAGCGCGACCACGGCGAGCCCGATCGCGAGCGCGATGATCGTGCCGCGGCGCTGCCGCAGCGCCAGCCAGATCACGCCGCCGCCTCCGGTCCCGGCAGGGTCCCGGCCGTTGGTTCGCTCAGGTAGGCGAGCACCAGGTCCTCGAGCGTGACGGGCCGGACCTGCCACGCGAGATCCGCGACCGGCGCCGACGTGCGAGCGAACAGCTCGCGCTGCCGGTGGGTCCCGCGGTCGGAGATCACGGCCTGCACACCGGCGGGGACGGGCGCGTCGCTAGGCCCCGTCAGGACCGCGTGGCCGGCCAGCAGGTCGTCCACGTCGCCCAGCACCTGCACACGCGACGCCGACAGCACCACCAGGTAGTCGCACCGGAGCTCCAGGTCTGCGATCAGGTGCGACGACAGGATCACGGTGAGGTTCCGGTCGGCGACCTCGCCCATCAGTTCCGAGAGGAATTCGCGCCGCGCCAGCGGATCCAGGCTCGCCACCGGCTCGTCGAGCACCAGCAGGTCCGGCCGCTTCGCAAGCGCCAAGGTCAGCGCGACCTGCGCCCGTTGGCCACCCGACAGCGATCGCACCGTGCGATCGCTCGCGACCCCGAGCCGTGCGAGCCGCTCGGCCGCGGCGTTACCGTCCCACGTCGGGTTGAGCCGCCGTCCGAACTCCAGGTGTTCGGCAGCCGACAGGTCGGCGTAGAGCGGCGTGTCCTGCGCGACGAACCCGACTCGTCCGAGGAGCGCGGGATCGTCGCCCGGCGGCTGCCCGAAGACCCGGACCTCGCCCCGCGTCGGCCGCTTGAGCCCCACCGCCAGCCGCAGCAGCGTCGTCTTGCCGGCGCCGTTCGGTCCGACGAGCCCCGCGACCCGTCCCGCGGGCACCGCGAGCGTGCAGTCGCGCAGCGCCCAGGTGCGGCCGTAGCGCTTGGCGACGCCCGTGGTCTCGAGCGCGACCGTCACGCCGCTCCTTCGGCCTCGAACGCGTGCAACGTTGTCCCCATCAACGCCTGGATGTCCTCGTACGGCAGGCCCGCTTCCCGCGCGCGACCGAGCCACGCCACGAGCTCGCGTCGCAGCGTCGCCTGGCCCGCGAGCGACGGCCCGGCGAGCGACCGCACCACGAACGTGCCCTGTCCTGGCCGGCCCTCGACCAGTCCGTCGTGTTCGAGCTGGCGGTACGCCTTGAGCACGGTGTTCGGGTTCATCGCGAGCGAGCTCGCGACGTCCCGCACGGTGGGGAGCCGGTCACCGGTCTCCAGGAGCCCGGTCCGGAGGGCATCGCGTACCTGCTCGACGATCTGCAGGTACGGCACCACGTTCGACCGTCGATCCAACCGGAACCCGATCATGCCCCACTCCTCGCGTCCTATTGTCCTAGCATCATAGGACAGACAACGCGAGTGCTACTCAGCCGCGATGCGCCACTCGCTCCTGAGCACCGCGCGGTACGCGACGTTCGGCTTCGGGGTTCCTTCCGTGGCGTCTTCGATCGCGCGGGCGCGGGCGGAGCGCGCGGTCTGGCCGGGCTTGCGCTCGACCTCGCCGATCACACGCCAGGTGTCCTTCCCGATTCCCTCGAGCACCACGTAGGTCGGTTTCGACGGTGACGGAGCCATGACGAGCACCCTACCCGGCATCCTCCCCGAGGATGACGTCGGCGCCGCGCGGTCGGGCTAGCGTGTCGGCGTGGACCGGCCGACGCTCTGGACGCGCATCCGCGGGGTGAACCCGCTGATCTGGGACGGGCTGCTGGCGGCGGCCATCCTCGTGATCGGGCTCGTCGTCGCCGCGAGCACCGAGCATCGACTCAACGCCGAGGAGCTCTTCCTGATCACGGCCGGGACCGCGCCGCTGGCCGTCCGCCGCCGCGCGCCGTCGGTGGTCCTCGCGGTCGTCGCGGCCGCCACCGCGCTCTACGCGACCCTGGGGAACCCCGACGAGCTCGCCGGGCAGCTGGCGATCGCGACCTACACGGTCGCCGCGTACGAGGAGCGCCAGCGGGTGGCGTGGTTCGGGGCGCCGGTCGCGATCGCCGCGGGCGTGGTCGCCGGTGCCGCGGCGCCACCGCCCGCGAACTGGGTCGAGGTCCTCGTCGCGCTCACGCTCGGCGTCGGCATCCCCCTCGTGCTCGGCCGCGTGATGTTCAACCGTCGGCGCCGGATCGTGGACGAGCGGGAGCGCGCGGCCCGCGACGCGGTGACCCAGGAACGTGCGCGGATCGCACGCGAGCTGCACGACGTGGTTGCGCACGCGATGACCGTGATGGTCGTGCAGGCCGGCGCGGCGCGGACGGTCATCGATCGCGATCCGGGCGAGGCGTCGGCGGCGATCCGGCGCGTGGAGGAGACCGGCCGGGTGGGGCTGGCCGAGATGCGGCGCCTCATCGGGGTCCTGCAGGACACGCCGACGGATGCCGCCCTGGCCCCGCAGCCCGGCCTCGACGGGTTGGACGCCCTGCTCGACACGATCCGCGCCGCCGGCGTGCCCGTGGAGGCGATGACCGAGGGAACGCCGCGCGACCTCCCGCCCGGCGTGGACCTCACCGCGTACCGGGTGATCCAGGAGGCGCTCACGAACGTCCTGCGTCACGCGGGGCCCGCCGCGCACACGTCCGTGACGCTCCGTTACGCGCCCGACGGTGTGGAGGTGCGGGTCGCCGACGACGGCCGCGGCCCGGTCGCTGCGATCGACGGCCGAGGCCACGGGCTCGTCGGCATGCGCGAACGCGTCACGCTGTTCGAGGGCACGCTCGAGACGGGACCACGTCCGGGCGGCGGCTTCGAGGTGCGCGCGTGGCTCCCCGTGGTCCAGGTGCCCGCGTGACCGTCCGCGTGCTGATCGCGGACGACCAGGCACTGATGCGCGGCGGCTTCCGGATGATCGTGGACGCCGAGGACGACCTGGAGGTGGTCGGCGAGGCGATCGACGGCGCGGACGCCGTGCGCCGGTTCGAGGCGCTACGCCCCGACGTGGTCGTGATGGACGTGCGCATGCCCACGATGGACGGCATCGAGGCGACGCGCCGCATCACGGCCGTCGACCCGCCGGGGCGGGTCCTGATCCTCACGACGTTCGACCTGGACGAGTACGTGTTCGACGCGCTCCGCGCCGGGGCCAGCGGATTACTGCTGAAGGACCGGCCGCCCGAGGAGCTCGTGGCCGCGATCCGCCTGGTGGCCGCGGGCGAGGCGCTGCTGGCGCCCACCGTGACCCGCCGCCTGATCGAGCGGTTCGCCCACATGCCGCCCGACCCGGCGCCGCCGCGGGGCCTGGGCGAGCTCACCGATCGCGAGCGCGAGGTGCTGGTGCTGATGGCGCGGGGACGGTCGAACGCCGAGATCGCGGGCGACCTGTTCGTGGCCGAGACCACGGTCAAGACCCACGTCGGCCGCGTGCTCCACAAGCTCGGCCTGCGCGACCGCGCCCAGGCCGTCGTGCTGGCGTACGAATCCGGCCTCGTCCACCCCGGCGCCTAGCGAGTCCTCCTGCAGGAGGACCCCGGAACGGCACCGTGGATGGACGCCGCGCTGACCCCGCCTCCCTAGCGTGTCGATCGTGACCGGACGATCGACGACGGAGGAGGCAACGATGAGCACGACGATGGACACGGCGCCCGATCAGGCGCCCGTCGGCACCCCCGCGATCGTCGCCCGCGACCTCACGAAGCGCTTCGGCGACGTGACCGCGGTCGACGGCTTGAGCTTCGAGGTGCGACCCGGCCGGGTGACCGGCTTCCTGGGGCCGAACGGGGCGGGCAAGAGCACCACGCTGCGGATGATCCTCGGCCTCGTGCGCCCCACCGAGGGGTCCGCGGCGGTCCTCGGCATACCGTACGAGAGCCTCGCGGCGCCGATGACCGCGGTCGGCGCGGTGCTCGAGACCCAGAGCTTCCACCCGCTGCGGAGCGGCCGGAACCACCTGCGGGTCCTGGCCGCCGCCGGCGCGATCGACGACGCGCGCGTCGACGAGGTGCTGGCGATGGTCGACCTGACCGACGCGGCGGGCCGCAAGGCGGGCGGGTACTCGCTCGGCATGCGGCAGCGCCTCGGCCTCGCGGCCGCGCTGCTCGGCGATCCGCAGGTCCTCGTGCTGGACGAGCCCGCGAACGGGCTCGACCCGCAGGGGATCCGGTGGCTGCGCGACCTGCTGCGCTGGTTCGCCGGCCGAGGCCGCGCCGTGCTCGTCTCGAGCCACCTGCTGGCCGAGATGGACCAGCTCGCCGACGACGTGGTCGTGATCGACCGCGGACGGTCGGTCCGCCAGGGACCGGTCCGCGAGCTCACGGCCGCGAGCGCACGGGTCCGCGTGGTGTCGCCCGACCCCGAGGGGCTGGCGCGGGTCCTGCGCGGCGCGGGGCTCAGCCCTATCGCCGAGGGCGACGCGTTCACGGTCGCCGGCGTGGACACCGCCCAGGTGGGCGCCCTCGCGCTCGGCGCCGGCGTGCACGTGTCGGAGCTGTCCACCACGACGCTCACCCTCGAGGACGTGTTCCTCGAGCTGACCGAGAGGAGCTCACGATGAAGGACACGATCCGTTCCGAGTGGTTGAAGGTGCGGACGACCCGGACCGCGAAGGGACTGCTCGCGGGGCTGCTGGCGCTCACCGCGCTCGCCTCGTGGGGCACGCTGCACGAGACGGGACCGGGCGCGGCCGCCTCGGTGGCGGGGCTGCCGCTGTTCCTGGTGGCGTCGTGGGGGGTCGCGGTGCTGACCCTGGTGCTCGGGATCCGGTCCGTGACCGACGAGGTCCGCCACGGGTCGCTCGTGCCGACGCTGCTGGCCACCCCCGACCGTCGCCGGGTGGTGTTGGCGAAGATCGCCATCGTCGCCGGTACCGGGGCCGTGTTCGGCCTCGCGGCGGTGGCCCTGGGGACCGCGTTCGCGGTCGGCTGGACGGTGGCCGAAGGCGCGACGCTCGCCCTCGGCGGGTCCGCGCTGGCCATCCTCGCGCTGAAGATGGCCGCGATCGGCGCCGCGTGGGCGGCGATCGGGCTCGGCGTCGGGTTCGTCATCCGCCACCAGGTCGCCGCGATCGCCGGGGCGCTCGTCTACATGTTCGTGGTCGAGGACCTGGTCGCCGTGATCGCTCGCGGCGCGGAGCGGTTCCTGCCCGGCGCGGCGTCCGAGGGAGTGCTCGGTATGTCGGCCGGCGGCGCGGTCATCGTCGGGCCCGTGCTCGGCGCGATCCTGCTGACCGGCTACGCAGCAGCGGCGATCGGTCTCGGCACGCAGCGCTTCGTGCGCGGCGACGTCACCTGAGCGTCACGACGACGGTCGTCGCATCCGGACCCGTTGCCCCCGGGCGGCGGGTCCGGATCGGCGGTCCGCACCCATACCACCTGCGTCGTAACGACCATCGCGGATGCGTGATCGCATCCCTCCGAGGGTAGTTCGCACCCGAGGAGGGATATCCATGAAGGTCTTCGTCGCAGGGGCGAGCGGTGCGATCGGCATGAGGCTGATCCCGGCGCTCGTACGCCACGGGCACCAGGTGGTCGGCACCACCCGGACCCCCAGCAAGGCCGGCCGGCTCGCCGAGCTGGGCGCCGAGCCCGTCGTGCTCGATGCGCTCGACGACGTCGCCGTGAAGGATGCGGTGGCCGCCGCGGCACCCGACGCCGTCGTGCACCAGCTCACGGCGATCCCGGAGGACGTCGATCCGAGGAAGCTCGACGAGCAGTTCGCGGCGACGAACCACCTGCGGACCGAAGGGATGGACCACCTGCTCGAGGCCGCGCGGGCGGCGGGCGTCCGTCGGTTCGTCGCACAGAGCTTCGCGATGTGGGCGTACGCACGGACGGGGGGCCCGATCAAGACCGAAGACGACCCGATCGAGACCGACCCGCCCGCCAGCGTGCGGGAGACGCTGGCCGCCATCCTGCACGTCGAGCGATCGCTCGCCGAGGCGACCGATCTGGAGGGGATCTCCCTGCGGTACGGCATGTTCTACGGCCCCGGGACGGGGATCGCCGAGGACGGCCTGGTCGTCGAGACGGTTCGTCGGCGGCGCCTGCCGCTCGTCGGCCGGGCGAACGGCATCTGGTCGTTCATCCACATCGACGATGCGGCGACCGCCACGGTGGCGGCCGTCGAACGCGGCGCGCCCGGCCTCTACAACGTGACCGACGACGTGCCGGCGCCGGTGGCCATGTGGCTCCCGGCGCTCGCCTCGGCGGTGGGCGCCCCGCCCCCGCGGAAGGTGCCTGCGTGGCTCGCTCGCCTGCTCACCGGCCCGACGGGCGTCGCGATGATGACCGAGGTCCGCGGCGCCTCGAACGTGAAGGCGAAGCAGGAGCTGGGATGGCTGCCCTCGTTCCCGTCCTGGCAGGAGGGGTTCCGGCAGGGGCTCTAGGGCGGGTCACATCGCGATGAAGCCGCCGACGATCGCGCCGTACGCGATGTGGGCGACGAGCATCACGACCGGCGTCGCGGGGCCGTAGTTCAGCATCAGGAACCCCGGCGTCTCGAGCAGCGCCACGCGGTTCGCACCCGTCGACGCGTCGCCCATCCGGGGGTGCACGACCGGCAGGAGCACGTTCACCAGCGCCGTGCCGGCGAACGCCGCGTGGAGCACGCCGAGCACGGCGCCGGCGAGCCAGCCGCTCCGGCCGATCGCCGTGAGGATAACGAGGTAGCCGAGCGCGAACGAAAGTCCGAAGACGAAGTGCATGACGTACCCGATCGCCTTCGCGCGCTTGCGATCCGTCGTGACCATGGTGCCGAGCAGGAAGGGCAGGTCGATCCTGGTCCACCGCAGCTCGCTCGCACCGCGCAGGATCGTCGTGAGCACGAGCGTCCCCACGAACCCGCCGGCGAGCGCTGCCCACACGTTCATCGCTGGGCGGCCTCCTCCAACGCGGCGGAGGCGGTGAGCAAGGCCAGGTGCGTCAGACCCTGCGGGACGTTCCCGAGGAACGCCGACGAGACGGGATCGATCTCCTCCGCGTACAAGCCCACGTCGTTCGCCAGATCCAGCAGCTGGTTCATCAGCGTCCTCGCCTCGTCCTGCCGACCGGCCAACGCGAGGACCTCCGCGAGCCAGAACGAACAGCAGAGGAACGCGCCCTCGCCGCCCGGCAACCCGTCGGGGCCACGGTACCGGTGAATCAGCGGCCCGTCGCCGAGCTCGCGGCGCAGAGCCTCCACCGTGCCGGCGAAGCGCTCGCCAGCGGGATCCCCGTAGCCGAGCCGAGCGCCGAGGAGCACGCTCGCGTCGAGCTCGGAGTTGCCCGCCGCCCGGGTGTAGCTCCGCTGCTCCGGCGACCAGCAGCGTTCCTCGACGAACGCGACGATCTCGTCCGCGCTCGCCCGCCAGCGATCGACGTGTTCAGACGGGATCTGACCGGCATCGGCGAGCCGCCGCGCGCGGTCCAGCGCCACCCAGCAGAGCATCTTCGACTGAGTGAAGTGCTCGGGGTCGCCGCGGACCTCCCAGATCCCGGCATCGCGGTCGCGCCAGATCTCGGTCACCAGGTCCGCGATCGCGGCCAGTCGGTCGCCGAACTCACGGTCGATCGGGTGACCGGCGTCGGCGTACAGCCACGCGGTCTGCAGCAGGTCGCCGTAGATGTCGAGCTGGCGCTGCTCGGCCGCCGCGTTGCCGACCCGCACGGGACGCGACCCTATGTAGCCCTCGAGCGGCAGCGTCCGTTCCCGAGCACGCGTGCCACCGTCCAGCCGGTAGAGGACCTGGAGACGGGGGTGCGTGAGCTGCGACGCGTGCATCAGCCACCAGAAGAAGGCCTCGGCCTCGTCGGGGCAGCCCAGCCCCAGGAGCGCCTCCATCACGAACGCCGAGTCGCGCAGCCACGAGAAGCGGTAGTCCCAGTTCCGCTCGCCGCCGATCTCCTCGGGGAGCGAGGTGGTCGCCGCGGCGGCGACCGCGCCGGTCGGGGAGTGCACGAGGAGCTTCAGGGCGAGGGCACTGCGGACGATCGCCCCCCGCCTGCCGGCACCGAACGTGCGATCCCCGACCCATCCTCGCCAGTACGCGACCGTGGCATCCAGCCGGCGATCGACGTCGGCGCGCGACGCGAGGACGAGCGGCTCCTGGTGCGCCATCTCCAACGCGAGCACGGACGTCGATCCCGGCTGCGCGACGAAGGACCCCGCCACGCCCTCCGGACCGACGTGGGCATCGCCCGCGTCCCACGTGCGCACGGCGACCGCGTCGTTCCCCGCCGTCGCGACCGGCACCCCCGCGCGCGTCGAGGTGGCGGTCTGGTTCGAGCCGTACGCGAACCGCGCCTCCACCGACCACG
>DASQKC010000049.1:0-15930 GCA_035630755.1 Actinomycetota bacterium | reverse complement strand
ACCGGCGTCTACGACGAGATCGCGGGCCTCCCGGACGAGAAGGCCACCCGCCGCATGCAGGAGCTCTACGCCGAGCCGATCAAGGAGGAGCTGATCGGCCGGCGGATCGAGGAGATCCGGGCCGGCGGGGTCACGTCGTGCGCCTCCCTCACGCCCCAGAAGGTGGAGCGGTACGCCCACCTGACCCTGGAGGCCGGGCTGGACGTGCTCGTCGTCCAGGGCACGGTCGTCTCGGGCGAGCACGTCTCGTCGAAGGTCGAGCCCCTCAACCTGAAGCGGTTCATCCCCGCGTTCGACATCCCGGTCATCGTCGGCGGGTGCGCGTCCTACTCGACGGCGCTGCACCTGATGCGGACCGGTGCGGTCGGCGTCCTGGTCGGGGTCGGCCCCGGCAACGCCTGCACGTCGCGGGGGGTCCTCGGCATCGGTGTGCCGCAGGCGACGGCGATCGCCGACGCGGCCGCGGCGCGGCGCGAGCACCTGCACGAGACCGGCCGGTACTGCCACGTGATCGCGGACGGCGGGATGCGGACGGGCGGCGACATCGCGAAGGCGATCGCCTGCGGCGCGGACGCCGTGATGATCGGCTCGCCGATGACACGTGCCTACGAGGCCCCGGGCCGCGGCTACCACTGGGGGATGGCCACCTTCCACCCCACGCTGCCGCGCGGCGCACGCGTGAAGACGCAGCAGGTTGCCTCGGTCGAGGAGATCCTGGTCGGGCCCGCGCACGAGAACGACGGCACGTTCAACCTGTTCGGGGCGCTCGCCACGTCGATGGCGACGACCGGCTACGAAACGATCAAGGAGTTCCAGAAGGCGGAGCTCGTGATCGCCCCGTCGATCAAGACCGAGGGCAAGACGTACCAGACCCAGCAGAAGATCGGGATGGGGCACTAGCGCGTGGCGGGTGGCCCGCGGCCGGTGCTCGTCGTCGACCTCGGGGCCCAGTACGCCCAGCTGATCGCCCGGCGGGTCCGCGAGGCCCGCGTTTACTCCGAGATCGTGCCCCACGATCTGACGGCGGCCGAGCTCGCCGCGAAGGCGCCGGCCGGCATCATCCTGTCCGGCGGTCCGGCGAGCGTGTACGAACCCGACGGACCGCGGATCGACCCCCGCGTGTTCGAGCTCGGGGTGCCGGTCCTGGGCATCTGCTACGGGCACCAGCTGATGGCGCAGGCGCTCGGGGGCGAGGTCGCGGCGACCGGGGACCGCGAATACGGCGGCACCGCGTTGCACGTGCGGGAGCCGGGGGTGCTGCTGCAGGACCTGCCCCCCACCGACACGGTGTGGATGTCCCACGGCGACGCCGTGGTCCGGGCGCCCGAGGGCTTCCGCGTCACGGCGACGACCGACGCGATCCCCGTGGCAGCGATGGAGGATCGTGAACGCGCGCTGTTCGGCGTCCAGTTCCACCCCGAGGTGACGCACACGCCCCGCGGCCAGGACGTGATGACGCGGTTCCTCGTCGAGGGCTGCGGGCTGCTGCCCGACTGGACGCCGGCGAACATCATCGACGAGCAGGCCCAGCGGATCCGATCCCAGGTGGGCGATGCCGAGGTCCTCTGCGCCCTGTCGGGCGGCGTCGACTCGAGCGTGGCGGCGCTGCTCGTGCACCGCGCCGTGGGGGACCAGCTCACGTGCGTCTTCGTCGATCACGGGCTGAACCGTGAGGGCGAGCCCGCGCAGGTCGAGGAGACCTTCGCGCGTCACTTCCAGGTGCCGCTGGTGCACGTGAAGGCCGAGGACCGCTTCCTCGGGGTCTTGGCGGGCGTCACCGACCCCGAGGCCAAGCGCAAGGCGATCGGGAGCGAGTTCATCCGCGTGTTCGAGGAGGTCGCCCGCGAGCACTCCGGGGCGAGGTTCCTGGTCCAGGGCACCCTCTACCCCGACGTCATCGAGTCCGGGTCGGGCACCGCCGCGAACATCAAGAGCCACCACAACGTGGGCGGCCTGCCCGAGGACATGGCGTTCGAGCTGGTGGAGCCCCTGCGGGACCTGTTCAAGGACGAGGTCCGGGCGGTCGGTCGCCAGCTCGGGCTGCCCGACGAGATCGTGCATCGCCAGCCGTTCCCCGGGCCCGGCCTCGCGGTCCGGATCGTCGGCGAGGTGAACGCCGAGAACCTCGCGAAGGTCCGCGGGGCCGACCACGTTGTCCGCGACGAGATCCGGCGCGCGGGCCTGGAGCGGGAGACCTGGCAGGCGTTCTGCGTGCTGCTCGCCGACGTGGCCACCGTCGGTGTGATGGGCGACGGACGCACGTACGAAGCCCCGGTCGTGGTCCGTGCGGTCACCTCCGAAGACGCGATGACGGCCGACTGGGCCCGCCTGCCCTACGACGTGCTCGATCGCGTCGCGAGCCGGATCGTCCGCGAGGTCCCGGGCGTCAACCGCGTCGCCTACGACATCACGAGCAAGCCTCCCGGAACGATCGAGTGGGAGTGACCGCGGACACGCGTCAAGCGGCGGGCAGCGTCTTGCTCACCCTCTGCGCCGCCCAGTTCCTGATGGCCTTGGACTCGTCGGTCATGAACGTCTCGATCGCGACCGTGGCGAGCGACCTCGGGACGACCATCACGGGCATCCAGACCGCGATCGTCCTCTACACGCTGGTCATGGCGATGCTGATGGTGACCGGGGGGAAGGTCGGGTCGATCATCGGCCGCAAGCGCGCGTTCGTGATCGGGTGCGTCATCTACTGCGCCGGCTCGCTGACCACCTCGCTCGCGCCGACGCTCGGGTGGCTCATCTTCGGGTGGTCGTTCCTCGAGGGCGTGGGCGCGGCGTTGATCATGCCGGCGATCGTCGCGCTGGTCGCCGGCAACTTCGCGGCCGACGGGCGGCCGCGCGCCTACGGCCTGGTCGGGGCGTCCGGTGCCATCGCCGTCGCCGTGGGGCCGCTGATCGGCGGGCTCGCGACGACCTACGCGTCGTGGAGGTGGGTCTTCGCGGGCGAGGTGCTCGTGGGGGCCGTGATCCTGCTGTTCGCCCGCAAGGTCTCCGACGCCCCGAGCGACGAGCACACTCGACCGGATCGCTTGGGCTCGGTGCTCTGGGCCGGCGCGATGGGCTTCGTGATCATCGCCGTGCTCCGGTCCTCGACGTGGGGATGGATCCTGCCCGCGGACGGTGCGCCGTCGTTCCTCGGGATGTCGCGGACCGTGTGGTTCGTGGCGACCGGGCTCGCGTTGATGTTGCTGTTCATGCGCCACGTGCGCGCGCGGGAGGCGGCCGGTGCCGAGCCGTTGGTCAGCCCGGGTCTGTTCGCCAACCGGCAGATGACCGGCGGGCTCCTGATGTTCTTCTTCCAGTTCGTCGTGATGATGGGTCTGTTCTTCGCGATCCCCCTCTACCTGTCCGTGGCGCTCGGGCTGTCGGCGATCGACACGGGGCTGAAGCTCCTGCCCCTGTCCCTCACCATGCTCATCGCGGCCGCCGGCGTCCCGAGGTTCTTCCCGCGCGTCTCCCCGCGGCGGGTCGTCAACCTCTCGCTCGGTGTCATCGTGGTCGGCATCGTCGCGCTCTTCGCCGCGATGGACGTGGACGCGTCCGCCGAGATCGTGACCGGGCCACTGTTGTTGGTCGGCCTGGGGCTGGGCGGCCTCGCCTCGCAGCTGGGGAGCGTGACGGTGTCGGCCGTGCCCGACGACCAGAGCCCGGAGGTCGGCGGCCTCCAGAACACCGCGACCCAGTTCGGGGCGTCCATGGGGACGGCGCTGGCCGGGTCCATCCTGATCGCGTCGTTGACCGCCTCCTTCCTGACCGGCATCGAGCAGAACCCCGCGGTCCCCGACGAGGTCGTGGCGCAGGCGAACGTGCAGCTCGCGGATGGCGGCGAGTTCCTGTCCGACGAACAGCTCGCGACGGCGCTCGCGGACGCGGGGGTGGACGAAGCGACCGCGCAGGCCGTCATCGAGGTGAACGAGCAAGCCCGCGTCGACGGTCTGCGCGCCACGCTCGCGCTCCTGGCGCTGTTCGCGTTGATCGCGCTCTTCTTCACGACGCGGATCCCGGTTCGGCAACCCGGGGACGTCGCAGCCGAACAGGTGGAAGGCGGCACGTGAAGCACCGAGCGCCGATGTCGCGGTGGCCGCGCCGGATGGGCGCGATCGCGATCGTGCTCGTCATCGTGACGAGCTCCTGTTCCGACGAGGCACGATCGAGCATCTCGGACGCCGTGGCGAGCGCCTCGCTCCCGTCGGTCGAGCTGCCGACCGCCGCACCCTCGGCCGGCACGCCGACCGAGTCCTCCGAGTCGGGTCCACCGTCGAGCGAGACCACCACCCGGACCGAGCAGACCGAGACCGAGACGCAGACGGAGACGGACACGGAAACGGAGACCGAAACCGAGACCGAGACCGAGACCGAGACGGCCACGAGCACGACGACGACCTCGACCTCGAGCTCGTCGCTCGCACCGACGAGCGGCGACGACACGACCGTCGTGGCCGCGGGCCCGGACGACGGTGATGTCGGCGGGATCTCGCCCTGGTGGCTGCTCGCCGCGGTCGTGCTCGGCGGCGGCCTCGTGGCGCTCTACTTCGTCCGGAGGGCGGCCCGGCAGGGTGAGCACACCGGCGGGGACGCGTCAGGCTTCTGAGGCCGGCTCGCCGACGAGCGTCGCTTCGACGATCAGCCGCTGCGAGCTGGAGTACTTCGGGTGGCACGTGGTGAGGACGAGCGTCGGCCGCTGGGTCTGGTCGAGGACGTAGCCCGAGCCGTCGGAGGGGATCACGAAGGTGCGCGTGACCTCGTAGTCATACCGGCCGAACTCGGTGATCAGCGTGATCGTGTCGCCGACCCGGACCTCCCCGAGATCGTTGAAGGGCGCCTGGTACGTCGTGCGGTGCCCGGCTAGGCCGACCCGCCCGGTCCCGTCCCACGGATCAGCCGTCTCCGCGTAGTGCCCGGGTCCCAGCTTGAGGTCCTCGACGGACGTGCCTTGGACGACGACGAAGTCGATGCCCACGGATGGGATCTGGAGGATCGCGTAGGCGTCGCCGGGGACGACCGGCGCGGGTTCGTCGCCGGGGCCGGGCGGGCGCGCGGCCGGATCCCACGTGCGCTCGATCCCCCTACGGAGGTCCTCCTGGGCGCGCGCGGTCTCGACGCCGGTACCCCACGTGAGCCACGCCACGTACCCGCCGAGGAACGCCGAGGTCATCAGGCAGGCGAGCCCGAACCACCGCAGGGCCCGGCGCCAGCCCTCGGTGCGGTGCGGCGTGGGCGCGCGCGGCGGCGCGTCGGTCGGGGTGACCACGTCCATGCGGGTCACGGTACCGCCTGGTGCACTCCGCGGCATCGACCGGAGGTCGCCGATCTCCGGTCCTAGACTGCGCCGGATGCGAGACCGGACCGTCGCGATGCCGTGGGGCCGATTGCGCGTGTGGGAGGCCGGCGAGGGACCGGGTCGGCTCCTCGCGCTGCATGGCCTCGGCGGCTCCGGACGCTACTTCGCGGGCCTCGCGGCGCGCCTCGACGGCCGCTACACGCTGGTCGCGCCGGACCTCGGCGGCTTCGGTTCTTCCTCGACGCCGCGGGCGCCGACCGATCGCGCCTTCCACCTGTCGACGCTGGACGCTCTGACGGGGGACGGCGGGCCGTGGGTGGTGCTCGGGCACTCACTCGGCGGTGTCCTCTCCCTGCTCTTCGCGGGCCACCGCCCCGACCGCGTCGCCGCCCTCGGCATGGTGTCGTCGCCGTTCCCGGCGCCGCGACCGTCCTGGGATCCCGCGGCCTGGCGCGGCGCGCGATCGATCCTCCCGCGGACGGTCGCGGGGGTCGCCCGCGTCACGTGGCCCGTGTTGAGCCTGCCGGCCCAGGCGTTCACGGACTACCCCCCCTCGGTGGTCCGCGACTTCGGCCGGCAGTCGTTCCGTTCGCGTGCCTGGACGCTCTGGTCGCTGTGGAGCGACCCCGCGCTCGAGGGGTTCGTCCGGTCGGCGGCGGCCGAGCTCCCGCGCGGCGCGCCGGTCCTGCTGCGGCACGCGGAGGACGACCGGAGCGTTCCCGTGGCCTCGCTCGCCGCCTGGTCGGCGCTGCTCCCGGGCGCCGACGCCGCCACGGTCGCGGCCGGCGGGCACCAGGTCCTGCTGCGGTCGAACTTCGCGCCGGTCACGCCCTGGCTCGCGGCGCTGCCCGTCACCGACCACGGCTAGCATGGTCGGCGTGACATCCCCCCTGCTCGACGGCCTCAACGACATCCAACGCCAGGCCGTGCTCGCGACCGAGGGCCCGGTCCTGATCGTGGCCGGAGCCGGCAGCGGCAAGACCCGGGCGCTCACCCACCGGATCGCCTACCTCGTCCGGGAGTGCGACGTGTCGCCGGGGCAGATCCTCGCCATCACCTTCACGAACAAGGCGGCGCGCGAGATGGCGTCGCGGGCCGAGGCGCTGGTCGGGTCGGGGGCGGCGCGCGGCATGTGGATCCTCACGTTCCACTCGATGTGCGCGCGCCTGCTGCGTCGCGAGCACGCGCACCTGGGGTTGCCGTCCGCGTTCACGATCTGGGACGACGGCGACACGGAGCGTCTCATCGCCAGGGTGATCCGCGACCTCGACGTGGATCCGAAGCGGTTCCCCCCGAAGGCCATGGCCGCCGCGATCGGCAAGGCGAAGGACCGGGTGCTCGACCCCGACGGCCTCGCCCAGATCGCCGCGAACTTCTACGAGGAGATGGTGGTCCGGGTCTACCGCGTCTACGAGGAGCGGAAGGAGGCGGCCGGCGCCCTGGACTTCGACGACCTCATCACGCGGACGGTCCGGCTGTTCCGCGATCACCCCGACGTGCTCCGGCACTACCAGGAGCGGTTCCGCTACCTCCTCGTCGACGAGTACCAGGACACGTCGCGCGCGCAGTACGAGCTGGTGAACCAGCTCGCCGCCCTGTCGCGCAACGTCTGCGTCGTGGGCGACGCCGACCAGGGCGTGTACTCGTGGCGGGGCGCCACCATCCAGAACATCCTGGATTTCGAACGCGACTACCCCGACGCGCAGGTCTTCCTCATGGAGCAGAACTACCGCTCGACGGGGAACATCCTCACCGCCGCGAACGCCCTCATCGAACACAACACCCAGCGCAAGCCGAAGAACCTGTGGACCGAGTCCGAGCGCGGGGAGCCCGTCGTCGTGTTCAAGGCGAACGACGAGCACGAGGAGGCTCTGTTCGTGGCGACCGAGATCGGGCGCCTGCGCGACGAGGAAGGCTTCCGGTCGCGCGACGTGGCGGTCTTCTACCGGACGAACGCGATGTCCCGCGTGATCGAGGACGTCTTCGTGCGGGTCGGGATGCCGTACCGGGTGTTCGGGGGCGTGCGCTTCTACCAGCGGCGCGAGATCAAGGACGTGCTGGCGTACCTGCGGCTGCTCGTGAACCCGCAGGACGTCGTCTCGTTCCGGCGCGCCGTGAACACGCCGAAGCGGGGGATCGGCGACGCCACGGTCGCCGCGATCGAGTCCTTCGCCCGCGACGACGGCATCGACGTGCTCGAGGCGTGCCGGCGCGTCGACGAGATCGCCGTGCTCCAGACCCGCGCGAAGGGGGCCGTCGCCGGGTTCAACCAGATCATGGCCGCGATCCGCACCGCGTCCGAGGACGGCGCGGGGGCGGCGCGCATGATCGAGGTGGCGGCGCAGGAGTCCGGCTACCTGTTGGAGCTCGAGACCGAGCGCACCGTCGAGGCCGAGGGCCGCATCGAGAACATCCGCGAGCTGGCGGGCGTGGCGATGGAGACGATCGCCCGCGACCCCGACGCGGACCTCGCGTCCTTCCTCGAGCTCGTCTCCCTGGTGGGGGAGCAGGACACGTACGAGGAGGAGGACTCCAGCGTCACGCTGATGACCCTGCACATCGCGAAGGGTCTCGAGTTCCCGGTCGTGTTCGTCGTGGGGATGGAGGACGGTGTCTTCCCGCACTTCCGGTCGATGACCGACCAGCACGAGCTCGAGGAGGAGCGCCGGCTCGCGTACGTGGGGATCACGCGGGCCCAGCAGCGCCTGTACCTCACCCACGCGTGGAGCCGGACGCTCTTCGGACAGGCGAACTGGAACCCGCCGTCGCGGTTCCTCGGCGAGCTCCCCGACGACGTCATCGACCGTCAGGAGTCGGCGGCGCTCCGGCGCCCGAGCCGGTCCGGCGGCCGGCGGCGGCCCGACGGCGCGCGTCCGGGCGGCGGCTACACGGTCGTGGGCCTCCCCGGCCGCGATGGTGAGGTGGAGGTCGAGCGCGGCTGGGAGCCGCCGCGGCCCGCCGGCGTGGGGCGGCGCGACACCCCCGCCGTGAAGGCCGGGGACACGGTGCACCACGACCGATGGGGGGAGGGCGTCGTCGTCACGACGAGCGGCGCCGGCGACGACATCGAGGCCACGATCCGCTTCACCGACGGTGGGGAGAAGCGCCTGCTCCTCGCCTACGCCCCGCTCACGAAGGTGGGCTAGCGCCCGAGAGCCGGGACAGGATGTTGCGCGTGACCCGCTCCAGGACCGCGTCGTCGCCGCGCAGCCCGTACGCCCAATCCGTGACGCCAGCGTTGAACACCGTCCCGCCGCCGGGGGTCGTGAACACCCCGCAGACCGCGTGGTTGTAGCGGAACTCCTCGAGGTGATCGCGCCACGCGTCGCCGTGGACCGCCTCGGCGACGTTCTCGAGCTCGCCCGGCTCGTGCGCGTAGCGCGAGGGTTGCTGGTCCTGGGACCAGAGCTGGGCCGGCGCGGTGGCCAGCACCTCGAGGGTCGCGGGCGCGCCGTCCGCGTGGGTGGGGACGGGCCGGCCGTCGGGACCCGTGGTCAGGTCGCAGCCGTCGACCTCGTAGCCGACGATCGCGTCCGCGAGCCCGATCGCGTCCCCGTACCGCAACTCGGTGCCGTCGAAGACCCAGTGTTCGGGGCGCCACACCGAGTAGGCCCCGCTCGCCCGCGGGACGCCGAGGCCGTAGCGCGAGTAGCCGCCCCGGCTGAACGTGAGCCCGATCGAGGACGTCTCGGGCCGCCCGACGCGGCGGTCGACCCACGCGCCCGACAGGAACCGCTCGTCCGGCGTCCCGAGCACCGGATCGTCCGCGACGTCGTACTTGTAGCCGGTCATCGTGCGCCGGTCCTCGCCGATCCGGACCTGCCAGTAGCACGTGTTCCCCGACAAGATCGCGGCGTTGCCGCCGGCCGCGGTGTGCGCGTCGAGCGCCTCGCGCATCCCCCACGTCCAGTACTCGTCGTGGCCCACCGAGAGGTAGAGCCGCACGTCCCCGAGGAGCCCGGGCACCTCCTCGAGGTCCTGCTGGATCGCGACGTCCACCTGGAAGCCGTTCGCCTCGGCCCACCGGAGCGCGGTGCGCTCCCAGTTCCACCAACCGGCCCCGCCGCTCCAGTTCGAGAGCCCGCGCGGCTCGGCCCACCGGAAGTAGCCGAGCGCCTCGCGATCGGGCACCGCCTGGGCCTTGCGTTCGTGCGGCTCCGGCTTCACGAGGAACCCGGGCGCGAGCGGGCGCTCGAACGAGACCTGGTGCGCGCCGGTGTAGAGCGACGGTCCGCCCCAATCGTTGTAGGCGTTCCACGTGCACGTGGACAGGACGAGCAGGATCGGCGCGCGCCCGGGTGCGCCGGGTTCGGGTCGAACCACGAGGAAGGCGTCGACGCGCTCGTCGCCCGCGGTCACGGTGACGGCGTAGTACCCCGAGCGCCAGTCGGCGCCCACCGCGATCGTCCCGGCGGCCGGCCAGCCGCAGCCGGTCGCGCTGGCGTCGGGCGGCGTCTCGTGGGGCGCCGCCGACACCTCGCCGCGCCAGACCACGTCGCGGGTCAGGCCGTCCCGGGCGACCTCCACCCGGACCCGGCCGCCCTCGGTCGCGACGTGCAGACCCACCTCGCCGCCCGGGGCGACCGAGGGCGGCCAGCAGTACGCCTCGAGCATCAGCGGAGCGCCAGGTAGCCCGCCACCAGGATGATGACGCCCGCCACCAGGGGCGCGATCACCCACCCCAGGCCGAGCCGTCCGCGGTAGGGACCGAGCGTCCCGACCTTCGTGGTGGGTTTGAGGCCCGGGGGCCGGATCGTGAGCTTCCTGCGCGCCACGGACCCGAGTCTACGGAGTCGGCGCGATGCGCAGGTCGGCGAAGTTCGCCGAGGACTTGCCGAACTCCCACCAGCCGTCGACCCACGGCTTGACGAGGGCGACGCTCCGCCCGTACACGAGCGGGATCACGGCCACTAGGTCGGTCACCGCCATCCGGTCGGCCTGGTGGAACAGCTCGAGCCGGCCGTGGTCGCTGCGCTCCTGGCGCGCCCGCTCGATCAGGTCGTCGAAGGCGTCGCTCGCGAACCCGCCCTCGTTCGTCCGGCTCTTCGAGTGGAAGAGGAGCCGCAGGATGTACTCGGGGTCGGCGTAGCCGGGGAGCCAGCCGGTGAAGTAGATCGGCGCGTGCTCGACCGGCGGCGCCATCGTCGCGAGCTCGGCCCGGGTCCATCCCACGCTGTCGATCCGGAGGCCCAGCACCTCCCGCCACGTCTCGACGACCGGCTCGATGAACGGCCGGTCGTCGTCGAGGTACGCGACAGACAGGGTCACGTCCGGGTCCGGAAGGAGCGAGCGTGCGAGATCGGGGTCGAACCGGAGCGTGATGTCCGGCGTGTGGCCCTGCAGCGCCGGAGGCACGATCCCGCCGTTCGCGACGACGAGGTTCGGCGCGACGACGTCCGCGAGGGCCGTGCGGTCGACCGCGTGCGCGAGCGCCTTGCGCATCGCGACGTCGCCGAGGACCGGATCGGTGTGGCGGAACGCGAGGTACCCCGACCACGTCGGTGGGCCGAGCCGCTGGTCCGGGTGGTCACGGGGCATGAGGTCGGCCAGCCGGGGCGTGTACCGGACGGTCGCGAGGTCGAGCTCGTCGGCGTCGTAGCGGGCGGCGGCGTCGCCGAGCGGCATCCGCCGGATCTCGGTGCGCGCGACGTTGCCGCGTCGAGGGGTGCCGCCCGTCCGACGCGCCAGCGTGAGCATGTTCGGCTCTCGCTCGGCGATCGCGAACGCGCCCGACACGACCTGCTCGTCGCCGGTCCACGCGTCGCCCGCCCCCTCGATCGCGTGCCGCGGTTGCGGCGCGCCATCGGGCCGGTTCATCACGCTCAGGAAGTACGGCGCCGGGGCGATCAGCCGGAACTCGATCCTGCGGTCGTCGAGCGCGCGCACCCCGACCGCGCCGGCATCGGTCTCTTCGCCGAGGTAGTACTCGAGCCCGCGCTCGAGGACGAAGTAGATCGCGACGCTCGAGCCCGGCGCGACCGGGTCGAGCACGCGCTTGATGCCGAACTCCACGTCGTGCGCGGTGAGCGGTGCCCCGTCGGACCACGTCAGCCCGGCCCGCAGGCGGAAGACGTAGCGGAGGCCGTCGTCCGAGATCTCCCACCGTTCGGCGAGCGAGGGCACGATCGTGCGTTCGGGCCACTGCTCCACGAGCCGGTCGAACAGGTGCATGCAGAGCTGGATGTTCGGCCACGCGATCGCCGACCTCGGGTCCGGATCGTCGGGGAGGAAGCTCGTCGAGAGACGGAGCGTGGCCGTCGCCTCGTCCGAGGGCGCCGGAGGCTCCCACAGGTCGAACGCGCGTTGGTAGACGCGGTTCGCGTCGGCGAAGCGCAGCGACATGTGGAGCGCGAGCGCGAGCTTGAACGACGCGAGCGCCATGTCCTGCCGCCGTCCCTGGCGCTCCAGGAGCGGGAGCAGGTCCCGGTAGTGATGGATCGCTTCGTCGAGCGCGTACGCGAGGCGCGCGCGGTCACCGGCGATCGTGAGGTACCTGATCGCCTGGTCGACGTCGTCGGCGCCGAGCCAGTGGTGGGCCAGCAGCCCGGCGCCCTCGTGGTCACGGCCGACCCCCTTGGCCTCGAGCCACTCCGCGGCTCGCCGGTGCAGCCGGTCGCGGACCTCGCGGACGAGCGTCCGGTAGGCGGCCTCCTGGATCAGCGCGTGCTTGAAGCGGTACTCGGGCTCAGGCCACCGCCGGCCCTCGCGGACGAGGTCGAGCCGCATCAGGTCGGAGAGGTCCCCCTGGATGTCGCGGTCCGCACGGAGCGCCTGCAGCAGCCGCTGGTCGAAGGTCCGGCCGAGCACCGCGGCGGCCGTCAGGGTGTCGCGGGTATCCGGCGGCAGGTTGTCGATCCGGGACAGGATCACCTTCTCGACCGTCATCGGGATCTCGGGCGTCACCGTCGGCTCGATGCGCCATCCGCGATCGTCGTGGACGATCGCCCCGGCCTCGACCAGCGAGCGGACGATCTCCTCGAGGAAGAAGGGGTTGCCCTCGGCCGAGGCGAGGATCCGGCCGCGGAGCGGCTCGGGCAGCGAACCGCCCGCGAGGGCGTCGAGCAGCTCGCCCTCGGCTCCCGCCGCGAGTCCCCCGAGCGCGATGTCGACGCTCCGGTGGGCGAGGGTCCGCTGGAGGTCCTCCTTGACCCGCCACGAGGGGTGGTCGCGTTCGGTCCTGCCGGTACAGACGAGTAGCAGCGCCGACGTGTCGGTATCGCGGCCGAGCTCCGCGAGGAGGTCCAGCGACGTGGCGTCGGCCCAGTGGAGGTCCTCGATCGCGAGCGCGAGGGGGCCCTCGGCCGTCAGCCGGGCGACCAACGTCCTGACCACCTCGAACGTGCGGAACCGGAGCGCCTCGGGTGAGAGCTCGGCGAGCCGGTCGGCGGTGTCGGGATCCTGCTCGAGGTCGAGCAGGGCCGCGAGGTAGGGGAGCGACGCCGCGGCGCGATCGGCGAAGAGCCGGTCGAGATGGCCACGGAGCGCTACGCGCACGCGGAGCGGCGGGTCGTCGGCGTGGACGCCGAGCCACGAGCGGAGCAGGTCGCGGAACGGACCGTACGGCAGCGACCCGCCGTAGCTGACGCAGCGCCCCTCGAGCCACCGCGGTCGACCGTGGGCGCTCGTGCCGCCCTCGAGCGCGTGCCGCAGCTCGCCCGTGAGACGCGTCTTCCCGATCCCCGGCTCGCCGGTGATGAAGACGATCCCACCCGACCCGGCGAGGGTCGCCTCGACCGCCTCCACGCCCTGCGCCCGCTCCGCGGCCCGTCCGACGAACGGCGTCGTCGCCTCGATCGACACGCGCGCCTGCGCACCGGTGACCCCGGTGACGGCGGCGACCGCCAGGGGGCGCTCCTTGCCCTTGAGCGTCACCTCGCGCCGAGGGCCCCACGCGAAGGCGGGCTCGACGAGGGACCGGGTGGCCGGCCCCACCACGACGGTGCCCGGGTCGGCGGCCGCCTGCAGGCGAGCGGCGGTGTTCACGACCTCGCCCGTGGCGCCGTACTCCACCCGGGAGCCGGCGCCGACCGCGCCCGTGACGACCGGTCCGGTCTCGACGCCCACCCGGACCGCGAGCCCGGCGACCCCCCACGCGCGGACCACCTCCGCCGAGAAGCCCTCGATGTCCTCGACGATCCGCAGGCCCGCCAGGATCGCCCGCTCGGGGTCGTCTTCATGCGTCACGGGAGCGCCGAACAGCGCGAGCACGCCGTCGCCGGCGAGGTCCTTGACCGTTCCGCCGAAGGCCTCGACCGCGTTGACCATGTGGGCGACCGCCTCGCCCATCACGAGCTTGTACTCCTCGAGCTCCAGCCGCTCGCCCAGCGCGGTCGATCCGGCCATGTCCGCGAACACGGCGGTGATGACCCGGCGCTCCTCGCGCATCTCCACGCGCGCATCCTCCGCGATGCGTCCGGACGCAGGCAACCCGGCGGTCGCCTCAGTCGCTCACACGGTACAGCCGCCACCGGTCGGGCACGCCCTTCAGCTCGTGCTCGCCGGCGTCCTCGAAGCGGAACCCGCTGCCCGCGCACAGGTCCTTCACCGTCTGGGTCACGAGCACCACGGATCCCTCCGCCCGCGCCATCACCCGGGCGCCGATCGAGACGGTGAGCCCCCCGCACTTGCCGTCGACGATCTCGCACTCGCCCGTGTGGACACCGGCGCGGATCGCGATCCCGAGCCGCGCGACGTCCGAGATCGCCTCGAGGGCGCAGCGGATCGCGCGCGCGGGCCCGTCGAAGCGGGCGAAGAAGCCGTCGCCCGCGGTGTCCTGCTCGGTGCCGTGGAAGGCGGCGAGATGCTGCCGGATGGCCGCGTGGTGCCGCTCCGCGAGCGACCGCCACCCGGCGTCGCCGAGCGATGCCTGGAGCCGGGTCGAGTCCACGATGTCGGTGAACAGGACGGTGGCGAGCACCGCGTCGGCCTCGACCCGCGGTCGCTCGATCCCGAGGAGGTCGCGTGTCGCGGCGTAGATCGGTTCGGGATCCACCAGCGTCGACTTGGGTCCGGCGGGGAGCCGCAGCAGCGACGCGTGCGGGATCCGTGCGGCGACGTCCTCCGCCTCGGCCCGCTCCCGGTCGTCGAAGGACGCGCGGTCGATCAGCAGCGTCGGGACCCGCACCGTCGGGAGGGTGGCGCGCACGTCGCTCTCGGCCATGATCCGGTAGAAGGCGCGAGCGGTCGCCGGACCGCACGCCAGCCGGTTCATGCGTGCAGTGAACGCGGCGAGTCCCGGGATGAGCTCGGGGTCCACCCCCGAATGACGCAGGCTCGCCGCCGAGTGCGCCTCGCTGCCCCACGTCGTGGCCATGATCTCGGCGACCTCGTCGATCTCGTCGGGCGTGGCGCCCCAGGGATAGTCGGGCGCCGCCGCGACGCGGCCCGTCGGGGACCACCAGATCAGTGCCGACGTGCGTTCCGGGTAGGTCGCGGCGAACAAGGCGGCGACCATCCCCCCGTCGTAGACGCCGTAGAGCGCGACGCGGTCGACGCCGGCGTCGTCGAGCACCGCGACGAGATCGCTGACGCGCGTCTCGAGGTTGGGGAGGCCGCCGCCCGCGTCCGACAGACCGGTCCCGCGCCGGTCGTGCAGCACGAACCGGGAGAACGCCCCCCAGCCCCGCAGGTAGGCGGCGGCCGGTTCGTAATCCCACCACCCCTCGAGGTTCGAGGCCATCCCGCCGAGGTAGGCGATCGTCGTGTCGTGTTCGCCGATGACCTGGTAGGCGATGTAGCCACCGTCCGACGTCGGCGCGTACCGGACGGGAGGCGGCTTCGTCACGCCGACGCCACTACCCGATAGAGGCGCCACATGTCGGGGACGCCCTTCAGCTCGTGCTCGCCGGCGTCCTCGAACGCGAGGCCCGAACCGGCGACGAGGTCCTTCACCGTCTGCGAGACGAGGACCTCCGACGCTCCGGCCAAGGCGCCGACGCGGGCACCGATCACCACCGCCATCCCGGCGACCTTGCCGTCGATCGTCTCGACCTCCCCCGTATGGACCCCGGCGCGGACCTCGAGCCCCAGCTCGGCGATCGACCCGGCGATCGAGGTCGCGCATCGGACCGCGCGTGCCGGCCCGTCGAACGTCGCGAGGAACCCGTCTCCAGCGGTGCCGACCTCGGCGCCCTCGAACCGCGCCAGCTGCCCTCGCACCCGCCGATGGTGATCCTCCAGGAGCCCCTTCCATCGCGCGTCGCCGAGCGAGGCCGCCGTCGCCGTGGAGCCGACGATGTCGGTGAACACGACGGTGGCGAGCGACCGGCGGAGCTCCGACTCCTGGCTGCTGAGCCCGCCCACGAACCGCTCGATGGACCCCAGCATGTCGCCGTAAGGCCCGACCCAGAAGAAGTGCTCGTCGCCCGGGAACTCCTCGAGCCGCGCGCCCGCGATCTCCGCGCTCATCTCACGCACCTGCTCGATGGGGAAGTCCAGGTCGCCCGTCTTCGCCAGCACGAGCGTCGGCACGTGGATCGCCGGGAGGGCATGCGATGCGTTGATATCG
Organism: Actinomycetota bacterium; assembly: GCA_035630755.1. GTDB lineage: Bacteria > Actinomycetota > UBA4738 > UBA4738 > HRBIN12 > AC-51. The sequence continues at coordinate 133 of DASQKC010000049.1, read as the reverse complement.
CGGTTCATCCGCGCCAACGCGACGGCGGCGCCCGGGCTGGCGGCGCGGCGGAGGTACGACGCCAACCACTCGACGAGCCGCTCGTCATCGACGTGGCTCGGAGCTCCCCAGGCGCGGATCTCCTCCCTCGCGT
>DASQKC010000048.1:0-31271 GCA_035630755.1 Actinomycetota bacterium | reverse complement strand
TCGAAGATCCGATCGAAGAGCGCGAGCGAGGAGTGGACGTCGGTCGAGACCTGGAGCATCGAGCCGATCGGGAAGAAGAGACGCGACTGGAGCGTGGTGAACGCGACGATGTCACCCGACGTGATCGTGGGGGCGCCGTCGCGGTTCATCACGAACCCGGCCACCAGGTAGACGAGCGCCGGCGTGATCGCGAAGAACGTCCCCACGACCGCGAAGAAGGAGCGCCCGATCATGGTCTGCCGGATCTGCAAACCCGTCAGCCGGACGTTCTCGGTCCGGAAGCGGGCGATCTCGTGATCCTGGCGTCCGAACGCCTTCGACAGCAGGATGCCGCTCACGGAGAGCGTCTCCTCGGTCACCGTGCTCATGTCGGCCATGGTCTTCTGCGTGCTCGTCGCCACCTCGCGCCGGGCCCGGCCCACCTTGATCGTGAGCCACAGGAACAGGGGCGTCAGCGCGAGGGAGAGGATCGTCAGCGGAACGGAGATGATCAGCATCGCGATCACCGTGCTCACGATCACGACCACGTTCGCGAGGATCGACGACGCGGTGTCGGTGACCACGCTCTGCACGCCGCCCACGTCGTTCGCGAGCCGTGACTGGATCTCGCCGGTGCGGGTCTGCGTGAAGAAGCGCAGCGGCATCATCTGCAGGTGCGTGTACAGGGAATCGCGCAGGTCCTGCATCACGCGGAGCCCGACCAGGTTCGCGAGGTAGGTCTGGCCCACCCCGATGATCCCCGCGACGATCGGGATCAGGACCATGAAGCCGACGAGCACGAACAACGTGTCCATCTGGGGACACGACTGTCCCTGACACACGCCCGGCGGGTTCCCGAACAGCGCGTCGTCGAAGACCGCCCGGATCAGGAGCGGGTTGATGACCCCCAGGCCCGACGAGACCACGATCGCGAGACCGACGAGCGCCACCTTGCCGCGGTAGGGACCGAACGTGCGGACGACGCGGCGGACGGTGTCGCGATCGACCGGCCGGTCATCCTCGTCGGCCGGCCGCACGGCGTAGAAGCTGCGGTGGCGACCCACCGCTCCACCTTACGAGCCGCGTCCGCGAACGCCGATCCTCAGGCGCCGAAGCAGACCTGGTCGATCTCGGTCCCCCGGACGTGGTCGCCGGCGTCGGCGAACCACCGGTCGCGACCCGGCCCACCGGCGATCCGGTCCCCCGGCTCGCCGTCCCACGTCTCGAGGCAGTTGTCGGGCCCGTCCCCACCCTTGACCACGTCGTCGCCGGTGAAGTCGACGATGCTGAGGTCCCCGCCGGGACCCCCGAGATGGACGTCGTCCCCGGGTCCGCCGTAGACCACGTCGGTGCCGGCGCCGCCGACGGTCCGGTCCTCGCCGGGCCCGTCGAGGAAGCTGTCGAGCCCGTCGCCGCCCTTCAGCACGTCGTCGCCGGGACCGCCCGTCAGGGTGTCGTCTCCCGGACCGCCCTTGAGGACATCGTTCCCGCCCCCGCCGACGATGTCGTCGGGACCACCTTTGCCGCAGATCACGTCGTCGCCCGGCGTGCCCGTCAGCTCGTCGTGCCCGGGGGTACCGGTGATCGTGCAGGCGGCGGCCGAGACGATCGGCATCGGCGCCGCCGCGGCGACGCCGAGCGTCACGAGCGCGACCGAGAGGACGATCCGTCGCATCGGCATCACTCCCCGAAGCAGACGATCTCGTCCTCGACGCTCACCCGGTCATCGCCCGGATCGCTGAAGTAGACGTCGACGCCCGGGCCACCGTTGACCAGGTCTCCAGGGTGGCTGTCGAACGAGCCGAGGCAGAACTCGTTGCCCGGCCCGCCGTACATCTCGTCGTCGCCCTTCAGGTCGTTGAGGAAGTCCCGGCCGCGCTCGCCGTAGTGCCGGTCGTCGCCGGCGCCGAAGTAGTGCTGGTCGTTGCCGGTGCCCCCGTAGATCGTGTCGCGGCCGTCGCCGTTGAAGAAGCCGTCGGGGCCTGCCCCGCCGTCGAGGACGTCGTTGCCCGGGCCGCCGACCAGCGTGTCGCCGCCGTCGCCACCGATGAGGATGTCGTGCCCGCCCTTCCCATCGATGTCGTCGCGGCCGCCCTTGCCGCAGATCACGTCGGCGCCGCCGGTCCCGACGAGGTCGTCGGATCCCGCCGTGCCCTCGATCGTGCAGTCATCCGGTGCGGCCGACGCCCCGCCCGTCCACGCGGGGACCGTCAGCGCGAACAGGGCCACCGCCATCACCACTCGCTTCACCATCCGGATGCGCTCTCCTTCGGTCTCGTGGGCGCAACGGTCGCACCGTCGGGAGGCTCGGTCAACCGAACGCGAGGATCCGGGCGCGGTCGAACACGGCGTCGAGCATCGCCGGCGTCAGCGTGCCGGTGAAGGTGTTCTGCTGGCTCGGGTGGAAGGCCCCCACGAGCGTGCGGTGCCCGACCCGTGCCTCCGCGCCGTGACCGAACCGGGGCTTGGGCCGGAGTCGGTCACCGCCGGCGGCGAACGCCCGCAGCAGGCCGTCCCACGCGTACGCCCCGAGCGCGACCGCGACCCGCAGGTCCTGGAGCGCCTCGATCTCCCGGACCAGGAAGGGCAGGCAGCGGTCCCGCTCCTCGGGCGTGGGACGGTTCGCGGGCGGCGCGCACCGGTTCACGGCGCTGACGTAGGCCCCGGTGAGCGTCAGCCCGTCGTCGGGCCCGACCGATCGCGCCTGGTTCGCGAAATCGGTCCGGTGCAGCGAGGCGAACAGGAAATCGCCGGAGCGGTCGCCCGTGAAGATGCGCCCCGTCCGGTTCCCGCCGTGCGCGGCGGGCGCGAGCCCGACGACGATCACCCGCGCGGCGGGATCGCCGAACCCGGGGACGGGGCGCCCCCAGTACGTCTGGTCGGCGAACCGGGCCACCTTCTCGGTGGCGACCTCCTCCCGCCAGGCGACCAGCCGCGGGCAGGCGCGGCAGATCACGACCTCGTCGCGGATCCGGGCCAGCCGCCCGGCGCTCATCGGCGGAGCCGCCGGAACCGATCCTCGGCGTCGGCGAAGGGGTCGAGGGGATCCAGCAACGAGCTGACGAGGCCGAGGAGCGCCTCGAACCCCACGGGGTCCGCCGCGTGGATCGCGGCGTCGGTGCGCTCGCGTGCGCGCGCGATCCCGTCCCTGCACGCGTGCCAGGCGTCCTCCACCTCCGGGCGGCGCCACCCCGGCATCAGGGGTTCGGCGGCCCCGAGGCGCGCCGCGTACCCCGCGAGCGCATCGTGGAGGGGGCGTCCGGGCATCCGCGTCCCCGGCAGGACGTCGGCGAGCGCGGCCTTGCCCGGCTCGAGCTCGGCGAGCACGGCCTCGAAGGAGGCGTACGCGGCCGCGAGATCGTCCGGGAGGCGCTTGCGCCGGAACATCAGGGGCGATCCATGGCCGCCACGATCGCGGCGGGATCGTTCGTCGCGATCGCGTCGACATCGAGGGCAGCGAGGGTGATGGCGTCCGCCGGATCGTCGCTCACCCACGTGCCGACCTTGAGCCCGGCGGCGTGGGCGCCGTCCACCGGCGCCCGGCCGCCCGCGAGCACCTGCGGCGCGAACGGGAGCACGAACCCGTGCCCGCCGGCGACGGCGGCGGCCGCGGCGTCGGCCACGGCGACCTCGTAGCTCGCGAGCAACCCGGTCATCCGGTCGGGGGCGACCCCCCGGACGTGCGCGAGCGCCACGGGGTCGAACGAGATGCAGACGGCCGGCCCCTCGAACCCCACGACGTCGAGGGCACGCAGGGCCTCGTCGGCGGCCCGCACGCCGGAGCCGGCGTCCCCCGGGGCGTGCTTGATCTCGATGACCGCGGCGCACCGCCCCGACAGCAGGGCGAGGACCTCGCCCGCCGTAGGGACCGGCTCGCCGTCGGCGCGGAGCTCCCGGAGGTGGTCGAGGGGGAGTTCCGCCACCGCGCCGGCCCCGTCGGTCGTCCGGTCGACCGTGTCGTCGTGCATCACGATGCCGTGGCCGTCGGCGGTCACCCGCACGTCGAACTCGACCGCGTCGGCACCCCGAAGGATGGCTCGCTCGACGGCCACCAGCGTGTTCTCGGGACACTCGGCGCTCGCGCCACGGTGCGCCACGATGACCGGCCGATGGGCTTGACTGAACGGCCATTCAGACACTACCGTCCACCTCTACCGGCCGAGGGACGGGTCGATGGGCCCTGGAGATGACCGATGACTGAACGGCGCTTCAAGCACGACCCCAACGAGATGTGGTGGCTCCCCGAGGCGAACTGCATCGGCGAGGACCCCGAGCTGTTCTTCCCGGTGGGCACCTCCCCGCTCGCCGCGGACCAGACCGACGTGGCGAAGGCGGTCTGCGCCGGGTGCCCGGTCCGGGCCGACTGCCTCGAGTGGTCGCTCGTCACGTGCCAGGACGCCGGCGTGTGGGGCGGTCTCGACGAGGAGGAGCGCCGCGAGATCCGGCGGGCCCGTCGACGCGGCACCGTGGTCCCCGCCCGCGAGCTCATCGCCGTCTGATCCTCACGCCTGGCTCGACGGGCACAGCTCCTCGACCGGGCACTCGGCGCACCTGGGTGCCCGCGCCGTGCAGATCGCCCGGCCGTGGTCGATCATGACGTAGGAGAACGCGAACCACCGCTCGCGCGGCACGAGGCGCATCAGGTCCGCCTCGATCTTGTCGGCGTCGCGCTCCTGCGAGAACCCGAGCCGGTTCGCGACCCGCCGGACGTGCGTGTCCACGGCGATGCCCTCCACAATCCCGAAGGAGTTCCCGAGCACGATGTTCGCCGTCTTGCGCGCCACGCCCCGCAGGGTGATGAGGTCCTCCATCGTGCCCGGCACCTCGCCGTCGTAGACCTCGACGATCCGTGTGCAGGCGGCCCGGATCGACGCCGCCTTCTGGTTGAAGAAGCCGGTCGGGTGGATGTCGGCCTTGAGCTCCTCCTCGGGGACGTCGAGGTAGTCGGCGGGCGTGCGGTACTTCACGAAGAGCGTGGCGGTCACCTCGTTCACCTTCTCGTCGGTGCACTGCGCCGACAGGATCGTGGCGATCAGGCACTCGAGCGGGGTGGAGAAGCGCAGCGCGACCTTCGCGTCGGGGTAGGCCGCCGTGAGCCGCTCGATCACGACCGGCGCGCGGACCTCGACGGGGTCCTCGCGGGTGATGACGGTCCGGGGCACGACGGCGATGCTACCGGCTCGCCGCCCCCCGGCCAGCCCTACGCGATCTCGAGCGCGAACGTCGAGCCGGCCACGAGGTGCTCCCAGTCCCCGTCGCGCCGCAGATGGACACCGGCCAGCCCGTCGACCTGCCACTCGGCCCCGTCGCCGACCATCGCCGTGCGTTCGTCGAGGCCCACCAGCACCTGGTCGGTCGGGACGGACCGCTCGATGTACGCCGTCGCCCCGGGGACCCACGAGTCCACGGTGTCCCAGTGCGGGGCGAACACCACCCCTGGGACGGTCCCCAGCCCAGGCTTGAAGATCGCGTCCATGTCCTCGGTGTCGCTGTCGAACGTCGTCGGGCTGAGGCAGGCCACGCCGGCGCTGCAGCCCGCGTACGCCAGGCCCTCGTCCATGCGGTCGCGCAGACGTGCCCAGAACGGCGTGTCGCGCACCATCTCGGCCAGACGCCAGGGGTTCCCCCCCGAGAAGAAGATCATCGCGGCGTCGTCGAGCGCGGCCACCACGGCGTCGTCCGCGGCGTCGGCCCGATGACGGAGCGGGAGCACCCGCACCTCGACGCCGAGCCGCTCGTAGTGCGCGACGCCCTTCGCGGCCCACGTGTCGAAGACGGCGTCGCCCTCGTGCGCGGCCGCCGCCGGCGAGACGAGCACCGGTCCGGGGCGTCCGTCGAGGAGCCGCTCGTCGATCTCGTCGTGCCAGGGCTCGAACTCGCCCGCGCCCAGGAAGGCCCAGGTGCTCACGCGCCGATGGCCTTCGCGAACCCCGGGATCGATCGCTCGGCCATCTCGTCGCTCGCCGTGATCGAGATCCGGAACCACCCGGGCATCTCGAACGTGGCGCCCGGCAGCACGAACACCCCGTGCTCGCGCAGACGCGCGCAGAACGCCTCGTCGTCGGGGTCGGGCGACCGCACCAGGATGTAGAACGTCCCCTCGGGCTCGATCAGCTCGTACCCCTGCTCGCCGAGCGATGACACGAGCAGGTCGCGCCGGCGCTGCAGGCGCGCGATGTCGGGGCCGATCGCCTCGAGCCCGGGGATCGCGTGCTGCAGCGTCGCCACGGGGAACCCCCACCCGCCCGTGATGATCGCGGTGCGCAGGACACGCGTGAGGTCCCGCTTCCCGGGCAGGTCGGGGTGCAGCGCGACGTACCCGACGCGGTTGCCCGGCGCGAGGTGGGTCTTCCCGTACGTGTAGAGGAGCGAGCTGTGCGGGTAACTCCCGAGCGGCGTCGGGAAGGCGTGGTCGTCGAACAGGATCCGGCTGTAGGCCTCGTCGGACAACAGGTGGATGGGTTCCCCGTGCCGCTCACCCGCCGCCGTGAGCACGCCTGCCAGCGCGTCGAGCTGTTCGCGCGGATAGATGCGTCCGCTCGGGTTGTTCGGTGAGTTCACGATGATCACCCGCGTGCGCCGTCCGATCGCCGCCTCGATCGCGGCGAGGTCGAGGTCGAACGTCGCGCGGTCGGCGAGCACGCGCACGGGGGTCGCGCCGGTCGCCACGATGAGCGTCTCGTAGAAGAACCACGGCGGCGACACGAAGATGACCTCGTCCCCCGGGTCGCAGATCGCCCGCAGGACCGACGCCATGCCGGTGAAGTTCCCGTTCGTCATCATGATGTCGTCGGGCGCGAACCCCAGCCCGAACCGCGTCCGGAGCCCGTCCGCGATGACCGTCTGCGCGTTGCGGTCGTTCATCGTGTACGCGAAGTGGTGGGGTCCCGTCGGCTCCACCCCCGAGAGGACCGCGTCGACGTAGGCGCGCGACGCCACCTCGTGCGGGTTCCCGAACAGGAAGTCGCACGCGTTCGGATCGTCGCCCACGTCGGCGATCTCGTCGGACAGGGCGAAGTCCAGGAACGGCTTGAGGGCGTCCATCACGCCCCTCATGTGCGCCGACGTGCGCATCTACGCCTCCTTCTCCGCCACCAGGCGGAAGTACTCCGCGGCCATGAACTCGCGGAAGCCGTCGTCGCCGAAGACGTGCAGGAGCGCCTCGATCTGGCTCTCGTGGCATTTGATGGCGGCGAGCTTCAGCTCGAGCAGGTCGGGGGGGAGCTCCAGCACGATCGCGATCCGTTCGCGCGGCACGATCGGAGGGGTGCCGGGGCGGAAGATCTCGAACGGGGCGACGGCGTCGATCCACCGCGCGCCCCACTCGGGCGGGTAGGTCGCGTGGTAGAGCCGTGCGCCGGTCGGCGCGGCGTCGTGGAAGGCCGCGGTCGTCCACCGGGAGACGTCCTGGTGCGCGTGGTGGCCCGTCATCCCTTCGGGTCCGAACGTCAGGACCGTGTCGGGCTGCACGTCGGCGATGATCGCGCGGACCTGGTCGGTGCCGTCGCCCAGCGTCGCGTCCATGTCGACGTCGACGTAGCCCTCGAGGAACCGGTGCTCGCGGACGCCGAGGACGTCCAGGGACCGCAGGAGCTCCTCGGTGCGGACCTCGGCCATCGTCTCGGGCGGCCAGCGGTCCTCGTCCATCGAGCCGCCCTCGCCGCGTGTCGCCGTGACGTCCACGACCCGGTTGCCGAGCGCGGCGTTGGCCGCCATCAGGCCCGACGACAGGTAGATGTCGTCGTCGGGGTGCGCCCAGACGCCGAGCGTCGTTCCCAGGTCCATCGGTCAACCTCCACTCGCAGGCGGCCCGATCCTAGGCGGTCGGACCCGTCTCGCGCGAGCGGATCGCCTCGAGGACCTTGTCGCGCAGGCCCTCGGGCTCGGCCTCACGACATCGGTCGTGGACGAGGTCCTTCAGGTGCTTGCGGAACTCCGCGCGGTCCATGCACGGGTTGCAGTCGGCCAGGTGGATCGCGATCTCGGTCGCCTGCGGCGCATCGACCTCGCCGTCGAGGTACGACTCGATCTCGCGCAGGGTCTCCTCGCAGTTGGGTCCGCAGTCAGCCATCGACCAATCCTCGCTCCCGGGCCGTGTCCCACAACGCACGCTCGAGCGCTTTCCTTCCCCGGTGCAGCCGGGACATGACCGTGCCGATCGGCGTGTCCATGATCTCCGCGATCTCCTTGTAGCTGAATCCCTCGACGTCGGCCAGCAGCACCGGGATGCGGAAGTTCTCCGGCAGCGACTCCAGGGCGGCCTTGACCGCCTGGTCCGGGATCTTCTCGAGGACCTCCTCCTCGGCCGAGCCCTCCACGCGCTGGCCCCCGAGGCGGTCGTACAGGTACCACTCGTCGAGGTCGTCGGGGCCCTCCACGACCTGCGGCTCCCGCTGCTTCTTGCGGTACGAGTTGATGAAGCCGTTCGTGAGGATGCGGTAGAGCCACGCCTTCAGGTTCGTCCCCTCGGTGAACCCGGCGAAGCCGCGGAAGGCGCGCAGGTAGGTCTCCTGGACCAGATCCTCGGCGTCCGTGGGGTTGCGGGTCATCCGCAGCGCCGCCCCGTACAGGGACGGCAGCAGCGGCAGGACGTCGCGTTCGAACCGCTCGCGCGTGGCGTGGTCGAGGGGCGCCGCGGTGCGTGACATCCCGGCCAGGGTATCGCGGCCTACCTGTCATACGCGGGGGCTGGTGCCATGATGGTGGACGATGCCCGACGACGAGCGACCGAACCGCACCCCGGGCGGCGGCCCAGGCCCCGGCGTGCCCCGCGCCCGCTTCACCCCGTGGATCGTAATCGCGCTCGTCGTGGCGGGCCTGTTCGCGCTCAATGGCTGGTTCACGAACGCGGGCCGCAAGCAGGTCACCTACACGGAGTACCGCCAGCTCGTGGACGACGGGAAGGTCACCGGGACCGTCACGATCTCCGACACGTCGATCAGCGGCACGTTCATCGACGAGAGCGGCCAGGAGACGCCCTTCTCCTCGACCGTCACGACCGGTTTCGTCCCGAACGACGAGGTCACGTACCTCGGCGACAAGGACATCGACGTCGAGATGTCGGGCCCCAGCCCGTGGGTCGGCCTCCTGCTCAACATCGTGCCGCTGCTGCTGTTGATGGGCGTCGTCTACTACTTCTTGTTCCGTCGCATGGGGGCCGGGGGCGCCGGCAACCCGCTCACGATGGGCAAGAACAAGGTCAAGATCTACGACCGCAAGGAGATGAAGACCACGTTCTCGGACGTGGCCGGCGTCGATGAGGCGAAGGAGGAGCTCGGCGAGATCGTCGAGTTCCTCAAGAACCCGAAGAAGTACCAGCGGCTCGGCGGCCGGATCCCGAAGGGCGTCCTGCTCCTCGGGCCTCCGGGCTGCGGCAAGACCCTGCTGGCCCGGGCCGTGGCCGGCGAGGCGAACGTGCCGTTCTTCTTCATGAGCGGCTCGGAGTTCGTCGAGATGTTCGTCGGCCTGGGCGCCGCGCGGGTGCGCGAGCTGTTCCAGCAGGCCAAGGAGCGCGCGCCGGCGCTCGTGTTCCTCGACGAGATCGACACGATCGGCAAGGGCCGGTCGGGCACGATGGGGTCCGGTTTCGGGGCCCACGACGAACGCGAGCAGACCCTGAACCAGCTGCTCGTCGAGATGGACGGGTTCGACTCGCAGAAGGGCGTCATCATCATGGCGGCCACGAACCGTCCCGACGTGCTCGACGCGGCGCTCGTCCGCCCTGGGCGGTTCGACCGCCAGGTGGTCGTGGACCGCCCCGACCTGAAGGGCCGCGAGGAGATCCTCCGCGTGCACGCGCGCGGCGTGGCCCTCGCCCCCGACGTCGACCTGCGCACGATCGCGGCGCGCACGCCCGGCTTCACCGGGGCCGACCTCGAGAACGTCGTCAACGAGGCCGCCCTGCTGGCCGCGCGCCGTGAGAAGAACGCGGTCCACGAGGACGAGCTCGAGGAGGCGATCGACCGCGCGTCGATGGGTCTGGAGCGCAAGTCGCGGGTCATGAGCGACAAGGAGAAGACCCGCGTCGCCTCGCACGAGATGGGCCACGCCCTGGTCGCCCACTACTGCGACAACCTCGACCCGGTGCACCGGATCACGATCATCCCGCGCGGCACCGCGGCGCTCGGGCTCACGATGACGCGGCCGCTCGAGGACCGCTACCTCGCGACCGAGCCGGAGCTGAAGGACATGCTCGCGTTCGCGATGGGCGGACGGGTCGCCGAGGAGATCGTCTTCGGCGAGATCTCCACGGGCGCCCAGAACGACCTCGAGCGCGCCACCCAGATCGCGCGGGCGATGGTGGCGCAGTACGGCATGAGCGACGAGGTCGGACCCCTGTCGCTGGGCGCGGAGGACCCCGGCAACCCCTTCGCCAGCCCGAAGGTGTCCAGCGGCACCGCCGAGAAGATCGACGCCGAGGTCATGCGGCTGTTGAACGAGGCGCACGACCGTGCCGACGTGATCCTGCACCAGCGCCGGGCGCTGCTCGACGACCTGGCCAAGCTGCTGCTGGTCACCGAGACGATCGACGGCCCCGACCTCGAGGCGTACGCGAGTGGCGAGAAGGCGATCCCGACGCCCGACGAGGCGCGCGCCGACCTGGAGGAGAAGCGCCGGGCCGCGGCGATCGTGGCCAAGGCGCGTCGCGAGCCGACCTCGTCGCGGCCCGCACCCGCGCCGCTGCTCCCCCCCGCCCCGCCGCTCCCCGCCGACTGAGCGTCAGCGGCCGTCGGGCAGCGTCACCGGCCCCTCGCGACCGTCGTCCCCGTGATCGTGGTCGTCGTGGTCGTGGTCGCGCGGCGGGCCGGCCAGCACCAGGTCCCAGCGGTCGCGCCACCGGTCGAGGAACCGGTAGAAGTTCCGCTTCGACCACTTCGCCCGCGTGGCCGGGTCGGTCTCGAACCACATCCGGTGCTCGTGCTTCGTGACCGGGACCTCGACCACCTCGCAGCGCAGGCCGGCGTCCTTCACCCGGAACGACCACTCGATGTCGGCGGTGCGGTACCAGCGGAACTTCTCGTCGAAACCGCCGACCCGCGTGAGCGTCGCGCGGCGGAAGGCCATCAGGTACCCCTCGACCGCATCGCACGGCCCCGGTCCGGGCGCCTCGTCGAACTGACGGAGGTCCCGGGTGACGATCCCGAACGGACCGACGACGCCGACGCCGCCGTCGGCGAGCGCGGCGGCCAGGGGACCGAACCAGTCCCCGGTCGGCTCGATCGAGCCGTCGACGGCGAGGACGAGGTCCCCGCCCGATCGACCGAGGCCGGCGTTGCGCGCCGCACCCCAGCCCGTCCCCGCCTCGAGGCCGACGACCTCCACGTCCTCGCCCCACCGGTCGGGGGCCTGCCCGGTCACGTCGGCCACCACGTACTGCGTCGTGCCGGCCGGCGCGTGCGCGCGGAACGCGGCGATGGCCCGGTCGATGTCCTCCGGCCATCCCTCGCAGACCCAGTGCACGCTGGCGAGCGCGGTGGCCGGTTCCTCGAGCACGCGCGCAACGTCGTGCGCCGCCGAGGGACCCGACGGCGCCGCCGGGCCGGCCGGCGACAGGTCCCACCCGTCGGGACCGTCGGTGACCGCCCACCCCGCGGCCAGGAGCTCGTCGCGGAGCGCGTCCGCGGCGGCGAAATCGCGGGCCGCGCGCGCGGCGGCGCGGCGCTCGGCCAGGGCGACGATCTCCGGCGGGACGCTCACGCGTGCCGCCGCACGAAGTCCAGGACCGCCGCGTCCGCCGCGTCGGGCCGTTCCGAGTGGTACACGTGCCCCGCCCCCTCCAGGATCACCAGCTCCGTCCCGGGGATCCTCGACGCCAGCACCTCGCCGTTGCCCACCGGGATCACCTGATCCTCGGCGCCGTGCAGCACGAGGGTCGGCGCCGCGATCTCCCCCAGCCGTTCGAACGCGCTCCACCCCTGGATGGCTTCCCACTGGCGACGCTCGCCCTGGGGATGCGGCGGCTGTGACGCGCCCGCGCGGAGGTCCTCGGCCACGTGATCGGGGTGACGGTCGGGGAACCCGGGCGCGTACAGCGTGCGCCACGGCTCCCCCTTCGGCGCCGACGGCCGCCGGCCGCCCACCCAGTGCGCCTGGCCGGCGTGGGTGCATCCGAGCACCAGCGATCGGACCCGCGCCGGTGCGGCGAGCGCGAGCTCCTGCGCGACCATCCCGCCGAACGATTGCCCGTAGACGTGCGCGCTGTGCGCGCCGGCGTCGTCGAGCACGGCGAGGGCGTCCTCGACGAAGGTCGCCATCGTGCACGGCCCCGGCGGTTCGTCGCTCCTGCCGTTGCCGCGGTGGTCGAACGCGATCACCCGGAGTTCCCGCGCGAGCGTCGGGATGTTCCGGCGCCAGCCCGGCAGGTCGCCGCCCATGCCCTCGAGCAGGACGATCGGTGGGCCATCAGGCGTGCCGTGGATCTCGACGTGGAGCCGGCAGCCGTCAGGCCGGACGAGCACGCCGCCCCGTCAGTCGTGCTCGGTGGCGGCGCGCAGGCGGGCGGCCATCGTCTCCATCACGCGCATCGCCATCTGCGGGTGCTCCGACACGAGCCCGCGGAAGGCCCACCCGGTGAGGGCGAACAACTGCAGCTCGGTGGCGGCGGTCACCGTGGCCGTGCGTGGCCCGCCGTCCAGCAGGGCCATCTCACCGAAGAAGTCGCCGGGTCCCAAGGTGTTCACCCGGGCGCCCCCGATCGAGACGTTCGCCCGCCCGGTGTCGATCACGAACAGGCCCGCTCCCGGCTCGCCCTCGACCGCGATCACGCTGCCCGTCTCGTGGTCGATCTCGCGGACCACCCGGGCGATCGCCGAGAGGTCCCTCTTCGAACACCCCGTGAAGATCGGGATCTCGCCCAAGCGGGCCGCGATGGTGCTGACTCCCATGGATGCCTCCCTCGAGCGAACGGGCCAGATCCTACGCCGGACGGCGGAGCTGCACCACCCGGGGCCGGGCTACGCGGCGCGCCACCTGTCCCAGAACGCGGCCATGTCGAGATCGGGAGCCGCGTCGGCCGCGGCCGCATCCAGGACGCTCCGCAGGTCGTCCGCCGTGGTCACGCCGAGCCAGCGGTCGGCCGCGTAGTCGCCGAGCGCCTGGACGAGGCGCTCGACGCCGATCTCGTGCGCCAGGTCGGCGAACATGCACCCGCCGCCACCGTAGATCGTGCCGTAGTCGCCGGGATGGTCGCGCCAGTAGGCCATGTCGTTCGTGAGCCTCGCCGAGGGGCTCGGCCAATCGAAGGTGCCGCAGTTGCGCCACGGTGCGTACGGCAGGTACATGGACCACGTGGCGAGGGATTCATCGAGCCACGGCTCGGCGAACTCGTCGTTGCCCACGATGCCCCACCACCACTGGTGCGCGAGCTCGTGCGCCACCGTGTACCGGTCCGGGTTGGAGAACACGATCTGGGGGTACTCCATGCCGCCGAACGTGGTGAAGGCGCTCGCGACGACGTCCACCTCAGGGTAGGGGTAGGCGCCGAATCCCGCGGAGAACGTCCGCATCGACGCCCGGGCGTCACCGAGGACGCGTTCGGCGGTCGCCGCGCTCGTCACGTCCGGGTGGTACCACACGACGATGCGCGTGCCGCCGGCATGGCCCACGACGCGGCGCAGCGCACCGGCCGCGATCGCGAAGTCGCGGACGTCGCTCGCCCGGTACACGCGCCGCTCGCGATCGCCGTGGTGCGACGTCGCGTCGAGGACACCCGTCGTCGCCGTCGCGAGGCTGCCGGGGACGTCGAGCGCCACCCGGTACGTCGCGACGAGCGAGTAGAAGCTCTCCCCGAGGTCGACGTAGGGATCGAGGTGCCATCCTCCCTCGTCGAGGACGGCGAGCACCGGCAGCGCGCCGCCGAGCAGGGTGATCCCGCGGTGGGTGCCGAACCGGTCGTTGCGCTCGGGGACCTCGATGCGCAGGTCGAAGCGCACGCGACCCCGCTGGCCGGAGGCCAGCGACGCATCCAGGTCGATGGCGAGCGCGGTGCAGTCGCGGCGGAGTTCGGCCTTGGTCCCGCCCTCGATCCCCGTGACCCGGATCGCGCGCGGGGCGCAGCCCTGCACGCCGTTGGCCCACAACCGCAGCCAGATCCGGGTGATGGGCGCGTCATCCTCGTTCGTGAACGCCACGCGCTGCGATCCCCGCCAGGTCGCGGCGTGGTCGCTCGAACGCAGCTGCACCCGGTGTGACGCGTGGTCCGGGCCCGGCGCCGCCGCGGACGCATCCGGGGCGCCCGAACAGGCGGCGGCGAGCATGACGAAAGCGACGGCGGACGCCGTCAGGCGCGGGGGGAAGACGGCCATGGACCTCCGAGTCTAGCGAGGTCCAGGGAACGACGAAGCGCCCCTCGCGGGGGCGCTCCATCGATCGTCGCGGGGACAGGATTTGAACCTGTGACCTCTGGGTTATGAGCCCAGCGAGCTACCGGACTGCTCCACCCCGCACGACGAGGCTAGCAGATCGGATCGCCATCGTCCCCGGGACGTCAGCGGCGGTTCAGGTGACGAGCAGGCGAAGGCCGAGCTCCGCTGCATCGAGCGCGAGGAGGTCGCGGTTGCGCTCGGCCCACCGGCCTGAGACGAGGTCATCACGGAGGTTGCGCACCGCCCGCTGCTCAGCATCCGGCCCGACCCTGGCCCACACCGATACCCCGCGGCGAACATGATCCTCCAGGTATGCCTCGGGCCGGCGCCAGTAGGCCTCGAAGAAGCCGTCGGCGCAGTCCCACGGGATGAGCACCGGCTCGATGCGGGCGCCGATCGCGCGGGCCTGTTCGGTCAGCGACGGCCGGCCGGCGACCAGGTCAGCGACCTCAGGCAGGTAGTCGCGGGTCAGCCAGAACCGGCGACGCCATCCGGTGTCACTGCTCTCGTGCGTGAAGACCACCACGCGTCGAGCCACGCGCCGCATCTCGCGCAGGCCCGCGATCGGGTCCTGCCAGTGATGCACGGTACTGAACGCCATCGCGGCGTCGAAGGACCGGTCCGCGAACGGAAGGCGCGCCGCGACGGCAGCCACGCACGGCGCTGCGCCCGCGGGACGCTGCGCACGCATGAGCGCCGACGGTTCCACCGCGGTGACGTCAGGGCCGGGGGGCTCGTAGGAGCCGGTGCCGGCCCCGACGTTCACGACCGTCCGCGCATCGCCGAGCGCAGCCCAGACCCGTGCGGCGATCCGCGGATCGGTGCGCCGCGTCACGGGGTACGCGGCTCCGATGGTTTCATACAACTGCCCGCTGGACATGTCGCTCTCCTCTGGCGTTCGATCCCCCGTGTCTTACCTCCTATCCTGCCGGGACGTCACGCCAGAGCGACGGCCACCTGCTCGAGTCGGTCCATCGCCTCCTGCATGCCACCCTCCATGCCGGAATCGATGATCATGTCGCGGGTCTCCCGGCTCCCGCACTCCGCGAGCTGGGTCAGCGTGGTCCGTCCGTCGACCTCCTCGAACGTGATGATGTTGAGCGTCGCGTGATCGTCCGGGTCGGGGATCCCCTCGAACGCCTCGGTCATGACGATCCGCTCCTCGGGGACGATCTCGCGGAACTCCCCGTGGAACGCCACCTCGAACCCTTCGTTCGCCGTCATCACGTAGCGCCAGCGTCCGCCCACGCGCAGGTCGATCTCGACGCTCGTCACCTCGCCGCGCTCCCCGCTCCACCACCGCGCGATGAGGTCCGGCTCGGTCCACGCCCGGTACACGAGGCGCGCCGGCGCCGCGAACTCGCGCGTGATGAGGATCTGCGTCTCCTGCGGGAGGGTCACCACCGCCGTACCGCTAGTCGTCATCGTGTCCATCCTTCCGCTCCTCCTCCGTGAGGTCCTCCAACACGGCGTCCAGCCGGTCGAAGCGCCCCGTCCATGCCTGCTCGTACCCGACCACCCAGTCGTGGATGGGCTTGAGCGACCGTCCGTTCAGTCGGTAGATCCGCTGCCTCCCCTCCTCCCGCACGTCCACCAGCCCCACCTCGCGGAGCACCCGCAGGTGCTTGGAGACCTGGGGCTGTCCGATACCGAGCGACGCGACGAGGTCGTTCACCGGCTGCTCACCCTCGGCCAGCAGATCCAGGATCCGCCGGCGTCGGGGTTCCGCCACCGCGTTGAACGCGTCCGCCGTCGTCGCCGCGCGTGCCATGCGGTGACTATATATACCGATATAGGAATGTGTCAAGGCCGCTCTCGCCCACGGGCGTTCAAGGATCGGACACCTCGGGGCCGATACCCAGAACGAGGGAGAGGTGGTGGTCGTGGTGGTGATGGGTGACCCACGTTTCGACCCCCTGCGGATCGCGGCGTCGCTGCGCTCGCACGGGGTGTCCTACGTCCTGGTCGGCGACGTCGCGGCGGCGGCGCACGGGGCGGCCGTCGAGACCGAGGAGACCGACATCCTCCTGCCCGAGGACGACGAGAACCTCATCCGGCTCGGGCTCGTGCTGATGGAGATCGGCGCCACCCCGCTCGACGCGGGGGATCAGCACCGGACCTCGTTCGACACGGGCGCCGGCAGGCTCAACCTGATCGAGACGGCGACCGCCTACGACGAGCTGTCGCACGCCGCCGTGGAGATCGACCTCGGCCGCGGCGTGGTGGCCCGTGTGGCCTCGCTCGATGACATGTCGAAGCTCCGACTCGAGTCCGGCGATCTCGTCGGCGCCGCACGGTTGGCGTCGATCGGCGGCGCCGAGACGCGCGCCGACGACGAGGACGACGATCCCGGTCCCGCCGGGGCGGCGCCGAAGCGGTTCCGCGACAAGGTCTGGGGCACGCTGGAGAGCGTCGACACGTTCCTGACGGACCTCGACAGCCGCGGCGTCCGGTTCCAGAAGCGCGGGGCCTGAGCGCCGCGACGGATCGCGCACGTTCGCCGTAGCATCGCGGCGTGCGCGTGATCAGCTCGCTCATCGACGGAGGTCCGGCGCCCGCCGCCGACCCCGAGATCCGCCGGACGGTGAACCCGGCCGCCCTGGATGAGGCACTCGCCGAGGTCTCGCTCGGTGACGCGGCGACGTTCGCCGAGGCCGCGGCCCGCGCCCACGCCGCGCAGCCCGCGTGGGCCGACGTGCCGGCGCCCGTCCGCGGGCGGGCGATCCAGCAGCTCGGTCGGCTCGTCGAGGACAACCTCGAGACGCTCGCACGGCTCATCACGCGCGAGATCGGGAAGCCCCTCGCCGAATCGCGCGGCGAGGTCCAGGAGGTCGTCGACACCTGCACGTTCTTCCTGGGCGAGGGCCGGCGCCTCTACGGCCAGACCGTGCCGAGCGAGATGCCGGACAAGCAGCTGTTCACATTCCGCGTGCCGGTCGGCACGGCCGCGATCGTCACGGCGGGCAACTTCCCGGTCGCGGTGCCTTCCTGGTATATCGTCCCGGCGCTCCTGTGCGGGAACGCGGTCGTGTGGAAACCCGCCGAGTACACGCCGGTGGTCGCCGACGCCTTCGCGCAGCTGATCCTGCGCTGCGGCATCCCCACCGGCACGTTCCAGATGGTGCTGTCCGACGGCGCGCAGACGTTCGCGGGACTCGAGGCCGCGCTCGAGACGGGCACGGTGAGCAAGGTGGGGTTCACGGGGTCGAGCGACGTGGGGCGGCGGATCGGGGAGCTCTGCGGGCGCCACCTGCAGTCGCCCTGCCTCGAGCTCGGCGGCAAGAACCCGCTCGTGGTGATGCCCGACGCCGACCTCGACCTCGCCGTCGAGGGCGCGCTGTTCAGCGGGTTCGGGACGGCCGGCCAGCGCTGCACGTCGCTCGGGACCGCGATCGTCCACACCGACGTGCACGACGTCTTCCTCGACCGCTTCGCGAAGGCCGTCGGGGATGCACCGATCGGCGATCCGACCGCCGACGTGCTGTACGGCCCGATGATCGACGAGCGGTTCGCCGAACGGTTCGAGGGCTGGCTCGGGTTGATCCGGGACCACCACACCACCCACGGGTCGACGGCGCTCGGTCGGATCACCGCGTCGAACCCGCGCCACGGGTTCGTGGGCGACCCCGACGTCGGCCGGTACTACCACCCCGTGATCGTCGACGGCGTGACGCGCGACGACGACCTGTACGCGACCGAGACCTTCGGACCGATCGTCGGGGTCGCGCGCTTCGAGACGTTCGACGAGGCGATCGACCTGGCGAACGGGCACGGGTACGGCCTGTCGAGCGCGATCTACACGACCGATCCGCTGCACGCGTTCCGGTTCCGCCAGCGCGTCGCGGCGGGCATGGTGAGCGTGAACAACTCCACGTCCGGGGCGGAGGCGCACCTGCCGTTCGGCGGGAACGGCAAGAGCGGGAACGGCTCGCGCCAGTCCGGCATCTGGGTGCTCGACCAGTTCACGCGCTGGCAGGCGATGAACTGGGACTACTCGGGACGGCTGCAGAAGGCCCAGATGGACGTCGCCGAGCTCGAGGCACGTCCGGGCCGGCTGTTGCCGGACGGCCGCTTCGCGGAGGACTGACGAGGGAAATCGTTCACGCGGATCCGCCGTAGGTCGTTCCCTCGACATGCGCCTCCGGCCCGACGCGTTCTACCGTTGAGGAACCTCCCCCGGCGGAAGACAGGGGCCCCGACACCCCGATGGTCTTCGGGACCCGACGATGGGCGCCCCAGGCGCTCGATCCACGCCATCGGTTGCGCGCATCCGCGCACCGAGGAAGGAGGTCCCGTGGATGCTCGAGGCAAGAACGCGCGTCAGCGATGGCTCGATCGTGGACCCGGCCGCACGATCGCGGCCGTCGTCGTGACGATGCTGCTCTTCGGCGCGACGACCGCGGTCGCGGCCAAGCTGATCACCGGCGCCGACGTGAAGAACGGCTCGTTGACGGGCGAGGACATCAAGGCGAACTCGATCCCGAAGGGCGACCTGAAGAACGGCGTCCAGAACGCCCTCCCCGTCCGTGTCACCGGTGACCTCCCGGCACAGGGGTTCGATGCCACCAACGACAGCGTCGCGAACACCGCCGACGGTGTGACGTTCGGTCCGTACGCGGACGGCGGCGCGACAGGCGGTTCCATCTGCACGGATTCGTTGAACGGCCAGCCGTTCGGCGATGTGACGCACCTCGCGTACGGGGCTCGGTACACGGCGACCAACGACACCGGCGGGGTGGGCGTGCCGTATCTGCGCGTCTTCCTCGAAGACGACGCGGAAGTCGAGCACGATGCGATCTTCTCGCCGAACACGCAGGCGCCCGACCCCGACACCGAGCAAGGCCCGTTCCACACATGGGTCGCGACCGCCGGGTCGTGGCGGTACGACGATGACGCCGGTACCGGTCCGGATTCGCCGTTCGCCGAGATCCAAGGCGATCACGAAGACGAGGTGATCACCGACATCTGCATCTCGGTCGGGTTCTCGGCCGGAACGAACCTGAGCGCGCTCCTGCGCACCTGGGAGGTGAACACCAAGGACTACGCGTTCGGTCAGTGATCGAACGCAGGGATCACCCGCACGCAGCCCACCGACGGCGCCTCCGCGAGCACCGCGGAGGCGCCGTCGAACGCGGGGTTCCAGCTCCCGAGGACGTCTAGGCCGTCGGCGTCGGGCTCTGCGTCGGGTCCGTGACGTCGACGCCGCTCTCGGCGAGGAGCCGCGTGGCCTCCTCGAGGTCCTGCCGCGCCAGGTCCACCTGGGTCTGGTAGGTCCCGAGGTTGCCCTCGGCGAGGGCCTCGTCGGCGAGGCGGTAGTGCTCGGCGGCGCTCACGAGCAGGTCCGCGATCTGCTCGTCGACGGTGCCGGTGGGCGGTTCCTCGCCGCCGTCGGGGGGCTCCTCGCCCGGCTCCTCGCTCACCGCCAGGTCGAGGGCCTCGAGGAGGGAGTCCCCCACCGAGACGTCCCCCGAGCTGCCGTTGACGACCAGGACGCGCTTCAGCTCGGGGATCGCCGAGGGCTGGGCCGACCGCACGTAGACCGGGAGCACGTAGAGGAACGAGTCCTCCACCGGGATGATCAAGAGGTCGCCGAACAGGACCGCCGATCCGCCCGACCCCAGCAGCGAGCGCTGGGCCGAGAACGTCGGGTCCTGGTTCATCCGTGAGAACACCTGGCCGGGGCCCTCGATGTTGCGCCCCTCGGGGAACCGGAACACGGTGACCTCCCCGTAGTTCGCCGGGTCCGACGACGCCGCCATCCAGCCCACCATGTTCGACCGCCCATCCGGCACGAACGGCAGGACGAGCTCGAAGCTCTCCGTCGTCCGCCCCGGGATCTTCAGGAGTTGGTAGTAGGGCGCGACCGCCCTCGGCCCTTCCCCGCCCGTGACGTCGCGCGTCGGGTCGGCCGGGATCTGCCAGAAGTCGCGCTGCTGGTAGAAGGCCGTCGGGTCGGTCACGTGGTAGTTGGCGTACTGCTCGGCCTGGATCTGCAGCAGGTTCTCCGGGTACCGGAAGTGCGCCTCCACCGACGCGGGCGCCTCCGCGATGTCGGTGAACAGACCCGGGAACGCCGCCGCCCACGCGGCGAGGATCGGCTCGGTCAGGTCCGCGTAGTACGTCACCGTCCCGTCGTAGGCATCGATCACTACCTTCACCGAGTTCCGCAGGTAGTTCAGCTCTCCGCTCTGCTCGGGGTCGCCGGTGGCCTGCTCGACGCTGAGGCTCTGGGAGTACGGGTAGGCGTCGGTGATCGTGTAGGCGTCCCAGATCCAGACCGGACGCCCGTCCACGATCGCCGCGTACGCGTCAGCGTCGAAGCCGAGGAACGGCACCGCCTCGGTGGCACGCGTCTGGATGTCGCGGTTGATGATGATCCGGCTGTCGTCGTCGATCGCGTTCGAGACGAGCAGGTTGTAGTCGCGGAACTGCCACGCGAACAGGGCGCGCCGGAACAGGTTGCCCACCGGGATACCCGCCTGTCCGTCGTAGGTCGCCGTCTCGGTCTCGTCGAACCCGATCTCGTTCGTCTGGGTCCCGACGACGACGAAGTCCACGTCGTCGGACTCGCCGAAGTAGACGCGGGGCTGGATCATCGCCGGATCGCCCACCGGCGGCAGGTCGGAGAGGGTGAAGAGCGGCTGCCCGTCGGTCGTGGTGGCATCGACGCGCGACGCGACGGCGCCGGACCCGTGCGTGTACGACAGGTGGCGGTTCTGCCACGTCTGCCCGGCCGTGGGCAGCTGATCCTGCACGATCTCGCGCAGCGCCACCGCGAGCACCCGTGGCCGGCCGTCGACGACGTAGCGGTCGACGTCGACGTCGAGGAAGTCGTAGTACTGGCGGAACCGCTGGAGCGAGACGAAGTTCTCCGCCAGGACCGGGATCCCCCGCCACAGGCGGATGTTCTCGACGGTCCCGAGGTTCTCGGCGAGCTCCTTGCTCGTCAGGGCGCCGCCGACCTCGCGTTCGGACGCCTGGATCTGATCGAGCGCGTACGCCTGCTGCGTCGCCTCGATGTTGTTGGCGATGTACGGCAGCTCGAGCTGCTGCTCGTTCGGCTTGACCCGGAACTGCTGGATGAACGCCGGGTAGAGCGTGCCGAGCAGGATCGAGACGAGACCGAGCAGCGCCACCGCGATGATCGGCAGGCTCCACTGGCGGACGCGGATGTTCGCGAAGAACAGCACCGCGCAGATGATCGCCACCACGGTGAGGACGTTGAGCGCCGGGATCTGCGCGTGGACGTCGGTGTAGGACGCCCCTTCGACCACGCCCCGCGGCGAGTTCACGAGCGAGAAGCGCCCGAGGTAGTACCCCCAGGCCTTCACGAGCATGATCAGACCCAGGAGCACGGACAGGTGGGCGCGGGCCGCGGGCGTCACCTTGTTCGCGAACCCGACGGCCTGCGGACGGATCCCGCCCCACAGGACGTGCGCGATCGCGGTCAGCACGGTGACGCCGACGAGGGCCGAGAAGAGCCAGCTCTGGATGAACCGGAGCCACGGGAGCGTGAACACGTAGTAGCCGACGTCGCGGCCGAAGAGCGGATCGCTGACGCCGAACGGGATGTCGGCGCCGTTGCGCCACAGCAGGAACGTCTGCCATCGTCCCGAGACGCCGATCCCGGCGATGAGGCCGAGCACGAGGCAGCCGACCGGCAGGAGCCAGCGCAGGAACGGGTCGGAGATGTCGCGGATCCGCTCGAGCGCCTCCTGATCGGGCGTGAGCGGGATCACGTCGGGCCGCAGGCGACGGGCGATCGCCAGGTTCACGAACAGCAGGACCGCGAAGAGCACCCCGAAGGCGAGCCCCAGCAGGGCCTTCGTGCCGAGCGTGGTCCAGAAGACCTGCTCCTGGCCGATCTCGCGGAACCACAGGACGTCGATCACGAAGCCCGAGAGGACCGTGAACAGGACCGCGAGGCCGACGATGACCGCGACGAGGATCAGCGGCCAGCGCCGCCGGGGTGCCCCGAGCCGGATCGTCGTCGTCGCCATCAGGTGTCGCCGCCCCCCCGGGGCGCCCGCGCAGCGTACCCGACCTCGGTCACGCGCCGTCCTCCAGCGCGCGCCGGGCGTCGTCGAACGTCGCGACGGACACGAGACGCATCCCCCCCGCGTCGACGCCCTCGAGCTCGGCCATGTTGTCCGCCGGGACCAGGAAGATCTCCGCGCCGGCCTCCTGGGCCGCGAGGACCTTGTCGCGGATCCCGCCGATCGGCCCGACGGCGCCGTCGAGCCCGAGGGTCCCCGTCCCCGCGATGAAGCGACCTCCGGTCAGGTCCTCGGGGGTCATCAGCTCGTAGAGCCCGATCGCCCACATCAGCCCGGCGGACGGGCCACCGATATCGCCGCTCGACATCTCGATCGGGAACGGGAACGCGTCGACCATCTGGACGCCCACGATCGGCCTGTTCCCGTCGAGGCACCGCTCCCGCGCGAAGCTCGCCTGCATCTCCGCGCCGTCGACGTCGAGATCGAAGACCATCTCGCGTCCCGGCGGCGTCGCGCGGATCACGCGCCCGGCCTCCCGGTACGAGTCGATCGGCTCGCCGTCGATCGCGACGACGAGGTCGCCGGGGAACAGCTCGTCATCGGCGGGGCACCCGGGCGCGGTGCCTTCGACGAGGGCGCCTTCGCCGCGGTCGCGGGGGTAGTCGGTCAGCTCCCGCAGCACGACGTACGCGGCGTTGATCTTGCTCTGGTCCATCTGGCTGAACGAGGTGCGCTCCTCGCGGTCGCGGTCCTGGCCCGGTGGGTAGAGGATCGACTCCTCCACGATCTGGCGGTTCGGATCCAGCCATGCGGCGAGCGCCGTGATCGGGGTCAGCTGCTCGAAGCTGACCGTGGTGAGCGCCAGGCGCCCGGTGGGCTCGAACCGTTGCGGCCCCTCGAACCGGATGAGCGGGGTGACCTCGCGGGCGGGACCGGGACCCTCGCTGTAGTAGGGCAGCGTGATCCACGACGCCGCCGCCACCAGGACGACCGCGACGACGAGGACGGCCACCCACCAGCGGCGGCGCGGGCGCGCGGCGATCTCGGGCGGCGGGGAAGGCAGCGCGGGATCCATCGCCGACCATGCTACGGGCACCGCTCCGGAAGACGGGTCGCTTACGGGACCGGGGTCGCCGTCGGGGGTAGGCTCGCGCCGTGCCGTACCTCATCGTCCTCGCGCTCGCCGCCGCGGTCGGGGTCGCGGTCTACGCGATCACGCTGCGCTCGGGCACGCACCCGTCGTCCGTCGTCGAGCCCGGTCAGACGGCGACGGCTCCGGCGGCCCCGGCCGGTCCCCCGTCGTTCCTGGCCGACGACGTACGGCCGGATTGGCAGCTGCGGCTGACCGGGCTGCTCGGCCTGGTCGTGGCGGTCGTGATCGGCGGCGTGTTCCTCGCCGTGGCGCTCTACGTGTCGGTCTCGACGGGCGTCCGCCTGTTCACGGACTGAGCCCCGCCGCCTGCGCGCGCAGGGCATCCGTCAGGTGGACCGAGAGCTGGTCGTCCTCGCGCAGCCGCATCTCGAGGTTCTCCCAGCCCGCCCAGTCCGAGAGCGCGGTCCGCGTGGCGGCGTCGTAAGACCCGGTCGCCGCGCCGGGATCGAGGTAGCCGATCGCGACCAGGTCGGCCTGGACCCGGGCGACGAGGTCGGGGCTCGCCGGCACGGCCCGGTCGTCCCGCACGAGCATCGTGTCGTCCCAGACCCCGAAGACGCGGGCGAGCTCGGCGGGCGCGTCGGGATGGTCGTCGACGCGCAGGTCGATGTAGCGGTCGTCGAACCCTGCGTACCCGCCGCCGGCACGGACCACGAGGATCGCGGCGGACTGCCGGCCCCGTCGGTCACCGCCCGCGGCATCCCCGGCGGCGAGCGCCGCGAGCAGCCGGTCGCACAGGTCGCCGGGCGTCCCCGTGAACGCCGCGGCCATCGCGGCGACCACCTCCTCGCCCGCGAGGATGTTCCCCTGGGCCGCGAACCCCTCGCCCGTGACGCCGCCGGCCCAGTCGAAGCAGGCCGACCCCGTGAAGGTGGCCGCGCGACCCGCGGCGTCGACGATCCCGAGCTGCCGCTCGTCGCGTCCGTCGTCGGCGGTCACGAGCGCGTCGACCACGCCGGCCGCGTCCATGCCGCCCTCCAGCAGCGAGAGCCCGCTCGGCCCGTAGGTGGTGTTCGCCGCGGCCTGGGTGGCGACCGCCCCGACGCCGGCCCGCGCCCACGGCACCGCGGCGCCGGCCGCCGGGAACTTCGAGGCCACCGCGATCCCGAGATCCCCGTTCGCCGGGTCGATGGCCGCGATCGAGAACGTCATCGGCGCCGCACCAGCTGGAAGGCCGACCGGTAGTCCTCGAGGTGCTCGAGCATGTGGCCGGCGCCGGTCACGACGGTCTCGAGGGGATCCTGCGCGACGTGGACCGCCACCTCGCACTCCTGCGCCAGCAGCTGGTCGAGTCCCTTGAGCAGGCTGCTGCCGCCGGTGAGGAACATCCCGTTCTCCAAGACGTCGTGGGTCAGCTCCGGTGGGGCGTCGCCGAGCGTTCGCTGCGCGGCGTCGACGATCCGCCGCAGGGGCGGCGCGATCGCGGTGCGGACTTCGTCGTCCTCGACGCGCACCTCGACCGTGTTCCCGCTCGTGAGGTCGCGGCCGAGGACCAGGGCCGCGCGGGCGCCCGGCGCCGGGAACGCCGAGCCGATGGCGATCTTGATCTCCTCGGCGGCGTTCTCCCCGATCGCCACGCCGTAGGTGTCGCGGATGTGGTCGATGATCGCGGCGTCGAGGTCGAAGCCGCCGATGCGCACCGTGCGGCCGGCGATGACCCCGCCCATCGAGACCACCGCCATCTCGGCGCGCGCGCCGCCGATGTCGGCGATCAGGTGGCCCATCGGCTCGTGGATCGGCAGACCGGCGCCGATCGCGGCGGCGAGCGGCTCCTCCACGAGCGTCACGCCCTTGCCTCCGGCGAACCCGACCGCCTCCTCCATCGCGCGCTTCTCCACCTCGGAGCTGTCCGACGGGATGCCGATGAGGACGCGCGGACGCTGCAGTCGCGACCCACCGGCGCTGCGGATCACGGCCTCGAGGAACCGCTGGGTCACGTCGAACTCGGTGATCGTGCCCTCGCGGAGCGGTCGCACGGCGACGACGTTGCCCGAGTCGGACCCGGTGCGACGGAACGCCTCCTCGCCGATCGCGACGACCTCGCCCCTGGCCGTGTCGACCGCGACCGCGGTGGGCTCGCGGACGACGATGCCGTCGCCCTGCCGGTACACGAGCGTGTTCGCGGTGCCCAGGTCGATCGCGAGGTCGCGTCCCAGGTCAGGCCCCCTGCACCCAGTGCCCGTCGCCGCTCGTGAGCGTCTCCTTCTTCCAGATGGGGACGTCGTGCTTCAGCCGTTCGATCGCGTGCCGCGCCGCGTCGAACGCCTCGGCGCGGTGCGGCGCCGACACGGCCACGGCGACGCTCGCCTCCCCGACGGCGAGGTCGCCGTGGCGGTGCACCAGCGCGACGCGCCGGAGCGACCACCCGTCGAACAGCTCGTCGGCGATCTCGCGCAGGCGGGCGGCGGCGAGCTCGTCCCAGGCCTCGTAGGTGATCGCGCGGACGGCGCCCTCGGTCCCGTGATCGCGGACCGTGCCGACGAACAGGCACGTGGCGCCCGCCGCGGGGTCCGCGACGAACGCGAGGGCGTCCTCGGCGGCGATGGGGTCGGCGCCCACCCGGACGAGCACGCGATCGGGGTCGGCCACGCGGCCATGCTAGCGCGGGGAGGTCGTACGCTGGCCGGATGAGCATCCCGCCATGGCCAGCAGGCGGCGGCCCCGACCCCGAGTCGCTCGGTGACGCGCCGCTGTTCCGCGAGCTCCAGCGCGTGCTGGCCGGCGGCGGCGACGGGCCCGTCAACTGGGAGCTGGCCCGCCAGGTGGGCGTGGCCACGGCCGCGGAGGCAGGATCCGACCCCGCGCCCGAGGACGCGGACCGCGAGGGCCTGGAGGCGGCGGTCCGGCTGGCCGAGCTGCAGGTGGCCTCCGCCACCGGGCTCGAGCCGCCCGGGCGGCTCGCGACGGTCCGGGCGGTCCGTCGCGCCGGGTGGGTCGCCGATCAGACCGCGGCGCTGCGCGGCCTGATCGAGCCGGCGGCCTCGCGCATGGGCGAGGCCCTGTCGCAGGCGATGACCGAGCAGCTGCCCGAGGGCGCGCCGGCAGGGCTGGGCGGAATCCTCGCGCAGCTCGGTCCGCTCCTGCAGGGCTCGCAGGTGGGCCAGGTGCTCGGCGACCTGGCGACGCGCGCGTTCGCGGGCCACGACGTGGCCGTCCCCCGCGCCGAGGAGGACGACCTCGTCTTCGTCGTCGCGAACCTGGCCGCGTTCGAGCGCGACTGGTCGCTCGACGCCACGGAGCTGCGGACCTCGGTGGCCCTGCGCGAGGTGGTCTACCGCGCCACGTTCTCGCGGCCGTGGGTCCGCCCGCACGCGATCGGCCTGGTCGACGACTTCCTCGCCACGATGCGGATCGACGTGGCGGGGCTGATGGAGCGTTTCGCCACCGTCGACCCGAACGACCCCGAGGCCTTCCAGCGGGCGCTCGGCGCCGGCGAGGAGGACCCGCTCTTCGGCACGGTGCTCGACGACGAGCAGCGGCTCAAGCTGGCCCGCATCCAGGCGTTCGTCGGCGCCGCCGAGGGACACGCGGCGCACGTCGTGGCGACCGTGGGGTCGCGGATGCTGGGGTCGTGGCCGCGGCTCGCCGAGGCGCTCCGGCGCTACCGCGAGACCGAGGCGAGCGACCCGGTGTTCTCGCGGCTGCTCGGGATCCCGGTGGACCGGCAGGTGCGGGCGACCGGGCGTTCGTTCTGCGATGCGGTCGTCGGAGCGTCCGACGAGGCGATCCTCGCGCGGATGTGGGACGACGCCGACGCGCTGCCGTCGCTCCCCGAGCTCGAGGAACCGACGCTCTGGCTCTCCCGCACGGTCTAGGGACCGTCCGGTATCCTGCGGCGCGATGGACCCCGTGGGAGAGCTCGTCGCCGCCGCGGTCGTCGACGAGCGCGTGTGGCGGGCCCAGGGCGACACGGCGCCCGACGGCATCTACCTGACCGGCCAGCCCGGCCCCGCCCTGCCGTTCGTGATCTTCCGCGCGTGGAAGGTGCCCGTGGGCTTCGTCCGCGAGGAGGTCCGGTGCTTCGGTCCCTCGGGCCGCATGATCTTCCGGTGGGGGCCGGAGTTCCGCCGCATGGCCGGCATGTTCGACCTCACGACGGAGGTCGACACCGTCACGGACGCGGCGTTCGACGAGACCGGCACCTACGTCGCGTCGTTCATCATCGACGACCAGGTGGTCGGCGAGATCGACGTCCCGGTGTACGTGCAGGCGGCGGCCCGCAGCCTGCCCAAGGACACCGAGGACGGGTTGAAGAAGTCCGACGTGATCTGGGTGAGCGCCGACGTCGGGAACCGGACGGTCTCGGTGCCGGCGTGGTTCGCGTACAAGGACGGCCGGATCTACGTGCTGTCGCAGCGCGAGCCCGGGCCCCAGGAGCAGACGATCCCGGGCGTCGGCGCGGCGCGCGAGCTGACCGTGACGACCCGGCGCAAGGGCCGGGACACCTCGCTCCAGGAGTTCACCGTCGCCCCCCGCGTGCTCGAGGGCCCCGAGTGGGAGGAGGCGGCCAAGCTGCTCGTCGACAAACGCAAGTCGCGCGTCGGACCGCCGAACGAGTCGCTGGCGCGGTGGCGCGACGGCGCCGACATCCTCGAGCTCACCCCCAACGTCCCCGCCTGACGGCGGTCAGTTCATCGGGCGGCCCACGGCCGCGGCCACCGCCGCCAGCCGGCGGCCCAGATCGTCCATCTCGGCCGGCACGAGCGCCTGGGGTCCGTCGCAGAGGGCACGCTCCGGGTCGTTGTGCACGTCGATCATCACCGCGTCGGCGCCCGCGGCCACGGCCGCCAGCGCCATCGGCGCGACGAGATGACGCTTGCCGACGGCGTGCGACGGATCGACGATGACCGGCAGGTGCGACTCGTGCTGCGCGGCCGCCATCCCGGCCAGGTCGAGCGTGTTGCGCGTGGCGGGCTCGAACGTCCGGATCCCCCGTTCGCACAGGATGATCTCGCTGTTCCCCCGTTGCGCGACGTACTCGGCCGCCTGGAGCCACTCGTCGATCGTCATCGCGAGGCCCCGCTTCAGCATCACCGGCGTGTTCGCGAGGCCGGTCTCCTTCAGCAGCTCGAAGTTCTGGGCGTTGCGGGTACCGACGCGGATGCAGTCGGCCACCTCGGCCACGTGCTGGACCTGGGAGACGTCGACGACCTCGACGATGATCGGCAGCCCGGTCTCGCGGCGGCACTCCTGGAGGATGTCGAGCCCCTCTTCACCCAAGCCTTGGAACGAGTACGGCGAGGTCCGCGGCTTGTAGACGTCGCCTCGCAAGATCGTGGCGCCCGCGGCCTTGGCGGCCTTGGTGGCGGCCATGGCCTGGTCGTAGCTCTCCACCGCGCACGGGCCGGCGATGATCGTGAACGTCTCCCGGCCCACCGCCGTCGGTCCCACCCGCACCATCGTCGGCGTGGGGTGCAGGTCGGCGGCGACCATCTTGTACGCCTTGCCGATCTTGATCACGTGGGCGACGCCGGGCAGCTGGGCCCACGCCACCGCCTCGAAGCGCTCCGTGTCCCCGACCAGACCGACCACCGTGTGGACGGTGCCCTTGCTGACGAAGGCCTCGCCGCCCGCGGTGCGGGCGCGTTCGCAGACGGCCTCGATGTCGGCTTCGGTGGCCTCCTGCGTCATCACGATGACCATGGGG
The DNA here is from genome assembly GCA_035630755.1 of Actinomycetota bacterium. Taxonomy (GTDB): domain Bacteria; phylum Actinomycetota; class UBA4738; order UBA4738; family HRBIN12; genus AC-51. Next base: position 2,132 of record DASQKC010000048.1, on the reverse strand, counting down.
ACGGCTCCTGTTCATCCGGCCCGGTCAGGACGGCCCGGGGAAGTCGAAACCCCGGGCGTCCGGCCCGGGGTCGCTGGCTGCTCGGTGGCTGCTGGCGACTACGCCGGGCCGGACCCGACGTAGACGAACCAGGAGCCGAAGGTGCGCTGCATGATGGCGCCATGGTGGCAGACCCCGCCCGCGCCTGGCAAGCACCGGGTAGGATCGGCCCCGTGGGTGACCTCACGGTGCTCGAGCACCCCTTGGCGCGCGATCTGCTCTCACGGTTGCGCGACGAACGGACCGATGCGGCGCAGTTCCGGGTCCTCACCCGGCGGTTGGGGTGGCTGCTCGTCCTGGAGGCCACCAAGGACCTGGCCACCGAACGGCTCACCGTCCAGACCCCGATGGAGCCGGCGCCGGCCGAGCGCCTGAGCGAGCACCTCGTGGCGGTCCCGGTGCTGCGCGCGGGGCTGGGGCTACTCGACGCGGTCACGGACCTGTACCCGGGCACAGTCGTCGGATACCTCGGGATGGAGCGCGACGAGGTGACCCTGCAGCCGCGGGACTACTACGCGAAGCTGCCGCCGATGGAGGGTCGCCGGGCCCTGATCCTCGACCCGATGCTCGCCACGGGCGGCAGCGGCGCCGCCTCCGTCACGCACGTCAAGGCGACCGCGTCGCCGAAGTCGATCGGCTTCGTCTGCGTCGTGGCCGCGCCCGAGGGCATCGCGCGGATGGCCTCCGAACATCCCGACGTCCCGATCGTGGCGGGGGCGCTCGACCGCGAGCTCAACGACGTCGGCTTCATCCTGCCGGGCCTCGGGGACTTCGGGGACCGGCTGCACGGCACGGAGTAGCTACCCGCCCCCGCCCTCGTAGGCGCGTCCCGCGGCCGCCGGCGGTCGCACCTTCCCGACGAAGCCCGCGAGGACGACGATCGTGACCACGTAGGGGATCATGCGGATGAACTCGTCGGGGATGGCTCGGAGGACAGGCGCATCATCGAGCCGCAACGGGATCGCCGCTGCGAACCCGAAGATCAGGGCCGCGAACACCAGACGGACGGGGCTCCAGTTCGACAGGATCAACGCGGCGAGCGCGATGAAGCCGAGCCCCTGCGTCTGTCCCTCGTTCCAGCTGAGGTTCACCTCCACGGCGAGGAAGGCGCCCGAGAGCCCCGCCAGCGCCCCCGACAGCATGACGCCCTGGTAGCGCAGCGGCGCGACACGGACGCCGAGCGACGCGGTGGCCTCTGGGTTCTCACCGCACGACCGCAGCCGGAGACCCCACCGGGTCCTGTAGAGCGCGTACGTCGCCGGGATCCACAACAGCACGGCGACGAGCACCATCGGCGAGAGGTGTTCGAACGCCTTCCCCAGGCCGAACGGCAGATCCGACAGGAGCGGGAGGGAGATCGCGTTCATGTGCGGCTGCCCGGAGTCGGACTGCGTCGCCTGACCGAAGAAGATCGTGGAGAGGAACCGGGCGAGCCCGATCGCGACGAGGTTGATCACGACACCCGACACGATGTGATCCACCCGGAACGTCACGGTCGCCAGCGCGTGGATCCCGGCGAACAACGCCCCCGCGACCATCCCGAGGACGAGGCCCATGATCGGTCCCCAGGGGACCCCCCAGCCGGTGCCCCCCACATCGTTGGTGAAGTAGGCGGCGCCGAACGAGCCCGTCACCGTCCCGATGATCATCATGCCTTCGAGCCCGATGTTCACGATCCCCGCGCGCTCGCTGAACAGGCCCCCGAGCCCTGTCAGGTAGATGATCGTGAAGTAGGTGAAGGTGATCCCGAACGCGGCGCCGAGGTCCCCGAGATCCATCAGCGATCATCCCCCGCGATCGCGGCCACGTCCCCCGGAGCCTGGGCGTCGGCCAGATCCTCGACCGCGGCAGCCCGTTGGAGTTGCCTCGCGAACAGGCGGCGCTTGGCCATCTGGTAGGTGATGACGACCGACATGATCAAGATCCCCTGCAAGATGATGATGAACTCGCGCGGCAGTTCCGTATCGATCTGGATCGCCGTCTCCCCCCTCGCGAGCGCTCCCCACAGGATCGCAGCGAAGATGATGCCGATCGGGTTGTTCTGCCCGAGGAACGCGACCGCGATACCGGTGAAGCCGAGCACGGCCTCGTAG
>DASQKC010000047.1:0-16379 GCA_035630755.1 Actinomycetota bacterium | reverse complement strand
CGCTGGACGGCCATCTTGTCGGCGGACAGGTCGACGCCGTGGTTGTCCTTGAACGTCTTCACGAGCCAGTCGATGACCCGCTGGTCCCAGTCGTCGCCGCCGAGCTGCGTGTCGCCGTGGGTGGCCTTCACCTCGAAGACGCCGTCGCCGATCTCGAGCAGCGAGACGTCGAAGGTCCCGCCGCCGAGGTCGAACACGAGGACGGTCTGGTCGGACCCACCCTTGTCGAGCCCGTACGCGAGCGCCGCCGCCGTCGGCTCGTTGATGATCCGCAACACCTCGAGCCCGGCGATCTGCCCGGCCTCCTTGGTGGCCTGCCGTTGGGCGTCGTCGAAGTACGCGGGCACCGTGATGACCGCCTGCGCGACCGTGTCGCCGAGGTAGGCCTCGGCGTCACGCTTCAGCTTCAACAGGATCTGGGCGCTCACCTCCTGCGGGGTCCACGCCTTGCCGTCGATCTCGACGGTCCAGCCCTTGTCGCCCATGTGGCGCTTCACCGACCGGACCGTCCGGTCCGGGTTGGTGATCGCCTGACGCTTGGCGACCTCGCCCACCAAGATCTCGCCGCTCTTGGAGTACCCCACCACCGAGGGGGTGGTGCGGGAGCCCTCGCTGTTGGGGATCACGGCGGGCTCGCCGGCCTCCAGGACCGCGACCACCGAGTTCGTGGTTCCCAGGTCGATGCCTACGGCTCGGGTCATGTGCTACGTCCTCCTCATCGGGGCCATCCGGCCCGGGGTATCGATGGGAACAGGGTAAGAGTTGAGTGTGCTATTGACAACTTCTCCTGCCATGGAGCGCTCAGGGTATCGCGGCGCGCCCTTCGGGCCGCGGATCGCCGTAGGCCGGGCGGGGAGCCCGATCGCCCGGAAGGTGCCACGACGGATCAAGCCGGACGGCCTTTCGGCCGAAAACGATCTAGTACCGACGGCTACGACCGGAAGGACGGATGGACCGGTGGGCGTTCTCGACGCACGCACGCAAGATCGGCTGACGGCCGGGGGGCACCCCACGGTCCGCCACGCCGTGGAGGCGATGCTCCTCGAGGAACGCACCCGCTGGGCCATGCAGGTCCACGACGGTCTGACCCAGTCGGTGACCTCCGCCGTCCTCGAGCTGCAGACCCTCCGTCACCGGATCGAGACCGACCCCACCGGTGCGGCCGCCTCGCTCCGCGAGGTCGAGGACGAGCTCCGCGAGGATCTGCGCCGGATCCGCGAGCTGCTGTTCGAGATGACGACCGCCGCGCCCGGGCAGGCGCAGCCGGCCCTCGTCGCGCTCGTGCGCGACGCGATGGACCGCTGGCACATGGAGGCGACGATCGAGGTCGCGGGCGACCTCGATGCGGACGAGGAGGTCCTGGAGGCCGCCTACGCGATCGTCGCGGAGGGGCTCGCCAACGCCGCGAAGCACTCGGGGGTCGCTGCCGCGGCCGTCCGGGTACGTGGCGGGGACGGCGAGCTCCGCGTCGAGATCGAAGACCGCGGCCGCGGCATCGCCGTTGTCGAAGACGAAGATCCTCACTTCGGCCTGAGGATCATGCGGACCCGAGCCGAGGACCTCGGCGGGACGTTGCAGGTGAGGTCGACCCCCGGACACGGCACCACAGTGATCGCCGTGCTCCCCGTCGGAGGACGAGGTGAACGATGAAGATCTTGATCGTGGATGACCACGCGCTCGTGCGTCGCGGTCTCAGCTACGTGGTGAAGGAGGGCTTCCCCGACGCCGACGTCGTGGAGGCCGAGGGATCGGCGGCCGCCCTGGAGGGGATGCGCGAGGGCGGGGTCGATCTGGCCCTCGTCGACGTGCGGATGCCCGACCTGGACGGGCTGGAGCTCCTCAAGGCGATCAAGACCGATTGGGCCGACGTCCCCGTGATCATGCTGTCGACCTACGAGAACGCGCCGTACGTGAAGCGCGCGCTCGCCGACGGCGCTTCGGGCTACCTGCTGAAGGACGCGACGCCCGAAGATCTGGCGCAGGCGATCAAGGTCGCCATGTCGGGCAGCGGCAACGTGCTCAGTCCGCGCGTCATCCAGAACCTATTCGAGGATCAGGAGACGTCCAACGCCGCCAACGGCGCGAACGGGAGCCGGCGCAACGAGTACAGCCTCACGCAGCGCGAACACGACATCCTGGCGCTTCTCGCGGAGGGCCGTTCGAACCGCGACATCGCGGGGGCCCTGTTCCTGTCGGAGAAGACCGTCAAGGCCCACCTCGCGGCGATCTTCCGCAAGCTCGGCGTCACGAACCGGACGCAGGCCGCGATGATGGCCGTGCAGATGGGCGTCGGCCCGATCCCGGGCGCGCTCGTCACCGACTGAGCGGCGGGCGGCTCAAGCGAAGTCGCGGTAGAAACGGCTGGGCGTCGGGCCGCGCTGGCCTTGGTACTTGTTGCCGGCCGCGCCGTAGGGCGTCTCCGCGGGCGAGGTCAGGCGGAAGAAGGAGATCTGCCCGATCTTCATGCCCGGATACAGCGTGATCGGCAGGTTCGCCACGTTGCTGAGCTCGAGCGTGAGGTAGCCGTCCCATCCGGGGTCGACGTAGCCGGCCGTCGAGTGGATCAACAGGCCGAGGCGCCCCAGCGAGGACTTGCCCTCCAGGCGGGCGACGAGGTCGTCGGGGAGCCCGACGCGTTCGAGCGTCGAACCGAGCACGAACTCCCCCGGGTGCAGGATGAACGGCTCATCGGGCTTCATCTCGACGAGCTCGGTCAGGTCCGGCTGCTCCTCGTGGACGTCGATGAACGGGTAGCGGTTGTTCGCGAAGACGCGGAACTGGCTGTCGACGTGCAGGTCGACCGACGAGGGCTGGACGCACACCGGGTCGAACGGCTCGATGACGACGCGACCGGCCTCGATCTGGGCTCGGATATCGCGGTCGGACAGGATCATGGCGCGCCGATGCTACCCGCTCGCCGCCCGCGTCGAGACCTCGACCCAGCGGGCGAGCGTCCGCAGGGCGTCGCCGTCGTCGATCGACCGCGCCGCCGTGGCCATCCCCTCGCGCAGGTCGGCCGCGAAGCCAGCCACCTCCAGGGCGGCGCCGGCGTTCAGCAGGACGACGTCGCGGCGCGGACCTGGCTCTCCCTCGAGGATCGCGCGCGCGATCGCCGCCGACGCCTCGGCGTCACCGCCCGCGAGGTCCTCGGCCTTGGCCCGCGGCAGCCCGACGGCATCGGGGTCCAGGTGCGTCTCGCGGACCGATCCGTTCTTGACGTCGTAGACCGCGCTGATCCCCGTCGTCGTCAGCTCGTCGATGCCGTCTTCACCCCGGAACAGCTTCGCGCGCACGCCGCGGCGGGCGAGCACCTCGGCCATCAGGGGCAGCATGCGTTCGTCCGAGACCCCCACCACCTGCGCGTACGGGCGAGCGGGGTTCGACAGCGGCCCGATGAAGTTGAAGGCGGTGGGGACCCGCAGCTCGCGGCGGACCGGGGTCGCGTGGCCCATGGCAGGGTGGAACCGCGGGGCGAACATGAACGCGACCCCGACCTCGCGGAGGCAGCGCTCGACGCCGCGCGCGTCGAGGTCGATCGCCACGCCGAGCGCCTCCAGCAGATCGGCCGACCCGCAGTGGCTCGACGCGGCGCGGTTCCCGTGTTTGGCGACCGGCACGCCCGCGCCGGCGACCACGATCGCCGCGACCGTGGAGATGTTGAACGTGCCGCTGCGGTCACCGCCCGTGCCGCAGGTGTCGATCACCGGCTCGGGCGCGACGACGGGGCTCGCGAACTCGAGCATCGTGCGCGCCATCCCCTCGACCTCGTCGACGGTCTCGCCCTTCGTGCGCAGGGCCATCAGGAAGCCGCCGATCTGGCCCTGCGTCGCCCCCCCGTCCATGATCGAGCGCATCGCCGTCGCGCTCTCGTCGGCGGACAGCGCCTCGCGGGCGGCCAACCGGGTCAGCAGGTCGGGCCAGGGGTCGGGCTGGGTCATGGGCTCGGCAGGCTAGCAGCGGCCGCCGTGCGGCTGCCGGGCACGCTCGCTAAACTGGATGCCCTCGCGGGTGTGGTTCAATGGCAGAACGCAAGCTTCCCAAGCTTGAAACGGGGGTTCGATTCCCCTCACCCGCTCTCGGAGGCGCCGCCGCAGGCGGCGCTCCTTGTCATCTGAGCCCACATCGATCTCCTTGCGGCGCGTCCTCATCCTCGGCAACGGCGGCAGCGGGAAGTCGCGGCTGGCCGAGCGACTCGGTCCCGCGCTGGGGGCCCCGGTCCACCAGGTCGACGCCGCTGCGGTCGACGACGCGTGGCGCCCGATCCCCGTCGACCGGCGGCGGGCGACCGAGGCCGCGTGGGCCGACGCCGACGCGTGGATCATCGAGGGGAACGGCCTCGTGACGCTGCCCGTGCGGACGCGTCGCGCCGACACGATCGTCGTGCTCGACGTCGCGACCGCCCGGTGCGTGGCCCGGGTCGTGGTCCGCCGGCTCCGACGACGCGGTCCCGCCCGACCCCACGTCCCGGGCGCCGAGCGGCTCCGCGCCCGGTACCTCCTGCACGTGGCCCGGTTCCGCCGCCGCGTCCTGCCGGATCTGCTGGCGGCCGCGCGGGCCGCGGACGCCGACGTGATCGTCCTGCGGACTCAGGACGAGGTCGACCGCTTCCTGGCCCGCGCGAGGTAACGCGGCGCGGTCGGGCAGAGGTCCCGCAGCGGGCACACGTGGCACCGCGGGACGGGCGCCTTGCAGATCTCGCGGCCCAGTCGGATGAGCCCCACGTGCAAGGGCGTCCGCAGACCGTCGGGGACGAGGTCGTGCAGCAGCAGGTCCGCACGTTCGGCCGAGGCCGTCGTGGGGACCATGCCGAGGCGGCGCGTGGTCCGGTGCACGTGCGTGTCGACGGGGATCGCGTCGCGACCGAGGGCGAAGCTGAGGACGACCGCCGCCGTCTTGGGGCCGATGCCCGGCAGCGACGTGAGGTAGGCGCGCGCGTCCGCGTCCGTCATGTCGCGCAGCCGGTCGAGCGCGTACGCGCCCTCGCGGTCGCGGACCTCGCGCAGGATCGCCTGGATGCGCGGCGCCTTCGTGTTGGCGAGCCCGCCCGATCGGATCGCGTCGGCGACGGCGGGCGCCGGCGCCGCCACCAGGTCCTCCCAGGTCGGGAACGCCGCCCGCAAGTCGGCGAACGCGCGCTCGGCGTTCAGGTCGCTGGTGTGCTGGGACAGCACGGTGAGCACCAGCTCGTCGAGCGGGTCGACCGCACGGGGCGGGGCCAGCGGGCCGAACCGCTTCGCGAGCCGATCGTGGATCGCGCGGACCCGCCGGCGCGTGGCGTTCGGCAGGCCGGGCGACGCGCTCACTCGGTGGGCTGTCGCGCGGCGTTCCGGAACTGCGTGAGGGAGGGCTCGAAGTGCAGCATGACCTTGCCCGTGGGTCCGTTCCGGTGCTTGGCGATGATGATCTCGGCCTCCCGCTTGCGTTCCTGATCGCCGTCGTCGCGGTGGATGAACATGACCACGTCGGAGTCCTGCTCGATCGCGCCGGACTCGCGCAGGTCCGACAGCTGCGGGCGCTTGTCGGCGCGCGCCTCCGGGTTGCGGTTCAGCTGGGAGAGCGCCACCACCGGGATCGACAGCTCCTTGGCCAGGAGCTTCAGCGAACGGGAGATCTCGGCGACCTCCTGCTGGCGGTTGTCGGGGCGGCGGGCGCCGGGGGCGGTCATGAGCTGCAGGTAGTCGACGATGATCATCGACAGGCCGGCGCGGCTGCTCCGCATCCGCCGCGCCTTCGCCCGGATGTCGACGATGTTCACGTTCCCGGCGTCGACGATGTGCAGCGGCGCGTCGTGCAGGACCTCACCGGCCTGGACGACGCGGGTCCAGTCCTCGGGCCCGACGCGTTTGTTGCGGATGCGGTCCCACGGCACGTGCGCCTCGGCGCAGAGCAGCCGCATGCCGATCTCGGTGCGGGACATCTCGAGGGAGAAGACGGCGACCGGCTGACCGCCCACCGCGACGTTACGAGCGACGTTCATCGCCAGCGAGGACTTCCCGACGCCGGGCCGGGCGGCGATGACGACCAGGTTGCCCTCCTGCAGCCCCGACGTGAGGGTGTCGAGATCGGTGAAGCCCGTGGGGATCCCCGTGTAGGCCGACTCGCGGTTCTGGATGCTCTCGAGGTCGATCATCGCCTGGTTCACCAGGTCGCCGATGACCGCGGTCTCTTCCCTGTCCTCACGCCGCGCCACGTCGTAGATGCGCTGTTCGGCGCCGTCGGCGATCGTGTCGGCGTCGTCGGCGCCGACGTACGCCGTGTCGATGATGTCCGCGGCCGCACCGATGAGACGACGTCGCAACGCCGCGTCGGACACGATGCGCGCGTAGTGCACGGCGCCCGCCGCCGTGGGGACCTGCTCCACGAGATCGCGGAGGTAGAGCGCGCCGCCGACCTGATCGAGGATGCCCTGGCGTCGCAGCGCCTCGACGGCCGTGATCGTGTCGATGGGCTCGCCGTGAGCGAACAGATCGCGGAGGGCCGCGTAGATCCGGCCGTGCGCCGACCGGTAGAAGTCGTCGGCCTCGAGGATCTCGACGACGTCGGCCATGGCGTCGGTCGAGAGCATCATCGCGCCGAGCACGGACTGCTCAGCGTCGAGGTTCTGGGGCGGCACGCGGTGCCCGCCGGGAAGGTGGACGACGTCTTCAGCCGCGCGTGCCACCCATGAACCTCCCTCTCGGCTGCGAACGCTGCGGTGGGACGCTACGCCCGTGGGTGACCGCGTGACAGTGGACAACCGATGTGGATTCCCCGATCGCAGGTCGGCGACGGAGATTCCTTGTCACTCCGGCTCTGAGCAGCGATCCCACCATGTGGACAGCCATGTGGACAAGTGTGGAGAGCGCCTCTGACACGACGGAGGGCGCCCCGGAGGGGCGCCCTCGCCGATGACCGTTGGGCGGCCGCTCAGCCTTCGGCGACGACCTCCACGGTGATGACCGGTTCCACCTCGTGGAAGAGCTTCACCCGGACCTCGTGGGTGCCGACCGAGCGGATCGGCTCGTCGAGGTGGACGTCCTTCTTGTCCACCTGGACGCCCGTCTGGGCGACCACCGCCTCGGCGATGTCGGCGGCGGTGACCGAACCGAAGAGCTTCCCCTCATCGCCCGCGCGGGCCTCGACCCGCAGGGACCCGGCGCCGATCAGCTTCGAGGCGACGGCCTCGTATTCGCCCTTCTGCTTGCTGAGCTTGGCGTGGTGACCGCGCGTCAGCGTCTCGGCCTGCTTCAGGGCCCCCTTCTCCGCCTTGATGGCGAGGCCGCGAGGGATCAGGTAGTTGCGCGCGTAGCCGTCGGCCACCTCGGTGATGTCACCGGGGTTCCCGAGATCGTCGACGGGCTTCTGGAGGATGATCTTCATCGCGCGCTGAAGGGGAGCAGGGCCATCTCGCGGGCGTTCTTGACCGCGGAGGCGACGTCACGCTGATGCTGGACGCAGTTGCCCGTGACCCGACGGGCGCGGATCTTGCCCCGCTCGGATACGAACTTGCGCAGCATAATGACGTCCTTGTAGTCCACGTACTCGGTCCGTTCCTTGCAGAAGATGCAGAACTTGCGCTTGCCCTTCTTCTGCCAGGCCTTGTCGTCTTTTTCGCGCTTACGGCGCGGTCCGGGCTTATTCGCCATCCAGCGGTGTCTCCTCGGTCGGGGACGACCCGGCGCCCACGGGCGCGACCGCCGCGCCCCAATCCCCGCCGCCGCCGGCGGAAGAGGAAGAGGCGGACGAGGACCGGCTGGTCTTCGTGATGCTGGCGGTGGCCCACTTCAGGCTGGGGCCGAGGTCGTCGGCTTCGATCTCGATGACGGTGCGCTTCTCGCCCTCCTGGTTCTCCCAGGAGCGCTGCTTGAGGCGCCCCGTGACCACGACGCGGGTGCCCCGCGTGAGGGTCTCGGCCGCGTTCTCCGCGAGGGCGCGCCAGCAGTTGACGGTGAAGAACGACGTCTCCCCGTCGGTCCAGTTGCCGGCCGCGTCACGGATCCGCGTGGAGTAGGCCACGCGGAAGTTGGCCACCGCCGCCCCGTTCGCCGTGTACCGGAGCTCGGGGTCGTCGGTCAGGTTGCCCACGATCGTGATCTGGTTGTCGCTCGCCATGAGCGGTGTCCCCCTTCGATGGGTGGTCGCGGCCGGGTTCAGGCGGTCGCGGGGGAAGGTTCGGGTCGGGTACGGGGTCGTGCGGGCTTCGGAGCCGGCGGCGCGAGGAGGATCTTGTGCCGGATGACCTCGTCGGCCAGCTTCAACACCCGTTCGAGCTCGGGTTGGACCGAGGGCTCCGCGGAGAACCGCGCCACCACGTAGTACCCCTCGTTGCGGCGGTCGATCTCGTACGCGAAGCGCTTGCGTCCCCACCGATCGAGCGAGCCCATGGTGCCGCCCGCGGGCGTGATCACCTTGTCGATCCGCTCGATCGCCGTGCCCACCACGGCCTCATCGGCCTCGGCGGGCAGGATGAGCATGCATTCGTACTCCCTCATCGTTCACCTCCTCTGGTCTGGACGGCCCCCCATAAGGGGAGCAGGAAGAACTGAGGGCTGCCCAGCAGCATACGGGTTGGCGGCCGTCGGTCGCACCCGGCCGCCCGCCGCCGACCGGGGCGCGCCGATCACGCCGCCGAGCGTCGGGGTGAGGCCACCTCCTGATGCCGGTAGTACCCGTTCCGCAGGACGTACCGCACCGCGGCGGCGCCGGCGACCGGGCCGGGCACATCGAGGAGGGGCGGCGTGCCCGTGAGGGGGAAACAGCGGCCGTCGAACGGCCCGCCGACCAGGATGCCGAATCGCTGATCGCCCAGCGTGAGGACCTGGGCCCAAGGGGTCGGGGTGCGTGCCATGCCGTTCGCCTCCTCCGGTGTCATGCCCGCAACCTACCCACCGCCTCTGACACGGTTCCCGCCCGGGATCCGGAGACCCGTGGGATCCCGTAGACTCGACGACGTCGGAGCCAGCCGTGCACTCCCCGGGAGGTGCGAGCCACATGACCACGACGATCAACGACCTGCGTGCCTGGAAGGCCGACGGTCGGCGGTGGGTGATGCTCACCGCGTACGACTTCCCCACCGCCCAGATCCTCGACGCCGCCGGCGTGCCCGTCCTGCTCGTCGGCGACTCGCTCGGCCGCAACGTCCTGGGGTACCCGAACGAGCTCCCCGTGACGATGGAGGAGATGCTCCACCACACGCGTGCGGTCGCCCGCGGCGCCGGTGACGCGCTGGTCGTGGGCGACATGCCGTTCATGTCGTTCCAGGCCTCACCCGAGGAAGGCGTCCGCAACGCCGGCCGCCTCGTGAAGGACGGCGGCGCGCACGCCGTGAAGATCGAGGGACCACAGCTCGACCTGATCCACCGGCTCGTCGACATCGGCATCCCCGTGATGGCGCACGTGGGGCTCACCCCCCAGTCGGTGCACGGGATGGGCGGCTACCGGGTCCAGGGTCGCGGGGAGGAGGCGGCCCGCAAGCTCCTCGACCAGGCCGTGAACCTCGAGAAGGCGGGGGCGTTCTCGCTGGTGATCGAAGGGGTGCCGGCCTCGGTCGGCGTCCAGATCACGGGCCAGGTCCAGATCCCGACGATCGGGATCGGCGCCGGCCCGGGCACGGACGCGCAGGTCCTGGTCGTCAACGACCTGCTGGGACTCAACGAGCGGGTCCCGAAGTTCGCCGCCGCCTACGCCGACCTGCGGGGTGAGATCGGTCGCGCCGTTCACGCGTTCGCCGCCGACGTCGAGGCCGGCACGTTCCCCGACGACGCCCACACGTACGGCTGAGCTCCCCGGGTTCGCTGGGGCGCAGACCTAGACTGCGCCCGTGAGGGACGCGCGGATCGCGGTCGGCATCGGCATCATCGTCGCCGTCCTCACCATCGCCACGCTCGCGGGCGCCGAGAGCGCGCCCGCCCTCGCCACCTTCCTGACCGGTCTCACGACGGGCCTGTTCGCGGCCACGTCGGCGTTCGCCGTGCTCGGCTACCGGCAGACCCGTGACCCGTCGCTCCTGCTCGTGGCGGCCGGGACCGGCGCCGTCGCGCTCGTCGCGGCGGGGCTGGGCGCGGTGCTGTTCTTCGTGTCGCCGGACTTCGGGCCCGACTTCCCGCGTCGCGTCGGCTACCTGGGGCTGGCCGGGCTGCTCGCGCTCACCGGCAACCTCGTCGCGATCGTCCCCCTGCGCGACCGACGCGGGCGACCGCCGCTGCGGCCGCGGACCGTCGTGCTCGCCACGCTCACCGGCGTCGCCGCCTACATCGCCCTCGTCGTCGCGTTGCCCATCGACGTCCTGCTCGACGACCTGTCCGGCGGGTTCGGGCCGCTCGCCCCGGTCACGATGGCGGCGCTCGCGGCGGGCGGGGCCGCCATCACGATCCGGACGATCGGCCGCGGCGGACGGTTCGCGTGGATCGTCGGGGCCGGCACCGCGCTCGTGGTGCTCGGCGCCGGGTCGCTGCTCGTGCTGAGCCAGGCGAACGTCGACGTCATCCAGATCGGGGCGCTGTGGACCGAGCTCGGTCGCGGACTCTCGTCGATCGCGCTCGTCGGGTTCGTGCTCGCGAGCCTGACGGTCGAAGCGTCGCGCGCGCGGCGCGCGACGGACCGGGCGGCGGAGGTGATGGAGGGCCGCGCCGAGATCGCGGCGACGATCGCGCACGACGTCCGCGGCCCCGTCGGGACGATCAAAGGGCTCGCCACGACGACGCGCAAGAGCTACGACCGGCTCGGCGACCCCGAGCGCCTCGAGTTCATCGGGATGATCGAGCAGGAGTCGGGCCGGTTGCTCCGGCTCGTGGATCAGGTGGCGATGGCGCTGAAGATCGACGCGGGGGCCCTCGACCTGCATCGGCGGACGCAGGCCGTCGAGCCGATGCTGCTGCACGCCGTGACCCAGATCGAGACGGATCGTGAGGTGTCGATCCTGGCGGCGCGCGAGCTCCAGGCCGCGATCGACACCCGGTGGTTCGCCGAGGCCGTGGCGCAGGGCGTCGACAACGCGCTGCGGTTCTCACCGCCGGACACGAGCGTGCACGTACGCGCGCACGCCGATGGACCGGACGTCGTCGTCGAGATCGAGGACGCCGGTCCGGGGATCGATCAGGAGCAGCGCGAGGCGCTGTTCGGGAAGTTCTCGCGGTGGCGGCCGTCCGGCTACGAGGATCGCACCGGGTCGGGCCTCGGCCTGTTCATCTGCCGGGGGATCGCGCGCACGCACGGTGGGGATGCCACGCTCGACGCGGCCACGACCGGGGGTACGATGCTGCGGATCCGGGTGCCGGTGGACGGAGACGGAGGGTGAGGGTGGCGCGCACGGTCTCGTTGCTCATCTGCGACGACCACAAGATCCTCACCGACGCGCTCGCCACGATGGTCGGTCTGGACGACGGGCTCGACCTGGTGGCGCCTCCGGTCCACACGCCCGAACAGGCGATCGATCTGGCCACCGAGCACCTGCCGGACGTGGTCCTCATGGACATCGTGTTCAAGGGCGGAGGGATGACCGGGATCGAGGCGACGCGCAAGATCAAGGACGCGTCCCCCGCGACGCAGGTGGTCGTGATGACCGCGCACGACGAGGACCGTCTGCTCGTGGAGGCCGTCGAGGCCGGCGCCTCGGGGTTCCTGTCGAAGGAAGGATCCGCCGAAGATGTCCTGACGTCGGCCAAGGCGGCGGCCGACGGCGAGGTGCTCATCGACCCGGAGACCCTGACCCGCCTCCTCACCCAGGTCGCCCGAGAGCGCGAGGCGCAGCGCGACGCGCTGAAGCTCCTCGGCGACCTCACCGAGCGAGAGCGGGAGATCCTCGGCCTGTTGGCCCAGGGCATGCGCAACGAGGACATCGCGAAGCAGTTGTTCATCAGCCCGCAGACGGTGCAGACCCACGTGCGGAACATCCTCGGCAAGCTCCGGGTCCATTCGAAGCTCGAGGCGGTGGCGTTCGCGGTCAAGAACGGCGCCATCCAGGTCTCCTGACCTGCGGGTCCCTCGCTCCGGGTTCCGGATACCTGATCCAGGGTATGCAGGATCCGACGCCCCCCGACGAAGCCTTGGACGGAACCCCTCTTGCGAGTCGCCACGGCGGACCGCAGGAACCGAAGGCCCGAGCGAACCCCTCCCTCGCTCGGGCCTTCAACCATGTGGGGGGTCGTCAGGACAGGTCGTAGCGCCGGATCTTCCCCGTGGTCGTGCGGGCCAGGGTGGCCACGATCGCGATCTCCTTCGGGACCTTGAACCGCGCGAGGTGCTCGCGGCAGTGGGCCCGGAGGGTCTCGAGCGACGGGGGTGCGTCGGCGGACGCCGGCACCACCCACGCGGCCACGTGGCTGCCCCACTCCGGATCGGGTCGGCCGGCCACCGCGGCATCGGCCACGGCGGGGTGCGCGCGGAGGACCGCCTCGACCTCCTCGGGCCAGACGGTCTCCCCGCCCGTGCGGATGGCGTCGTCCACGCGGCCGTGCACGGTGACGAGACCGTCGTCGTCGACCGACCCGAGGTCGCGCGTGCGGAACCACCCGTCCACCGTGAACGCCTCGGCGGTCGCCTGGGGGTCGTGCCGGTACCCGGAGAACAACATCGGGCTCCGCAGCTCGATGAGGCCGCCGTCGCCGATCCGGACGTCGACGTCGGCGAGCGGGACGCCGTCGTAGGCGGTGCCCCCGCACGTCTCGGTCATGCCGTACGTCTGGAACACCCGCGCGCCCCGCAGCTGCGCCGTGCCCCGTGTCGCGCGGTCCAGCGCCGCCGCCCCCACGACGAGGGTCGCGTCCTCGAGCGCCACGCCGGACTCGACGAGCCGGAGCACCATCGTCGGCACGACCGAGGTGCACACCGGGCCGAGCCCGGCGAGCGCCTCGGGGGTGAACCGCTCGTGCGCGGCCACCGGCGTGTCGTAGATCGCCGCGCGCAGGTAGACGAGGAGCCCGCCCACGTGCGCCGGCGTCATCACGGCCAGCCAGGGCGCGTCGATCGTCACCTCGATCGCGGCGTTCGCGCGCTCGATCGCGCCCTCGAGCGCGGGTCGGCCGAGCTCGGCCAGGCGCGGCGGCCCGCTCGTCCCCGATGTCGCGATGACGACCGCGGCGGTCTCGGGGTCGGTGACGCCGACGTCGGGGAAGACGGTCTCGCCGTCGGCGCCCACGAGCAGGGAGGGCTGCGCGATGTCGATCAGCGCGCGCTTCTCGCGCACGGTCAGGCGGTGGTCGATCGGGCAGACCGACACCCCGCGCCACCACAGATCGGCGAGGACGTCGAGCCACTCCTCGCCGGGCGGGAGGTCGACGGCCACCAGTTCCCCGGGGGCGGCTCGGCGATGCCCGTGCACGGTCACGTCCGGTAGGCTAACGGCAACCGTACGAGTTGGCGCTCTAGGAGTGGACGCTCATATGATCGACCAGGGGATCGCCTGGCAGCCTCAGGGCTCGTGGACCGACATCCGCTACGAGATCGGGAGCGGTGACGCGGCCGGCATCGCGAAGATCACGATCGACCGGCCCGAGGTGCGCAACGCCTTCCGTCCCGCGACCACCCGCGAGCTGATCACGGCGTTCGACCGGGCCCGCGACGATAGCGAGGTGGGTGTCGTGATCCTGACGGGCGCCGGCGACCTGGCCTTCTCGAGCGGCGGGGATCAGACGATCCGCGGCGACGACGGCTACGTCGACGAACGGGGGATCGGGCGCCTCAACGTCCTCGATCTGCAGATCCAGATCCGCCGTCACCCGAAGCCCGTGGTGGCGATGGTCGCCGGCTACGCGATCGGCGGCGGCCACGTCCTCCACCTGTGCTGCGATCTCACGATCGCGGCGGACAACGCGCGGTTCGGGCAGACGGGACCGCGCGTCGGGTCGTTCGACGGCGGATACGGGATCGGGCTGCTCGCCCGCCAGATCGGCGAGAAGCGGGCGAAGGAGATCTGGCTGCTCTGCCGGCAGTACGACGCCGAGACGGCGCTCGCCTGGGGCCTGGTGAACGCGGTCGTCGCGCTCGACGAGCTCGAGGCGACCACCGTCGCATGGTGCGGGGACATGCTCGCGGAGTCGCCGCTGGCGCTGCGGCTGCTGAAGGCCGGCTACAACGCCGGCGTGGATGGGCTCGCCGGCGTGCAGCAACTCGCCGGCGACGCGACGCTCCTCTACTACATGAGCGAGGAAGCCCAGGAGGGCCGCGACGCCTACCAGCAGAAGCGCGACCCCGACTTCTCGCGGTTCCCGAAGCGCCCGTGATCGCGGTCTGGTGGCGGGGCGCGCGCCCGCGCACGCTCGGTCTGGGGGTGGTGGCCGTGGTCGTCGGCGCCGCGGCGGCCGGCGAGATCATCTGGTGGCGGTTCGTGGCCGCGCTGCTCGTGGCGGCGGGGCTCCAGGTCGGTGTGAACTACGCCAACGACTACTTCGACGGGATCCGCGGCGTCGACACGGCCGAGCGGCTCGGGCCCCCACGGCTCGTGGCGAGCGGCGCCGCCCGCCCGCGGCAGGTCGTCGCGGCGGCCCTCGCCGCGCTCGGGCTCGCCGCGGTGGCGGGGCTGGCCCTGGCGCTGGCGACGACGCCGTGGTTGATCTTCCTCGTGGGCGCGCTCGCGCTCGCGGCGGCGCTCCTGTACAGCGGCGGGCCACGGCCCTACGCCGGGCTCGGCCTCGGCGAGCTGATGGTCTTCCTCTTCTTCGGCCTCGCGGCGACGTGCGGCACCACGTTCGTGATGATCGGCACCGTGACGTCGGACGCCTGGTGGGCGGGGGTCGTGCTCGGCGTGCTCGCGGTCGCCATCCTCGTGGCGAACAACCTGCGCGACATCGTCACCGACGCGGCGGCCGGCAAGCGCACGCTCGCCGTCCGGCTCGGCGACGCGGGGACCCGCCGCCTCTACCGTGTGTGCGTCGTCGGCGCGTTCGCGACGATCGTCGTGGGCGTCCTCGTCGGGCTCATGGACGACGACGCCGGCCTCACGATCTGGGCGCTCCTCGGGCTCGCCGCCTGGGTCCCCGCGATCCGGCCGATGGAGGCCGTCGGGACCGCGACGGGCCGGGACCTGATCCCGGTCCTCACGGGGACCGCGCTCGTCCACGCCGTCTGCGGGCTGGCCATGGCGGTCGGCCTGGCGCTGCAGGACACCGTGCGGCCTGGACCGCTCATCCCGGGAACGTGACCGTGGGCCACGGCGACCTGAACCTCGCCTGCGCCGCGGCGCTCGTGGACGCGTTCGTCGCGGCCGGTGTGCGCCACGCGAGTGTCTCGCCGGGCTCGCGGTCAGCACCGCTCGCGCTCGCCGTGGCCCGCGACGACCGCATCGAGGTGCACGTGCACCTCGACGAACGCGCCGGCGCGTTCTTCGCGCTCGGGGTGGCCAAGGCGACGGGCGTCCCGGCGGTCGTGATGACGACGAGCGGGACCGCGGCGGCGGAGCTCTGGCCGGCGGCCGTCGAGGCGTCGCAATCGAGGACCCCGCTCCTGCTGGTCACCGCCGACCGGCCGCCGCGCCTGCGCGGCACGGGGGCGAACCAGACGATCGACCAGGACGACCTGTTCGGGCGGTACGCGCGCGCCTACGTGGAACCGCCGGTCCCGGGTGCCGCCGATGACGTCGCGGCCTGGCGCGACGCGGGTCGACGGGCGATCGAGGCCACGCTCGGGACCCCGCCCGGCCCGGTCCACGTCGACGCGCCGTTCGAGGAGCCGCTCGTGCCCGAGGGGGACCCCGCCCCCCGCACGCCCGCGGACGCGACGGCGCCGCCGGCGGTGCGCGAGGCCGACCGTGACGTCGCCGCCACCGCGCTCGAGGCGTTCATCGGCGACCACGCCGGCCGGCGAGGCGTGATCACCATCGGCGCCACCCGCCCGCCGGCCACGCTCTCCCTCCTCTCGCTCGGCGCCCTGCTCGGGTGGCCCGTGCTCGCCGAGCCGCTCAGCGGGTTGCGGCTCGACGCCGGCGGCGCCGGCCGAGCGCTCGCCGCCGGTCAACAGCTCGTGGGGGATCCGGGCTGGCGGGAGCGCCACCGCCCCGACGTGGTGCTCCAGGTGGGCGCGACGCCCACGACGCGCGCGTCGCAGGCGCTCGCGGCGTCGGCGGCGACGTTGATCGTGCTCGACCGCGACCATCTCGATCCCGATCCGGACGGTCGCGCAGAGCGGAGGATCGCCGTCGATCCCGAGCTCTTCGCGGCGATCGCGTGGGAGCGGTCGCAGGGTGATGACCCGATCGCGCCGACCGACGCGTCGTGGCTCAGCGCGTGGCATGAGGCCGATCTGGTGGCCCACGCGGCGGTCGACCGGACGCTCGACGGATGGGTCGCCCCGACCGAACCGCGCGTGGCACGTGACCTCGCGCGGTTCGTCCCCGACGCTTCGATCCTCGCCGTCGGTTCGTCCACGCCCGTCCGCGACCTCGACGCGTTCATGGCCCCGCGTCGTCC